>CADCGZ010000043.1 GCA_902801025.1 uncultured bacterium | reverse complement strand
TTTTTTAAACGCAGAGACGCAAAGGCGCAGAGAAGCAGAGCGCTTTTCATATAAGGGAATTGGTTAAATGAAGATAGCCATATTAGGTGCGGCGGGACGGATGGGCAAGATGCTCTGCTCCCTTGCCGAGGGGGCGGGCTGCGAGGTTGTCGCCAAGGTCGACATCGCGGACGGATACGATCGCGAATGGCCGAAGGGCACTGAGGGCGTAGTTGACTTCTCTTTCCACGCGGCGGTTCCTGCGGCGATCTCCAAGGCCGCCGAGGAAGGGATTCCCTACGTCATCGGAACGACCGGTCTCACCGCCGACGAGCAAAAGGTTGTCGATGCGGCGGCGAAGAAGATTCCCGTCGTGCAGAGCGGCAACTACTCGCTTGGCGTGAACCTCCTTCTCGAGCTCGTCAGGAAGGCGGCGGAAGTCCTCGGCCCGGAATACGACGTCGAGGTGACGGAGATGCACCACCGCCACAAGAAGGATGCGCCATCTGGAACGGCGCTCATGCTTGCGAAGTCCGCCGCGGCTGGCCGTGGCGCAGACTTTGACAAGGCGGCGATCTACGGGCGGCAGGGTGAGGTCGGCGAGCGGCCTCGCGGTGAGATTGCGATCCACGCGCTCCGCGGCGGATCCGTTGTGGGCGATCACACGGTCATGTTTGCGGGCGATGTAGAGCGTGTCGAGCTCACGCATCGCGCGCAGAGCCGAGAGGCATTTGCCGCGGGCGCCTTGAAAGCCGTAGTCTGGGCGGCCGGCAAGCGTCCAGGTGCCTATAACATGCGCCATGTCCTCGGCTTCGACTGAGATGTGGTATAATATCTGTCTATGCAGACCAGTATCATCGTAGCCATCTGGCTTGTCGTCGCCTATCTCGTCGGGGGGATTCCGTTTGGCTTTCTCATCGGCAAGGCGCGTGGCGTCGACGTTCGCACTGTCGGGTCGAAGAACATCGGCGCGACGAACGTCTTTCGCACGGTCGGAAAGAAGTGGGGGCTCATCGCTTTCGTCTGCGACGTTTTGAAGGGGCTCCTTCCGACGCTCGCCGCGCGGCATTTTGCCGCAGAGCCATCGTGGTTGCCGCTCTCCGTTGGCGTCATGTGCGTCGTCGGCCACATGCTTACTCCTTACATGAAGTTCAAGGGCGGGAAGGGCGTTGCGACGGCGTTTGGCATGCTTATCGGCCTTGCGCCCGCGCTCGTCGGAACGGCGTTTGCGCTCTTCGCGCTCGTCTTTGCCCTGTCGCACTACATCTCGCTCGGTAGCTGCTCTGCGGCGGCGTTTCTCATGGTCGCCGTGTGGTTCCCGATCCTCGGCACGGAGGGCTATCGCAACCTCCCGCAGTGCATTCTCGTCACCCTGATCGCGGCATTCGTCATCTTCAAGCACCGCGCCAACATCGGGCGGCTCCTTTCGGGAACCGAGAGCAAGATATACTTGTTCGGGAAACGGGGAACGTATCCCCCGAGCGAAGCGAGCCGCGCAAGCGGTCGCTAGAGGGGTGGTAATGGGTAACGGGTAACGGGCCTAAGATAATTTTACGGTTGATCATACAAAGGACAGTGTAAAATGGCAGCAAACAAGAAGAAGCCCTTCGTCAGGATCACGGACACGACGCTCCGCGACGCGCACCAGTCGCTGTGGGCGACGCGCATGCGCACCGACGACATCCTCAAGATCGCCGAGACGATCGACAACGCGGGCTACTACTCCCTTGAATGCTGGGGCGGCGCGACGTTCGACGTTTGCATGCGCTTTTTGCGCGAGAATCCGTGGGAACGCCTTCGCCGCATCAAGAAGGTCTGCAAGAAGACGCCGCTCCAGATGCTTCTCCGCGGTCAGAACATCCTCGGCTACAAGCACTATCCAGACGACATCGTCGATCGTTTCGTCGCGCTTGCCTGCGAGAACGGAATGGACATCTTCCGCGTCTTTGACGCGCTCAACGACCCGCGCAACCTTGAAGTCGCTATCGCAAGCGTGAAGAAGTATGGCGGCCACGCGCAGGGCACGCTTTGCTACACGACGTCGCCTGTCCACACGGTCGCGAAGTATGTTGAGCTCGCGAAGCAGCAGGAGGCGATGGGCATCGACTCGCTCGCGATCAAGGACATGGCCGGCATCCTCACGCCAGGCGCCGCGCGCGAACTCGTCGCCGCGCTCCGCAAGGCGATGCCGAAGATGCCGATCCAGATCCACTCGCACATGACGAGCGGCATGGCGGCGGCGATGTATCTCGCCGCGGCCGAGGCGGGCGCAGGGTGCTTCGACTGCGCGATATCGACGCTCTCGTCCTTCTCCTCTCAGCCGCCGGTCGAGTCAGTCAAGGTGATTCTCGAAAGCTGCGGTTTCGAGACTGGACTCGACACCTCTGCGCTTACGAAGATCAACGGATACTTCAAGGACCTCAAGACGAAGCGCCAGCCCGCCTCCACCGCGAAGGTTGAGCCGGTCGACGCAGGCGTTCTCGTCCACGCGATTCCTGGCGGCATGATCTCCAACCTTCGCTCGCAGCTCGCACAGCAGGATGCGCTCGACCGCCTACCCGAAGTGCTCGAGGAGCTGCCGAAGACACGCGCAGACTTGGGATTCCCCCCGCTCGTCACGCCTACGTCGCAGATCGTCGGCGTCCAGTCGGTTCTTAATGTCCTTTCCGGCAAGCGCTACTCGATGGTGACCGACGAGACGAAGCGCTATGCGGCCGGATACTATGGGCGCACGCCCGCGCCCATCGCGCCGAAGCTGAGGAAGCAGCTCTGCGGCGACCTCAAGCCGATTTCCTGCCGTCCGGCGGACTTGCTGAAGCCCGGTCTCGTCAAGGCCGCTGAGGAACTCCCGCCCAACACGATCAAGGCCGAGGAGGACATTCTCTCTTATGCGCTCTTCCCCGAAGTCGCGCTCGGCTACTTCAAGTGGCGCAAGGAGGGCGGTCCGATTCCCGCTGACCAGGAGGAAGTGGGGAACGGGGAACGTGGAACGGGGAACGGGGGACGGGGTTCCGCCGACTCAAACAATCAAACAATCAAACAATCAAACAACATCTCCGGCACTCCCGTTCTCGCGCCGCTCAACGGCACGTTCTACAGGAGCGATGCTCCCGGCAAGCCCGAGATGGCTGCCGATGGTGCTGCGGTGAAGGCGGGAGAGGCGGTTTGCGTCGTTGAGGCGATGAAGCTCTTCAACCCCATCAAGGCGCCTGCAGCGGGCAAGATCACCTTCCTCGTCGAGCATGGTAAGCCCGTGACCAAGGGCCAGCCAGTCGCGTCTATCGTGTAACGCCGACAGGCGGCGAGAGCCTCGATTTATGGATCTGCCTTAGCGCGGTTGGCGGGTGGCGCGGAATTCTGATGTTGACTGTCCTGTCAGTCGACGGAACATCGAGCAGAGCCCCGAGGCGGAAGGGAATCCCGTCTCCTGGGCTATGACCGCAACCGACTTGTCGGTGTCGAGAAGCAGATGCTTCACGTCTTCCATGGTGCGGCGGTGAATGGCATCGAGAATCGTCCGCCCCGTCTCGGCTCTGAAGCGCTTTTCAAGATAGCTGCGAGAGGCACCGCACGCCTTGACGACCGCCATTACGTCGAGCGTATCCAAGCGCGCGGTGCGGATGAAGTTGACGGCGCTCGCGACGAACTTGTCGCTCGGGGTGCTTCTCTTCGTTGACGCGCGCTCTATTACGCGCACAGGCGGGCACAGGATCACCTTGTCGCGGCGCGGGCCGCCTTCCAGCATCCTGAGTATCAGGTGCATCGCAGTGCGCCCGAGGCGGTAGTGCTCGATCTTGATGGACGAAAGCGGAACGGGGCATGATTCGCAGAGGTCTTTCTCGTCGTCTACGCCGAGAACCGCTACGTCATCTGGGATGTGGAGGTTTGACAAGTGGCAGAACGAGACGATCTCTCGCGCGGCGCGGTCGTTACATGCGAATACGGCGATTGGACGTGGGATTTTCTTTGTCGCCTTGAGGAAATGCTCGGCGTCGGTGTGGGCCGAGGAGTTCAGCACGGGAACGCGCAGGACCTCTCCAGTGTAGCCGTGCTCGCGCAAGGTGTCGACGAAAGATTCGTAGCGCCTCGAAGTCCACCATTGGTAGAACTGGTCAGAGGAGCCGTCGGCGTAGATGTACGACGCGAAACGACCTTGCTCGTGGAGATAGTCCGCTGCCATCTGGCCAATGGACTCGTTGTCGACCGAGCATACGGTGATGGGTCCTCCGAAGGCCTTGCGCCAGTCTTCCACCGCTTCCTCGCCGAGAAGGACGAGCGGTATGCCTGATTTTCCGAACGCCTTTAGGAGTGCGGGCTTGCGGACGTGTGCGATTACTGCCATCGCGCTGTTCTTGCCGCTTTTCTCAATGCTGAACTTCTTCAGCAAGAGCGTCTCGTTGGAAAGTCGCACCTTTGGCAGGGCGAGTTCGCGTGCGACTGAAAGCGCGCCCGCGCGGAACTCAGAGTCGAAGATATTTGTCCCGTCCGGGAGGATGAACCAGACGTCCTTTATGTCTGCTGGCTTTTTCATGGCGCCTCATAGTCTACAACAGTTTTTGGCGACGCGCAACGGGTAAATCTATATTTGAAATAACTCATAGACGAAATTGAAATCAAGGTGTCGTATTTTGATATATAATCTTAGGCATGAAAGCGCAAAACTCCATAAAGTCCCGTGAAACGTTTGTAGAGGCGTCGTCAATTGCGGCAATTGCAATCTCCGTGATTGCGCTCCTTATTACGCTGACATCCAGTGCGGCGGAATTCAAGTTCGCGAGCGTATGCTCCGACGACATGGTCATTCAGCGCGATGTCGCATCTCCCGTGTGGGGCTTCGCCGAGCCAGGCGCGAAGGTGTCGGTCGCGCTCAACGGAAAGACCGTTGGCGAGGCGACGGCGGACGAGAAGGGTCGCTGGACCGTGAAGCTCCCCGCGCAGAAGGCGAACAAAAAGCCGTCGACGATCACCGCCAAGTGCGGCAAGGAGACGCACTCGATCACCAACGTCCTTTTCGGCGACGTGTGGTTCGGATGCGGCCAGTCGAACATGGCCTACACGTTCGCGGGCTACGGACGCCTCCCGATTGGCGGCGAGGAGTTCCTCAAGAAGGCGGAGGGCAACCCCAACATCCGCACACTCCTCATGAACGACGGCGACAACCGGAACTCGCCGTTCCCGCGCGAGGACGCGATCGGCATCAAGTGGGAGACCTCGACCTACAAGTCGATGCGCAAGAACGGTGCGGCACTCTACTGGATGGGCTGGAAGCTCAACAAGGTGCTCGACGTTCCGATCGGCCTCGTGAACGCCTCGTGGGGCGCCACGAAGATCGACGGCTGGATAGACCAGGCCTGGGCGAAGGACCACGGCACGGGCCACGCGAAGGGCGTTGCCGGCTTCTGGTACAACCGCTGGACCGACTTCATGAAGGCCGGCGGACCCGAGGTATACGAGAAGAAGATCTTCGAGTGGAACAAGCGCTTCGACCCCGCTTCCAACTTCGTCAACACCAAGCCGTCGCTCCACGACCCGGATTTCGTCGAGGACGAGAGCTGGAAGGAGCTTACGATCGACGGACGCGGCTTCCAGTGCGATCCTTTCCCCGAGGGCTTCACCGGCGAGGTCTGGATGCGCGCGACATTCGAGCTTACGGAAGCCGACCTCAAGAAGAACTGGTCCATTGGCTATAGCGAGTCGTACGGGCAGGACATGAACTACCTGAACGGCCATGCTTTCGGCGGCTCGGGCAACCCCAACCACGGCTACGGCGTCCCCATCAAGGAACATGGACGCGTCGGCAAGAACGTCCTTTCGGTGCGCTACAAGGTCTATGCCGCAAGCAAGGAAGGTAGGCCGGGCGGCATGCTCAAGCCGGTCTCGATCGCGCTTTGGCCGTCGCGCGCAGAGTCGCACGAAATGAAGTTCAAGGCATGTATCGGCGAGCAGATGCCGAAGGACATCTGGAATCACCCCGAGTGCCGCAAGCCGAACGATGCGCGCGCAATCAACTTGTTCAGCGCGACGACCATGGACGCGGGGCTCGTCCATCCGCTCTATCCGATGGCGATCAAGGGCGCGGTCTGGTACCAGGGCTGCAGCGACCTCGGGAACGGCAAGTACGCCGACTTCTTCAAGACTCTTGTCGAGGGATGGCGCGCGCAGTTCACCTACAAGGACAAACTCCCCGTGATCATCACGGAGATATGCCCGCACCAGCTCGACACGAAGCCCAACTCCGTAGAGCGCATGCGCGAGGGCGACACGAACGCGCCGACCTGGTCCGTGAACGCCGACATGCGCCGTCAACTCAACGAACTCGCGACGCTGCTTCCCGATTGCGACACGATTTCGCTACTCGACCTCGGAGAGGCGGACATCCATCCGATCCACAAGGAGGAGGTTGGCGAGCGCTATGCAAACTGGGCGCTCCAGAACGTCTACGGCAAGAATGTCGAGGGACGCTGCCCGCAGGTTGATTCCGTCGAGTGGAAGGGGCCGAAGTGCGTGATCCACCTCAAGAACGCGAAGGGTCTCAAGACTCGCGACGGAAAGGCCGTGAAGGGCTTCGAGCTCTCCGGTCCCGTTGAGACGGGCAAAGACAAGAAAGGCAAGGACAAGGAAGGCATCAAGCTTCGCTTTGCCAACGCGAAGATCATCGGCGACACGATCGAGCTCACACACCCTGACATCAAGGAGGCGTTCTCGTTCCGCTACGCCTGGTTCGACCTCGACTGCGGCTGGAACGTCGTGAATGGCGCTGGGCTTCCGCTCGGCACCTGCCGCGGCTTCAAGGACGGCAAATACCACGACATGCTTGACTGAGGGGGTCTCGCGCCATGAAACGTCTGTCGATCGCACTTTCCGCTGTTTTGGCCGCTGCCGTTGCTCCGGCCGACGAATACCTCGATCCCAAGGGACTCGGCTTCGATCCGTTCGTCCCGTTTGACGCTCTTCCAAAAGACGAGCTGTATCCGCAGGACGCGGCGTTCTCCGTGTCGAAGGAAGGCCATCTTCTTGTAAATGGCCAGCCGCACTACTTCCCCGCGACCATCTGGTACGGCGCGACGGAACTCGAGTGCAACGAGGACACTCCCGGGTACGTTCCTGAGCTGAAGTGGCTCTACCAGGATATGCCGGGCTATGACAACCTGCAGCGGCTTGGGCTCGACGGCATTGGCTACGAGGCGCCGATGGAGTGGATGCTGAAATTGAACCCAAAGCAGCGCATGCGTAGACGCGACGACAAGAAGTATGCGGCGGCGATAGCGAGCACTCTTCCTGTCTACGTGGATTTCACGGCGGCGAACTGGGGCCACGGGTGCCTTTCGTGCAACGAGAAGGCGCGCGCGCCTGGCGGGCACCACTTCATGCCGTATTCCATCCTGACGGATGAAGGACGCAAGGTGTGGCTCACGATGTGGGAGGAAGGAGCGCGCCTCACGCGCGAGATTGGCTGGAAGCCGTGGTGCTACGAACTCATGAACGAGCCGGCGTGCTCCGAGGAGGGACGTGTCGACCAGTCGCTCAAGGGCGCGGACCGTATCAAGGCGATAGAGGAGAAGTTCGCATCTCTCTTGGCCGAGGGCCAGGAGGCGATTAGGAGGGTCGACCCGAACGCGCTCGCGTGCTTCCAGCCGACTACCATGCGTACGCGCGGCATCGACCTCTATACGGCTAACAAGCCGCTCGGCGTCGTGTGCGCGCCGACGGGCGGGCACGGCGGGGCGGTCGAGGCGCATCTTCTGAGGGCGCTTGCGGACGGGAAGCCGATCGTCGACAGCGAGATGTACGTCGGCTGCTCCACGAACTCGATCCGCCAGAGCTTTCTCGACCAGTATCAGCGGGGGTACAACGTCTCCTACATGTTCAAGTGGTCGCGCCGTCCGAGCGACTGGCGTGCGGCGCACGAAGTAGTCGAGACCGAGGGCAAGTGGAAGGGCACGAAGTTCTGGCGGATGTGGCCCGAGGAGTCGCTAAAAAAAGTCGGCAAAGTGAGCGCCTATAACTTCCTTTGCCCCTACAAGGTCAACACCGACCAGCTGCTCGGAATACGCCTCGCCAAGCGCGAGATACAGGACGTGAACGAGTTCTTCACGCCGCGCGACCGTGGCGTTCCGCGCAAGGTGGCCGTTCTTTTCTCGCAGACGAACGAGCGCCACGCGTTCGCGAACGGCGGCGGCAACCATCGTCTTTTCGACGCGCTCGTGCAGGCGCTTGAATACGCGCATCTCCCGATAGACGTCATCTTCGAGCCGCAGATCAACGAGACGGACCGCCTCAACCGCTACGACGTGCTGACGTTTGCCGGAATTGCGGCGATGGATCCCGTCACGCGCAGCCGCATCGACGAATGGGCTGCGAAGGGCGGTTCACTCGTCGAGTTCAAGGAAAAGGTAGCGACGTCCGAAATGGTTTCCGCCGTTCTTGCGGCCGCTGCGAAGAAGGGCGTGAATCCGTGCTGCGAAATGCTGGACGCGATCAAGGACGACGGAAGCGCCGCGGCCTCGATCGAAGTGACGCCAGCCCGCCGCGGCAAACTTGACGCGTACATGATCACTTCGCGTGCGCCGACGCTGCCGGTCGTGCGCTTTAAGCCCGCGCCTCTTCCTGGTGGCGCGAAGAAGCCGATACTTGTGCGCCTCTTCACGCGCCCCGACGACAAGTCGGTCGCCGGCGCGGATCCGCGTGTCCGCAATCTCGTCTCCCATCGCCAGCCGCTCAAGCCCGATGCGGACGGCTACTACACGCTCGTTCTTTCGGGCGGCTCGCATTTCTACGTGTACGGCGATGTTTCCGATGTCCTTGCGAAATATCCGCGCTCGTCGGATGCCGTGTGGGATCAGGGGCTTACTGCCGAGAAGTCGCTTGAACTCGGCAAGGCGGAAATCGCCCGCGAGAGAGCGGAGCGCGTGGCTCGCCAGCCCGTTTTCGACGTCGATCCAAACCGCATGGTCTTCGTGCGGCTCAACGAATTCGCCAACGTCCAGAATCCGGACTTCAAGATTCCGTGGGGCGTGACCGACTGGCGCGGAATGCGCTTCGACTTCATCCGTTTCGACCAGAACCAGTTTAAGGACGTTATCAAGGTCGAGAAGCCCGTGAAGGGGATTGCAGTCGATTCGCGCGCGGCATTCCTCTACTTCGCACATACTGCCGCGCCCGTCTACCGCGTTGTCTACGATGACAAGACATCCGTAGAAGTGGACGCGAAGAGCGGGCAGGAAGTTGTCGGCTGGAAGGACGGCGAAGGACACAAGTACATGATTCGTCAGTGGCCGAACCCGAAGCCCGAGAAGAAGATTGCGTCCGTCGAGATTGCGCCGCGGCGCGGCACGACGTCTTACGTTGCGGCGATTACCGTGCAGAAACCGGAGCCGAAGGTGGTGGAGTTTCCGAAGATCGGCCGCTCTGGCGGCGGGAAGGGCGTCCATGCGAGCTACGACGAGGCAACAAGGACTTGGAACGTGGCGCTTGACGAGACGGCCGGGAGCTGGTGCTGCGGGAACGCCGATCTTGCCGAGGGCATCCCTGTCGAGCCCGGGAAGTACACGCGCCTCTATTTCGAGATGAACCGCCTCCCGGACGCGGACGGAAACTACCATGACCACGCGACGCCGCAGCTGAAGCTCAATGGGCGCGACGAGAACGGCAAGCTCGCCTTCGGCGGATGGCGCGTCCCGATGTACAAGCGCGGCGGATGGGCCTATCGCGGGGGACTGTCCCGGAGCATTTCCGCAAGATCATCTCGATCGCCGTGCAGTTCCAGATGATGCCGGCCGAGCACTCCGGCCTTGCCTTCCGCAATTTCCGGTTGGAGGAGGCGGAGTAGAATGAAGCGAATTTTCATGGTTGTATCGCTTGCAACCATGTGTTTTGGCATGCCCGTAGCGATGGCGATGACCTACGACGCCTCGGCGTGGTATATGGGCGAGCTCGGTGTCACGAACCTCCTCAACGCTGGCATCACCGGGAAGGGCGTCAAGGTCGGCATGGTCGACACGGGAATTCGCCCGATTGTAAACGGCTCGGTCACTAACATGGCGATTGACGTCTTAGGCGGCGATACGTCGCAGACTGCGTCACACGGACTTGGCGTCGCCTCGATCATCAAGTCCGACAAGTTCGGCATCGCGCCAGAGTGCACGCTCTACGCCTACAACGGCAGAGACTTTGTCGACGACATCAACGGCATCTGGTGGTGTTTCACGAATGGCTGCCGCGTCGTCAACTTCAGCGGCGGATACACACCGTTCGACTACACGGAGCAGCAACTCGCGTGGGCTACCGAGCAGATCCGCGCGATGCTCGCGCAGGGTCTTATTCTTGTGGCGGCCGGCGGCAACGCGCCGAATGAGACGCTTTCGTTCCCGCAGGACATTGACGGCGTGATCAACATCGCAGGGATCAAGCGAGACCGCATGTCAGCTGGGCTCAACGACAACTGGGCGAAGGACTTTGCGGCGTTTGGCAACAACGTTCCGCTCTACACGAGCGCCACGGGCGCGACGGGCACGAATGGCGGCTCGTCCTTTGCCGCGCCGATGGCGACGGCGATCTGTGCGCTCTATCAGCAGCAGAAGCCAGACCTTACGCGCGACGAGCTTTACGAGATTCTCAAGGCGAGCTGTGTAAAGCTTTCCGACGGACCCTCGAAGGTCTGGGGCCACGGCCTCCTCCAAGCGGGCCATGTTCCCGCGGACTACAAGACGCAGGCGCAGATCGATGCGGAGAAGGCGTCGTACGTGAAGACGACCTCCGCGACGCTTTTGAACAACGGCCTTGCATGGAACGCCCAGTACAGCCGCTACGAAATCAAAATGTATCCTGGCGAGACGCGCAAGCTCAAGTACACGCTTGTCCCCGTGAATGTCTCTGACGCCAACCTCTACTGGTATTGCGGCAACATGCCAACGTTCAATCCCATCGGGCTAGATCAGGTGCTGACAGTTCCGACAACGACTGCGACTGGGTGCTTCCTTGTCTATGAAGCGCGCAACCGCGAGCGCGAGACGATTTGCCGACTCCGCGTTGATGTTGTCTCGAAGGGCAGCGAGAGCGATCCCGACAAAGAGGCCATTATTGGATTCGTTGTTGTCATCGCTTCGTCTGCGCCAATCGCCGGCGGCACTCCGTTGGAATGAGCATAAAACGCGGCGTAAGTGCCGCGTCTACTGTCCGTAAAATGACAATAATTTGTGGACGAAATCACAAGCGAAAATGCTGGAATTTGATACAATGCGCGGTGAAGGGAAAAACTACACCGAGAGTATCAAAATGAAAACACTCATGAATACAGCCATGAAGACTATCATGAAATCCTCGCTCTGCGCTATGGTTGCGCTTCTTTTCGCAACAACAGGCGTCCGTGCTGCGGACTACACGTGGAACACCGATGTCGCGACCGGCGCCTGGTCCGACCCCGCCAACTGGCTCGTGGGCGGCGAGCCCGCGGCTGCCGCGCCCGGCACCTCCGACAACGTGAGCTTCGACGGCGTCACCGCCACGGTCACGATTTCGGCGAACACCGCCGTCAAAATGCTCACCGGCATCTCCAACGGCGCGAACGTCACGTTCCAGACCGCCACATCGGGAACCAAGTACGGTCTCTCGGTCAAGTATGGCGGCTTCCCCGGAACGGTTGATGCGACCGGTACGTTCACCTTCGACGGCATCGACCTCTACCCCAACTATTCGGATCTCAATAACAGCGTCTGGGGACTCAACGAAAACACGGTCACCTTCTCCTCTGACTGCACGGTTGTCGCGAAGAACGGCGGCAGCGTCAATTTTGGTGGCCTGACGGTTCAGAACGGTGTCCATCTTGTAGCAGAGAGCGGCGGCAAGGTGTGGGTCCGAAAATGGAACAACACGATCAATGGGCTGAACCTGACGCTCGACGACGGGAAACTTGATGGTTCTCTCAATCCATTCAAATCCGCTAGCAATGCGGTCATCACGTTCAAGGGAAGCGCGCCGGAAATGCGGTTCTTCCAGTCCAATCCCTCCATCTCCGGCACGATCACCTTCCACTTCGTCCTGCCCGCCTCCCCGTATGCGAACGGCCCCATCATGAACAAGGCCGCCATCGACTTCTCGCCGTCCGGGTCCGTGGTCTTCGAAATCGACGCGAACTCGCCCGCCTTCACGAGCGGCGCGAAGCAGACCTACCGTCTCGTCAAGTGGGACAACAACACCGCGAAGGGCTTCAACCAGGCCAACGTCACCTATCCGGCGCTGCGCACGTCGGAGGAGGTCTTCACCACCTCGGCCATGAGCGGCAGCACATCCGCCTATCCGCAATACCTGGACGTCCTTATCGACGGCACCTATGATCCCAACTCAGCGCCGCTCGACGTGACCTTCGGCACCCCCTATCCCGACAACGGCGGCATGGTCTTCCCCGGCAGCGTCGCCAACTTCGGCTCAGGCGCGACGCAGGCGACCGTCACGCTCGAGTACGGCACGACCTCCGCGCTCGGCTCGTCCGCCGTGCTCGGCACCGTCACAGCGACGGGCGCCTTCGCGCTGCCGTTCAGCGGCTTCGGTGACGGCACCTACTACTACCGCCTCGTCGTCGCGAACGACAACAACGGGACGGTAACGACGGACATCGGCACCTGTTCGCTCGTTTGCGGCACGGAACTCAACGACACGCTCTCGCTCGTTTCGGTGAACGGTGCCGGAACGGCGTCGGGCACGTTCGACGTGTTCGGCTCCGGCATTACGACTCTCACGCTCTGGATTTCGCGGGACCGGTCCGACTGGACTGTCGTTGGCACGACAAACTACACGGCCAATCCTGCGGGCGGCGCGTGGACGGTTTCGGGGCTGTTCCCTGGCGAGGGTGTCTGGTACGGAAAGGTCACAAGTTCCAACGCCTACAGCCAGCAAGAATGGTCCGACGAAACGGCCGTTACAGATGTATCTGTGAGCGATTCTCTCACCTACACATGGAAGGCAGAAGTCGAACAGGGGTTCTGGACGAACGCCGCCAACTGGACTTGCTCCGGTACGGGAATCGGCTATCCGACTACTGCCTCTACGGCGAATTTCCCTGTTGACGGCACGAACTCGGTCATGCTTTCTGCGGACACGACTGTCGCCTCGCTCTCCGTCCTGCCCGCAGGCGCATCGATTACGCTCGTTGGCGACAATGTTTCGCTCATCGCGCCAAACTTCTCGGCGACCGGCGCGAGTGCTACGCTGACGCTCGATGGCGTCACGCTCGCCGACAACGCCAACTTCTGGAGTTCCGCGAAGAGCTTCTCGCCGGGCACGAACTCCGTGCTTCGTCTTCGCAACGGGGCCGCGTTCAAGATAAAGGGCTACAATCCGTCCGCGAACTTCACGCTCGACATCGCCGGCGGCAGTTCCGTTCTGCTCCGCGAAAGCAATAACTCGAATCCCTCCGCCGTCATCGTGGACAATTCAACGCTTGAGATCCCCGACAAGGCGTTCAAGTTCTCCTCGATTACCTTTCGCGGTACGACTCCGACCATGAAGGTCTACGGACTCTCCGGCGCCGCCGATCCGACTCGGCTCATCTACGAACTGCCTGCGACGCCCTATGCCGAAGCTCCGCTTCGCCAGTCCGCGATGGTTTCGTTGGCCAAGGACAATCTCAATCCCGGAGACGGGAAACTTGAGGTGTACATTCCCCGCGACTGCGCTGCGCGAACGGCAAGAGCCAAGGGGCCGTTTAACCTTGTTGACTGGTCTCTATCCGCCTCCTACGGCATGAGCACCAATGCCTTCGTGACCACGACATCGTCGGGCGGCAAGCTCAAGTCCGCTGAATCGCTCGACTTTGCGTGGATGAGCGGGGCGGACGCGACTTCGGTTGGACCGCAGCACCTCTCGCTTGCGCTCTCCGTCGGTGGCACTGTCATCATAGTCAGATGATTTGCGCACCGGGAACCCTCCCTCGTTTTCCTCGGTGTTTTACGGCGGCGTTGGCTTTGTCCAGCGCCGCCGCGTTTTTCTCCTGAGATGTGCTCTTGCGCCCTTGTGCGTGATATGATACAATATCGTTGTTTTAAAACCACGATAATTGCGAAATTATGTGGTTTGTAAACTACACTTTGGAGAGCAATGCCATGACTGAAGAGAGCGTTCAAATGATTTATGACATGTCCGCTGATCGCATTCGCGAGACCGAAACGTCGTTTCATCGCTATCTTTTTGATGAGATTGATTGGGATTCAAGGGTGGTCGCCCTTGACGGCCCTCGCGGAGTTGGAAAGACGACGATGCTTCTTCAGCATTTGAGAGAGAATCGAAATGAATCGGATACAGCACTCTATGTTTCCGTTGACAACGTGTGGCTGAACGCTCAGGAGTTATACGAACTAGCCCAGCATCATGTAAGACACGGCGGTGAAAGCATCTACATCGACGAAATACACTATCTCGCAGATTGGCAGAATCTGATCAAGACCTTGTATGACAATTTCAAGACCTTGAAGATTGCCTATACGGGATCTTCGATTCTGCGCCTCGCGCAAGGGAAAGCGGATCTTTCGCGCCGCCAGGTGGAATATTCACTTGCCGGAATGTCCTTCAGGGAATTTCTGGAGTTTGAGGGGTGTGGTAGATTCCCAGTTCAGAAACTGGGCGACATCCTGAAAAATCATGTGTCCATTGCAGAGGCGGTTGTCTCAACTGTAAAAGTCGTGCCAAAGTTCGAACAGTATCTTGAGCATGGTTACTATCCGTTCTATCGTGAGGACCTTCGGCATTTCCATCGAAAACTTCTTCAGGTGGTGAACCAGGTTCTGGATGTCGATTTGCCCAAGGTCGAGGACGTCACGCCGGAAACCATTCGCAAAGCGAGGAGGATGCTGACGATACTTGCAGAATCAACCCCTCAGACGCCGAACAATTCCAAGTTGTGCCAGGGCCTTGAAATGGATCGCAAGCAGGGGCTCAAGGTCTTGCATGCACTCCGCCGGGCAGGATTAGTCGGAATGTTGGCGGAAGACGCCGATGTCTTGAAGCGCCTTTGTTCGCCGAGCAAGCTCTTTTGCGACAACACAAACTTGATGTGCGCGCTTACGCCCGATCCAGACAAGGGAACGCTCCGCGAAGTGTTTTTCAACAACCAGCTTTCGGTTCGCAATACGACAGCCTTCCCTTCGCGCGGTGACAGCATTGTCGACGGACGACATCTTTTCGAAATAGGAGGGGAAAGAAAAACGTTCGAGCAGATCAAGGATTTGCCGGACAGCTATCTCGCATTGGACGGCATCGAAGTCGGGCGGGGATGCAGAATCCCCTTGTGGCTCTTCGGGTTCTTGTACTAGTCTTTGCTGCCTGATATCGACTGTCTTGTCCTTTCAGCCGTTCAGTAAATGATATAATATCGCCATGCCTGACAAATGCGAAATCAAGGCGAAGGGTGGATTCGAGGAGACGCTTAAGGTCGTTCTGCCGCTTGCCCTTATGCAGCTTGTCTACGCGGCGAACAGCATTTGGGACCGCTTTCTCCTTTCCCAGCGTGGCTGTGCCCCGCTTCAGGCGTCGCTTTCGGCTACAATGGTCTCCGTCATGTTCGTCTGCCTCATCTCCGCGACTGTCGGCTACACGTCGGTCTATGTCGCGCAGCTGCACGGCGCGGGAAAGGGGCGCGATGCGGTGCGTGCGTTTGCACAGGGAGTGTGGCTTTCCATCTTCTCGATTCCGGTTCTGGTGGCGCTCGTGTTTGCCGCGTTCGCGCTTGTCGATTTTGCCGCGCACGCTCCTGATGTCGCGGCTGGCGAGAAGGCGTACATCGCAATCTATGTTCCAGGCGGCTTTTTCATGATACTGAATGGTGTCCTTGGCGGGCTCCTCACCGGGCAAGGGCGCACGGGCTGGGTTTCGGCCTGCGGAATAGTTGGCGTTCTCGTAAATATCGCCGTGAACCCAGTGTTTATTGGCGGCTGGGGTCCGATCCCTGCGATGGGCAACGCGGGCGCCGCGATCGCGGGTGTCATTTCACTCGCGTCGGTGACGGTGCTTCAAGGCGCGGCTGTCTGCCGCGATGCGCTCGTTCGCGCACATTGGCGCGATGGTGCGCTTAAGGCCGATCTTCCGCTGATGGGCAAGATTCTTCGCACTGGCTCTTTCAACGGGGTGACGTCGTTTGCCGCCTGCGTCGCGTTTACTGTATTTACGCTCGTCCTCGGGCGATATGATGCACTTGGCGCGGGGTCTGCGAACGTGGTGTTTGCCGTCAACAACGTCTTCTACTGCACGATGTGCGCCGTTTCTGACGGTATGAGCATCGTAGGCGGGCGCAATCACGGAGCGGACGATGCGGTTGCCGTCAGGCGGACTGTTCGCACGGGACTCTTTCTTTGCATCGTGATATTGACTGCGGTATATTCCATGCTTCTTCCGTTTGCAGGTCCCATAGCGTCGCTTTTCTATCCTACGGACGCGGCGTTTTCAATGGACGCATGGTGCGCTTCCGTGCGCACGCTGTTCTTCATAATGCTCTTGCGCGAGATTGGAGAGGGCGTGGGGTTGGTGTTCGAGGGGGCGTTGCGCGGCGTCGGCGACGTGAAGTTCGTCATGTGCGCGAAGCTCGGTTGCGACATCTGCCTATGGATGCCTGCGGTGATTGCCATCGCCATGTGCCACAAGTCGCTCATAGCGCTTTGGTGGACAATGCCCGCGTTTTTCGCCGTGCTCGCCACGATTCTCGCGCTTCGTTTCCACGGCGGTGCGTGGTGTCGCAGCCACCTCTCCGCCTGAGGGCGGTTTTTCATTTTTTACCTGTTCCACTTTTTGCCTGCTTTTGGTATAATGTCCGCAGCAAGACGGGAATATACCAAATACAGCATGGCAAGGAGCAGATGAAAAATCCAAGAATCTTGATTGTCACTCCGGAGATCACTTATCTTCCGGAGGGAATGGGCAACCTCGCGGGCAAGATGTCCGCGAAAGCCGGTGGCATGGCCGACGTTTCGGCGTCTCTCGTCCAGGCGCTGCACCAGCTTGGCGCCGACGTGCACGTGGCGCTGCCGCACTACCGGCGCATGTTCCACGTTGAGACGGCCCAGCTCGTTGCGGACGAACTGAGGAAGTACAAGAGCCACCTCCCAGACGAGCGCATCCATCTCGCCGAGGACCGCTGCTTCTACTACCGCGACACTGTGTATTCGCGTGGCGACGGCAACATCAAGCTCGCGCTCGCGTTTCAGCGCGAAGTGATAAACAACATCATCCCGCGCGTGCAGCCCGACCTCATCCACTGCAATGACTGGATGACTGGTCTCGTTCCCGCGGCGGCGCGGCGCGAAGGGATTCCTTGCCTTTTCACCGTCCACAACATCCACACGCAGAAGCTGACGCTCGCGCAGATCGAGGACGCCGGCATCGACGCGGCCGAGTTCTGGATGAACCTCTACTACGGATATCCCCCCTACAACTACGAGGAGAGCCGCAACAACAACATGATCGACCTCCAGGCGTCGGGATGCTTTGCCGCGCACTTCATCAACACGGTGTCGCCCACGTTCCTGAAGGAGATCGTCAACGGCTGGCACTCGTTCATCCCCGATTCCATCAGGAACGAGATCAGGAACAAGTACAACGCCGGCTGCGCGGCGGGCATTTTGAACGCGCCCGACTCTGCCGACAACCCGCAGACGGACGCGAAGATTCCGTTTAGGTATGGCCCTGAGAACCATGCGGAGATGAAGCGCAAGAACAAGCTCGCGCTCCAGCATGCGCTTGGGCTTGAAGAGAACGCGGATAGGGCGCTCTTCTTCTGGCCGAGCCGCCTCGACCCAGTGCAGAAGGGCCCGCAGCTCCTCACCGACATCACGTATCGTTTCCTCGAGAAGCATCCGGACGCGCAGCTCGCGATCATTGCGAACGGCCCGTACCAGCAGCCATTCTGGGACATCCAGAACTTCCACGACATCCATACTCGCCTCGGAGTCCACAATTTCGACGCGCGTCTCTCGGCGCTCGGCTTCGCGGCGTCCGACTTCACGCTCATGCCGTCGCTCTTCGAGCCATGCGGCCTTCCCCAGATGCAGGCGCCGATTTACGGCTCGCTCGCGATTGCGCACAACACCGGCGGTCTCCACGACACGGTGGAACCGCTTGACGCGGCGGCTTCGACCGGCAATGGCTTCGTCTTCGACAACTACGACTCCAACGGCCTCTTCTGGGCGATGGATCAGGCGATGGACTTCTTCCACGCCGGAGCTGGAATCCGCGAGAGGGAGATTTCCCGCATCATGACCGAGTCTCGCCGCCGCTTCAACCACGAGGCATGCGCAAAGGAGTACATCAAGCTCTACGAGCAGATGCTCGACCGCCCGCTCGTCAAGAAGGAAGCGTCGGAGTAATCTGGACGAGGCGATATGGCAAGACTTCTCGACGATCCATACCTAAAGCCGTTCGAGGCGGCGATACGCGGGCGCGCGCAGCATGCGTTCGACCGAGCAGGCGAGCTTACTGCGGGGAAGTGCTCTCTTGCCGACTGGGCCTCTGCGCACGAATATTACGGGCTTCATCGCACGAAGCGCGGGTGGGTGTTCCGCGAATGGGCGCCGAATGCGACGAGCATGTGGCTCGTGGGCGACTTCTCCAAGTGGAAGATCGACCCTCGCTTCGAGTGCTTCAGGTTGCCGAACACCGACGTCTGGCAGTGCAAGGTAGCCGCAGGGCTTATCCAGAACGGCGACAACTATCGCCTCGAAATGCGCTGGGAAGGGGGGCATGGCGAGCGAATCCCCGCGTATGCGCGCTATGTCGTGCAGGATCCCGAGACCAACCTCTTCTGCGCCCAGGTCTACGAGTCGACGTACAAGTGGCACAATCCGGCTCCCTCGACCAAGCTCAAGACGCCGTTCATCTACGAGGCGCATGTCGGCATGGGCGGCGAGGAAGAAAGAGTCCACACCTACGCGGAGTTCCGCGACAATGTGCTTCCACGCGTCAAGAAGGCCGGCTACAACGTCGTTCAGCTCATGGCGATCATGGAGCATCCCTATTACGGCTCCTTTGGCTACCATGTAAGCTCCTTCTTCGCCGCGTCTTCGCGCTTCGGCACGCCCGACGACCTAAAGTCACTCGTCGATACCGCGCACGGCATGGGGCTTCGCGTCATCATGGACCTCGTCCACTCGCATGCAGTGAAGAACGAGCGCGACGGTCTTTCGCTCTTTGACGGAACAGACTACCAGTATTTCCATTCAGGTGCGAAGGGCTGGCACCGCGCCTGGGACAGCCGCTGCTTCGACTATGGCAAGACCGACGTCCTCCACTTCCTCCTTTCGAACTGCCGATTCTGGCTCGACGAGTACCGTTTCGACGGCTATCGTTTCGACGGCGTTACCTCGATGCTCTTCTGGGACCATGGTCTCGGCGACGCGTTCACGAACTACGGCATGTACTTCAACGGTTCGGTCGACGACGACGCATGGGCGTATCTCCAGATGGCGAACCGCGTCATCCACGAGTCCCACCCAGGTGCGATCTCAATAGCCGAAGACGTATCCGGAATGCCAGGTGTCGCCGCGCCTGCGAAGGACTGCGGCATTGGCTTCGACTACCGCATGGCGATGGGCGAGCCGGACTTCTGGTTCCGTCTCGCCGAGAAGGTGCGCGACGACGACTGGCCGATGGAGGGGATATTCTGGGAACTCACGAACAAGCGCGCCGAGGAGAAGGTCGTCTCCTACGTCGAGTCGCACGACCAGGCGCTTGTCGGCGGCAAGACGTTTTTCTTCCAGCTTGCCGACGCCGCTGTCTACTTTGGCATGGCCAAGGACCAGCACGGCATCGAGACCGACCGCGCGGTAGCGCTTCACAAGATGGCGCGTCTCGCGACAGCCGCGCTCAACGGCGGCGCGTACCTCAACTTCATGGGCAACGAGTTCGGCCACCCCGAGTGGATCGACTTCCCGCGCGCTGAGAACGGTTGGAGCTACCATCACGCCAGGCGCCTGTGGTCGCTGAGGGACGATCCATCCCTGCGCTTCAAGGGGCTCGCCGACTTCGACGAGACGATGCTCTCGGAGCTGAAGAAGTCGCGTGCGCTCTTCGGCGGCGGCGCGAGCGCAATCCCGACAAAGCTCGTTGCAAACGAGCCGGACAAGGTGCTTGCGTTCGTGCGCGGCGACCTGCTCTTCGTCTTCAACTTCAATCCGGTGAAGTCGTTCGAGGACTACGGCGTGATAGTGCCGCCGGCGTCCGACTGGAAGCACGTCTTCGACACCGACGAGCCGAGGTTCGACGGCCAGGGGCGCATCATGCCTGGGATGACGTATTCTCCGTCGCTTGTCCTCGACCGCGGGGAGCTCGTGCAGCAGATAAAGCTCTATCTCCCTGCCCGGACCGCGATTGTCTTAAAGCGGACGATTTGATATAATACCCGCCACTTCAGACCTCGGACTGTAGCTCAGTTGGTAGAGCACGACACTTTTAATGTTGGGGTCGCGGGTCCGATCCCCGCCAGTCCGACCACACCAGTCTGTTTCAATTCAGACGGTTATTTGGTAAAATGTTCTTTATGCAAAGTTTGAAGTCTTGTCTTTCGATGATCGCGGCGTGCGGCGCATTTGCCGCGGTAGGCGTTACGCTGCCCGTGTGCGAGGTCGCGGAGCGTCCGCAACGCGAGTCTGCCGTCTATCCGGGACGGGTCGTTCCCGTCGCGCAGGTTGACGTCGTGCCGCAGGTCTCGGGCGAGATACTCGAGGTGTGCTTCGCGAACGGCGCGGAGGTAAAGGCGGGAGATGTGCTCTACCGCATAGACCGCGTGAAGTACGAGGCGGCCGTCAAGAACGCGGAGGCGAAGGTCGCGGAGTGCAGGGCCAAGGCGTCTTACGCAGAGCTGTCCTACGCGCGCCACATGGCGCTTGTCGAGAGGCGCGCCGTATCGCAGGACGAGGCGGACAACGCGCAGTCGCTGCGCGACTCCTCGCGTGCCGCGCTCGCGGCGGCCGAGGCCGAGCTCGTCGCCGCCAGGGACGACCTCAAGCACTGCACGGTAGTCGCGCCGATTTCTGGACGCATCGGCTCCACCGCGAAGACAAAGGGCAACTACGTCAGGGCGGGCGGCGACGCGCTCGTCTCTATTATCCAGCTCTCGCCGATCCGCGTCAGGTTCTCCGTCTCCAACCGCGAGGTGCTCGACGTGTTCGGCGGTGACGTGGCCGCGCGACGCGATGCTGCGGAGATGTCCGTCTCGCTTGCGAATGGAACCCCGCTCGGAGAGAAGGGTGTCATCGAGTATGCCGAGAATGCGGCGGACTCCTTTACCGACACGCTCACTCTCTATTCGCTTTTCGAGAACGCCTCGCGCGCGCTCGTTCCCGGCGGAACGGTCGCGGTGACGCTTGCCTCGAAGGACGGAGTGATGCGTCCGGCCGTTCCCGCGTCCGCAGTCCTGCAGGATACGCAGGGCCCGTACGTCTGGGTTGTCGGCGCAGACTCCAAGGCCGAGCGGCGCTCCATCGCACGCGGAGAGCTCGACGGCGGTTTCGTGTTTGTCGAGAAGGGGCTTGAGAAGGGCGAGAGGGTCGTCGCGGACGGAGCGCACAAAGTGCGCCGAGGGATGACGGTGGAGGCCGCGAAGTGAGCGCGGACGACGTTCTCGCGGGCTATCCGAGCCCGTCGCGAATCTTCCTGCGGCGTCCCGTCACGGCGTGGGTCGCGGCGCTTGTGCTTGTCCTCGTCGGGGCGTTCTCGCTCGCGAGAATGGCGGTCTCGGAGTATCCGCACATAACGCCTGTCACGATCACCGTCTCCGCGAACTACTCCGGCGCGGGCGTGGAGGCGCTTAACGGATCCGTCGCACAGGTGATGGAGGACCAGATCAACGGCGTGGACGACATCTGGTACTACAAGTCCAACTGTTCGAACAAGGGGCTTTACAACTGCTACTGCACGTTCCGCCCCGGGACCAACTCCGACATGGCGCTCGTCAACGTGCAGAACGCCGTCAAGCGCGCGGAGCCGAAGCTCCCTGCCGAGGTGGTGCAGAACGGCATAACGGTGAAGAAGTCGCCCGAGGACCGCATGGTCATGTACATGTTCATGACCGACGGGCGCGAAATGGATTTGATGGATCTCTCCAACTTCGTGGAGAAGCAGGTCGCGGATGCGGTGGCGCGTCTCGACGGTGTCGCGCAGGTGGAGACGGGTGGACGCACCTACGCGATGCGCGTGTGGCTCGATCCGGTGAAGCTCGCGGGACTCGGCATTTCCGTCGACGAGCTCAAGTCCGCGATCCTCTCCCAGAACGTCCAGGCCGCGGCGGGTACGGTCGGAGCGGAGTACGCGAACAGCCATCTCACGTTCAAGATCAACGTCAAGGGTCGGCTCAAGACAAAGGAGGAGTTCGAGAACATCGTCGTGAGGACGAATCCCGAGACAGGAGCGCAGGTGCTCGTCAAGGATGTCGCGCGCGTCGAGCTCGGCGCGAAGGGGTACACCGTCCGCTCCCGCTTCAACGAGAGGCCCGCCGTGTCTCTCTCGGTCTACAAGGCGCCGGAGGCGAACGCCGTCTCCACCGCGAAGCGCGTCAAGGCCGAGGTCGAGAAGTGGATTGGGCGCATGCCTGCGGGCGTCGAAGGTGTGCTTGCGGACGACACGACGGCGTTCACGCGCGTCTTTCTGTGCGCGACGCTGAAGACGCTCCTCGTCGCGCTTCTTCTCGTTGTCGCGATCACGTATCTCTTCCTCCAGGACTGGCGCGCGACGTTCGTGCCCGCGCTCGCGATACCGATCTCGCTCATCGGATCGTTCGCGTTCCTCGGCGCCGCGGGCTTCACGGTCAACGTCCTCACGATGTTCGGGCTCATCCTCGTCATCGGCTCGCTCGTGGACGACGCGATCGTCGTCGTGGAGAACACGCAGTCGCTTATGCGCCGCGAGGGCCTTTCCGCGAAGGAGGCCGCAGCGAAGTCGATGACGCAGATCACAGGCGCTCTGATTGCGACGACTCTCGTGACTCTTTCGTGCTATTTGCCCCTCGCGTTCTATCCCGGCATGGCGGGCATGATGTACAGGCAGTTCGCAGTCACGATGTGCGTGGCGCTCTGCCTTTCCACGTTCGTCGCGCTCGTCCTTTCGCCGGTTCTCTGCGCATCGCTCCTCAGACCGCCGCCTGAAAAACCACCTCGCGTGTTCCTTCCGTTCAACTGGACGCTCGACAAGTGCCGCGCCGGATACCTGCGCGTTGCCGGGCTGTTCGTGAGGCGGCTCTTCATCTCGCTGCCGCTCTTCGCGCTCGCCGCGTTTGCGCTCTGGTGGACGACGGGGAAGGTCCCGACGGCGTTCCTCCCCGAGGAGGACCGCGGCTACATCACGCTCAACCTGCGGCTTTCGGAGGGCCAGTCCCTGGAGCGCACGATCGCGCTCGTCGACGAGATACACGAGCGCGCGGCGAAGATTCCGGGAGTCGAGTCCATCTCGTCGACGTGTGGAAAGTGCAACATGTGGGGCTCCGGCGAGAACCTCGCGGGAATTCTCTTCCGTCTCGACCACTGGGACAGGCGAAAGGGGCGCGGGATGACGTCGGACGACATACAGGACAGGATCAAGGACGCGCTTTCCGATCTATATGCGGCGGAGATGGTGTTCTCGCAGCCTGCGGCGATTCGCGGACTTGGCGGCGGAAACGGCGTCGGTTTCAACTTCTGCTCCGTGGACGGCATGGAGCCGGAGGAGCTTTTGGTGGCTGTCGACGCATTCCGCGACGAGCTTTTGAAAAGTCCGCTTGTGAAGTCGGCGGCTCACGGCTTCACGGCTTCCACTCCGCAGCTCGAGCTCAAGCTCGACCGCCGCAAGGCGGAGATGCTGGGGATTTCGCCGAAGACCGTTTTCGCGACGCTTCAGAACAAGCTCGCCTCGTACTATGTCAACGACTTCAACATCAAGGGCGGAGTCTACGAGGTGAAGCTGCAGAACGATCCCGACTCCCGCGCGTCGGTGAAGGATGCGCTCGCAATCAGGATACCGACGCCGAACGGGGAGTCGGTGCCGCTTTCGTCCGTCGGAAACATCGAATATGTCGGCGGTACGCGCGAGACGATGGCGTACAACAAGATGATTGCGGCGTGGTTCTCTGTCGTGCCGAATCCGGGCGTGCCGTCCTCGGAGCTCATGAAGCTCATCGAGTCGACTCCGAAGCCGAAGGGGTGCGTGATCGAGTGGGGACCGGTGCAGCTCCAGGAGAAGGAGAACGAGGGCAAGCTCAAGTGGCTCGTCGTTGCGGCGTTCGTATTCGCGTATCTCTTCCTCGCCGCGCAGTACGAGAGCTGGGCCATTCCCGCGCCCGTGATGCTCTCTGTCGTAGTCGCGCTCCTTGGCGCGTTCGTGGGGCTGTGGCTAACTCATACGCCGCTTTCGGTCTACGCGCAGCTCGGCTGCGTGATGCTCATCGGCCTTGCCGCGAAGAACGCGATACTGATGGTGGAGTTTTCGAAACATGAGCGCGCTGACGGGGCGAGCGCGCAGGAAGCGGCGCTAAAGGGCGCAGATCTCCGATATCGGGCTGTCATGATGACGGCGTGGAGCTTCGTGATTGGCGTGCTACCGCTCGTCTTTGCGCGAGGAGCGGGCGCAGGCGCGATGCACGGAATCGGAATCTGCGCCTGCTGTGGAATGCTTGCCGCGACGATTTTCGGCATTGCCTTCGTCCCCGTGCTCTATGTCGTCTTCGAGCGTCTTCGTTCGAAAGTAGTGTAGTGACGCCTCTCGAAACATCTGCTTGCGGGCGAAAAGAACCTCCGGCGCCTATGTCGGTGACCGTTTGCGGATTTTGTGGTATAATAGTGCGCATGAACACGAAAATTCTCTCTACGTTGGCGGCGGGGCTTGCCCTCGCTGGGTGCTGCACCTGCGATTTCGGCGTCGATCCCAAGGATCCTGTCGTCGGCAACTGGGGCCTCAAGCTCGGTTACGAGAGCATGAACGCCGGCCACATGATCGTTTCGCGTGATGCGAACGGCGCGGCGCAGGCCCTCGTCCTCTGGCGCTGGGCGTCGCCGATTCCGATGAAGAACGTCGTTCTCGACGGCAACAAGATCACGTTCGACCATCCGTGGGGTTTCAAGTTCGAGGGCACTGTCGACGGCAACGCGCTCGTCGCGACGACCGTCAAGAAGGACGGCAAGCCCGAGACGACTGTCGAGGGCTGGCGCAATCCCGTCATCAAGCCTGCGTCGACGAAGGACGCTAAACTTGGTGAGCCAATCGACCTCCTTGCCGACGGTCTCGACGGCTGGAAGCTTATGAACGAGAAGGCCAAGAACGGCTGGAAGTTCAAGGATGGAGTGCTTTCCAACGAGCTCGGCCTCAAGCCCGACGGCTCCTGGGCGGGCGGCGGCGCAAACCTCATGTCCAAGCGCGCCGACTTCTACGACTTCAACCTCGAGTACGACGTGCGCGTGCCGAAGAAGTCCAACTCGGGCGTGTATCTCCGCGGCCGCTACGAGTGCCAGGTGCTCGACAGCTACGGCCAGCCCGTGAACGAGCACAACATGGCCGCCTACTACGGCCGCGTCGTGCCGAAGGTCGCCGCCGAGAAGCCTGCGGGCGAGTGGCAGCATGTCTCCGTCACGCTCTACAAGCGCCATCTCACCGTCGTCCTCAACGGCGTCACGATTATCGAAGACGCGCCTGTCGTCGGCATCACTGGCGGCGCGATCGACGCGAACGAGTTCGTGCCGGGGCCTATCTATCTCCAAGGCGACCACTCCGACGCGGACTTCAAGAACATGATCCTTCGCCCCGCGAAGTAACTCATGAATGCGCTTTTCGCCATTGTCGCGTTCGTCGCGGCCGCTGCGGCGACGGACAAGTCGCCGGAAAGCCCGTCTTCAGTTCCGTCCGGCACTTGGCCGGACGGAAAGAAGGCGGCTTTCTACCTCTCGTTCGACGACGGATGCCCGACTCAGCCTAAGAACGTGTTTCCGCTTCTTGAGAAGTACCGCATTCCTGGTACGTTCTATGTATGTCCTGGATGGGATCTTTTCAAGAAATACGAGGCAGCGTGGTCGAACGCGAACGAGTACGTGTTCCTCGGCAACCACACGATGACCCACGGCAAGATTCCCGACAAGGCGGCACTTGACAAGGAACTTGCGGGATGCAACGCGGCGATAGCGCGACTGCGCCCAAACCAGAAGGGGCCAATCTCTTTTGCGATTCCCTCTGCGGAGTCGATGCACAATGTGCTCGAGATAACCGACGAGGAAATCGCCGAGACATACAAACGCCACAATCTCGTGGAACGCTGGCTCTGGCACGGGTATCCTGTCCAGTGCAAGACGATCCCTGAGATGGAGGCGTACGTCGACAAGGTCATCGAGTCCGGTGGCGTAGGCCACATGGACTTCCACGGCGTCGGCGGCGACTGGCTCGATCCGGGTCTCGAGTATTTCGAGGCACTTATGAAGAAACTGGATTCGCGGCGCGGTGAGCTATGGTTCGCCACCCATATCCAGATCTACGAGCGGCTCAAAAGCCGCAAGTGAGGATTGAAGCCGCCTCCTGCCCCTCGGGGACGACGAATATAAGGATGAGGTTCGTCAGGTTGAAAAGGCAGTGGTTGAGCATCGGACACCAGAGTTGGTCTGTTTTCCTGTAGAGCCAGCACTGGGCGAGTCCGAAGAAGAAGAGCGCGAGAAAAGCATTCGAGAGCGGCAGCCACTGGAATTCGCCGCTTTTCACAAATGCCATGTAGTCAATGTAGTGTGCCGCCGAGAAGGCTACAGACGAAGCCACGGCGAAAGCCCAGACCGCGGCGGATTTGCCGCGGGCGAGGAACTTGACAGGCAACCGCCATCCGAGACTGCGGAACAGCGCCTCCTCTAACATCGGGGCCATCAGCAGCACTTGGAGGAGCAGCGAGACGGTCACCTTGAAGTGCTGCATGCTGTCGAAGGTGTGGAGCAGGTAGTTCCTGACCGTCGTCATCTGCTCCTGGTCGGGCAGGTCGATGCCGAAGAGCTCGATGCCGAAGAGCTTTGCGACGCCCTGCGTCAGAAAGCACAGGCCGATGGTCGCAGCTGCGATCACCGGCCATGCCTTGAACGTGAACTTGAGTTTGTAGTTCATTTGCCGCATATTATACCATAACCGCATGAACTTAGTTTTTATTTGGTTTGTGGATTGTGTAGCTTCCGCTGATGCCAGGCTCATTGATGCAGCTTAGTTTATTTGCTATACTACAAGCATGAAACCTGTGGAGCGAATCAACTTTGCGGTCGTCGCCGTCACGGCGGCGCTATTCCTCGCCATTGCGGTCTTAGTCGCGTTCAGTACGTCGAGGATGATGGAGAGCGAGGCGCGCAGCACGGTCGAGAACGTAGTGAAGGCGGCGGTTGGCCGCATCGACCGCCAGATGGCGTCGGTCGAGAGCGCCGTGGAGAACTCGGCCTGGATCGTGGGGGAAAGACTTGCCGATCCCGACTACATGTTCAGGATTACGGGTGAGCTCGTGCAGAACAACCCGTTCATAGTCGGCAGCACGATCGCCTTCGAGCCGAACTTCTTCCCGTCGAAGGGATACTACTACTCCGCCTTTTCCTACAAGGACGAAAAGGGCGAGATAAAGCGCATCCAGCAGGGCGGCGAGACGTTCAAGTACCATGGAATGGACTGGTACCGCATACCGAAGGAGACAAGGAAATCCTCGTGGTGCGAACCGTATTTCGACGCGGGTGGCGCGGAGGTGATGATGTGCACCTATTCCGTTCCGCTCATGGACAAGGACGGGAATGTCTACGCCGTACTCACCTCTGACGTTGCGCTCGACGACCTGACGCGCCATATGGCGACTATCAAGCCGTATCCAAACTCCTACACCGTTCTTTTGTCGCAGGAGGGCAAGCCGCTTGTCGACGCTCCCGCCGATGCCACAACGGCGCAAAACACGGTGATGATAGCCGGAAAGGCCAGCAACGGCTGGACGGTGGAGCTCATCTGCCCCCTGTCCAACATACTGCAGAGCGCGCGCAGCCTCGTCTTGCGGATAGCGCTGTTCTCGATCGTCGGACTCGGACTCATCTTCTTCGTCTCATGGTCGTTCTCGACGCGACTCCAGCGCGCGACCGTGGCCAACGAGCGTCTCAGCAGCGAGCTCGGAATCGCTCGGAAGATCCAGTCGAGCGTGTTGGCGCGCAAGGCGCCGTCGTACCTCGGGACGACCCTGCGGCCTGCGCGGGAGGTAGGTGGTGACTTCTACGACTTCCATGAGAAGGATGGTCTTCTCTATTTCGCGGTGGGCGATGCGTCGGGCAAGGGCATACCAGCGGCGCTGTTCGCCTTCCTGGCTGATGCGGGTTTCCGCATGGCGGCGGACATGGGCCTGTCGCCGGACGAGATTGTCGCCCGCATCAATGCGCTTCTCTGCAGAGACAACAGCGCATGCATGTTTGTTACTCTTTTCGTGGGTCGCCTGAACCTGTCTTCCGGGCGGCTGGAGTACTGCAACGCGGGGCACATGCCGCTCGTCGTCATGCGGCCAGGCGGTGGCGCGGAGTTCCTGCCGGCGAAGAGCAATGTCGCCGCCGGGATCTTGGACGGCTATAGGTATACGATGCAGGAGACTGTGTTTGAGCCGGGTACAAAGCTGCTGGCCTACACGGACGGCGTCACCGAGGCCGAACGGTCAGACCACGAGCAGTATGGCGAGAAACGACTGCTGGAGTTCGCGTCCGCGCACGCAAAGGACACGCCGGTCGGCTTTGTCGAGCAGCTGGAGCGGGATCTGGACGCCTTTGCGGCGGGCGCTGAGCAATCCGACGACATCACGGCTCTCGCCGTCCTCGTAGGGTCGGACACTGTATAGGCACCCGCGTGAATCTTAGCCGGCTTACGTCTTCTGCTCGACTTCCGAGCCCGTTCCGCGAATCTTGATGTGAAGCTCGCGGAGCTGCTGCTCGGTCACGTAGTTCGGAGCGCCCATCAGGAGGTCCTGCGCCTTCTGGTTCATTGGGAACGCGATTACCTCGCGGATGTTGGGCGTGTCGGTGAGGAGCATCACCATGCGGTCGACGCCGGGGGCGATTCCTCCGTGCGGCGGTGCGCCGAACTGGAACGCACGGTGAAGGGCGCCGAACTTCTTGACGACGTCGTCCTTCGTGTAGCCAGCAATCTCGAACGCCTTGTACATGACCTCAACCTGGTGGTTGCGGATCGCGCCCGAGCTGAGCTCGATGCCGTTGCAGACGACGTCGTACTGGTAAGCCTCGATCGTCAGCGGGTCCTTGGTATTGAGCGCCTCGAGCCCGCCCTGCGGCATTGAGAATGGGTTGTGCGAGAATATGATCTTGCCGGTCTCGGGATCCTTCTCGAAGAACGGGAAGTCGACAATCCAGCAGAAGCGGTAGACGTTGTGCTCGCGGATGTCGTTCGTCATGTGGTCCGCGATGTCGGTGCGTACCAGCCCCGAGAGTCGGTTGCACTCGTCGACGTCGGCGGCCATGAAGAAGAGTGCGTCGGTCGGCTCCATGCCGGAGATTTTCTTCATTTCCTCGAGCTGTTCGGCCGAGAGGAACTTCGCAATGGGACCTTTAAGCTCGCCTTCCTTAGTCCAGCTGATGTAGCCAAGACCCTTGCCGCCGTTCTCCTTGACGAACGCCTCGCGCTTGTCAAACCACGTGCGCGTCTCGACGCCGACGATTCCCTTTACGAGAAGACCCTTGACGAGCCCGCCGTTCTTGACACATGCTGCGAACGCCTTGAAGTCGGCCTTCGCGAAGAAGTCGGACATGTCGATCCACTTGAGCGGGTTACGAAGGTCTGGCTTGTCGGAGCCGTACGTCATCATCGCGTCGCGGTACTTGATGCGCGGCCACGGCGCTTCGGTGCACTCCCACGAGGAGAACTTCTTGAAGGTCTTGCCTACGACATCCTCTACGACGGCGAAGATCTCGTCCTGCGTCGCGTAGGACATCTCGATGTCCATCTGGTAGAACTCGCCGGGGCTGCGGTCGGCGCGCGCGGCTTCGTCACGGAAGCACGGCGCGATCTGGAAATACTTGTCGAAGCCCGAGACCATCAGGAGCTGCTTGAACATCTGCGGCGCCTGCGGAAGGGCGTAGAACATGCCGCGGTGGATGCGGCTCGGCACGAGGTAGTCGCGCGCGCCCTCGGGCGACGAGGCGGTCAAAATCGGCGTCTGGAACTCGTGGAATCCCTTCTCCCACATCTGCTCGCGGAGGAAGCGGATGACTTCCGAACGGAGGATGATGTTCTTGTGGAGCTTCTCGCGACGAAGGTCGAGGAAGCGGTACTGGAGTCGGACATCCTCGCTCTCGTCTGCCTTTTCGTCGGGGATGTAGAGGGGCGTCACCTGCGAGGCCGACTCCATCACGAGTTCGTTCGCCTCGATTTCGATTTCTCCAGTGGGAAGCTCGGGGTTGATCGTGTCGGGAGTCCTCAGCTTCACCTCGCCCGTCACGGTGATGACCGATTCAAGGTGCGCCTTTTCGACGAGGCCGAAGAAGCTACGCGAGGGATGCACGACGATCTGCGTGAGGCCGTAGTGGTCGCGGAGGTCCACGAAGAGGATGCCGCCATGGTCGCGGAGGCGGAACATCCAGCCGGAAAGTCTGACAGTCTTGCCCGCGTCAGAGGCGCGGAGCTCGTTGCATGTATGTGTGCGATAGGGATGCATCAATTTTCTCCTGAAAAATTGCCGTATTATACCATAAATCGGCGCGTCGTGCTCACTTGGCTATGCAATCGCGAGCATCGCCTCGATTGCCTTGCGGGCGCGAGCGGCGATTTCTTCCGGCACCGTGACGCGCGTTTTCATCTCGCGCAGGGCTTCTGCGAGGTTTTCGAGCGTAGTCTTTTTCATGTTCGGGCAGACAAGTCGCTCGTTTACGGGGTAGAAAGTCTTTTCGGGGTTTTCCATCTTAAGGCGGTGGAGTATGCCGACTTCGGTTCCAACGACGATTTCCTTCGCGGAGGACTCGCGGGCGAACTTGCACATTCCGCCGGTGGAGAGCTTCTCGTCCGCCGCGTCTCGCACGTCGCGTGCGCACTCCGGGTGGACCATGACGGGGGCGCCGGGATGGGCGGCCCTCGCATCGGCTATGGACTTTGCCGTAAGCGCGGCGTGAGTAGGGCAGTAGCCAGGCCAGAGGATGTACTTCCTTCCGAGAAGCCCCATTATGTGCGAGCCGAGGTGTTGGTCGGGGACGAAGATTATCTCCTGATCCGGCGCGAACGTCGCCATTACGCGTTCCGCGTTGCCCGAAGTGACGCAGATGTCGCACTCGGACTTCACCTCCGCGGTGGAATTCACGTAGCAGACTGCCTTTGCGCCTGGATGCTTCGCCTTGAGCTCGCGAAGTTGCGCGCCCGTTATCATGTCTGCCATCGGGCAGCCGGCGGTCGGGTCGGGAATGAGAACGGTCTTCTCTGGATTCAAGATAGCCGCCGTCTCGGCCATGAAGTAGACGCCGCAGAAAACTATCACGTCTGCGTCGACCTGCGTCGCTCTGCGCGCGAGCTCGAGCGAGTCGCCGGTGAAGTCTGCGGCGTCCTGCACCTCGGCGCGGCAGTAGTTGTGCGCGAGTATTACCGCGTTGCGGCTTTTCTTGAGGCGTTCTATCTCTTCGTTCATTGGCTCGATATTATACCAAAATTGCACCCGCGTATGGCTTCATGTCTTCGGGTATCGGCGCTTCGAAGGAAAGCTTCTCGCCCTTTGTCGGATGCCACAGCGTAAGTTTCCACGCATGGAGCATCTGCCTCGCGGGCGGCGGTTCGAGGCGCTTGTCGAGAGCGGATTTCCCGTAGGTGCGATCGCCGACGACAGGACAGCCGAGCGAGGCCATGTGAACGCGGATCTGGTGCGTGCGTCCTGTCTCGATGCGGCAGATGACTGCGGAAGTGTTCGCCGTCTTGCTTCCTGACGACGACGCGACCTGCCAGTTAGTTATGGCGACCTTTCCGTTCTTTTCGACGATCGCCATTCGCTTTCGGTCCACTGGATGTCGCCCGATGAGGTTTTCGATCCGGCCGGAGTCGAGCCGAGGCCGGCCGTGGACTATCGCGAGATATGTCTTTTCTATGTTTGCGTGTGAGGCAAACGCCTTGGCGAGTCCTTCCATCGCCTTTTGCGACTTTGCGACGACAATTAGCCCCGAAGTGTCCTGGTCGAGACGGTGGACGATTCCAGGGCGCGCGACGCCGCCGATTCCGGCGAGTGCGGGGCAGTGATGGAGAAGGGCGTTGACGAGCGTTCCAGAGAAATGCCCTGGGGCTGGGTGGACGACCATTCCTGGCGCCTTATTGATTATTATCATGTCGTCGTCTTCGAAAACGACGTCGAGTGGAATGTCCTCGGGTTCTGGAATCGCAGGAACGGGCGGCGGAATCTCGACTTCGATCTCATCGGAATCTGAGACCTTCATTCCTGCCTTGTCTGCGGTTGCGCCGTTTACCGTTACGTGCCCGGACTTGACAAGGCCCTCTATTCGCGACCTGGAGAAGTCGGGATAGAGTTCAAGTATTTTCTTGTCGAGACGCTGCATGGACGATAGTATATCATATTAGAAGGGCGGTGGCCGAAGGCTCCTCCTCATGGAGCCTCGGCGAATACGCCGTATCCATTCGCTCGGACCTTCGCTCCACCGCCATGCAGAATATGGTATAATTTCATCTAATGCGCGACAAAAGCGGAATAGAGTGCCTGCGGAAGGCGATCTTTTTGTACGGCGCGCCTGCGAGTGGAAAGTCAACGCTCGGCAAGGCGCTCGCCGAGCGGCTTGGGCTCAGCTTTGTCGACCTTGATGAGCGCATTGTCACCGAAGCGGGCATGTCGATTCCAGAGATTTTCAAGATGCGCGGCGAGGCGGTCTTCCGCGACATTGAGAGCCAAGTCTTGCGGGAAGTGGTTTCTGAGCCCAAGGTCGTTTCGCTCGGCGGCGGTACTCTTCTGCGCGACGAGAACAGAGCGCTTTGCGAAGAGAATGGCATTGTCTTTTGTCTCGACACTCCGTCAGACGAAGAGCTCGCGCGTCGCATTGGCGCGGCGCCTGGGTCGCGGCCGCTCGGCGACAAGGCAAAGGAACGCGCCGCGCATTATGCGTCTTTCCCGAACCGCGTCGCCGCGTTTTTTGACGCGCAGTCGTCGCTTGTCGTCGTTGGTCGCGGCATCGCGCCTGCAATCCTCGCGGGACGCAACGTCGTGGCAGACGAAACTGTCTCTCGACTTTGGCCTGATCGGCTTGGAATTTCGCCTTTTGCCATCATTCCATCGGGCGAAGAGCACAAGACGCCTGTGACTGTTGCCAAACTCTGGCGCGCGTTTGCCGAGAGAGGACTTGGCCGCAAGGACACGGTTGTTGCGCTTGGCGGCGGAGTCACAGGCGATTTGACCGGCTTTGCCGCCGCTACTTGGATGCGCGGCATCTCCTGGATCAATGTGCCGACTACGCTTCTTTCGATGGTGGACGCGTCGACTGGCGGCAAGACGGGGTGCGATCTTCCAGATGGCAAGAACCTCGCTGGCGCTTTCCATTTCCCGAAGCTCGTAGTAATCGATACAGACTTCCTTGAGACGCTTTCCCCGAAGCTCATCGCCGACGGCCGCGCCGAGATGATCAAGCATGAGGCGATAGGGGGAAAGGGGTTCCACCTTCGCCAAGGCTACGGCGGACAAGCAGGGGTCAGTGCGAAGGAGATTGCCGAGAATTTGATGGTGAAGGTCGGGATCGTGCGAGAGGATCCACTTGAGACGCTTGGCCGCCGGATTCTCCTCAACTGCGGGCATACTGTCGCGCATGCAATCGAAAAGGCGACTGGATACCGCGTCTCGCATGGCGAGGCGGTAGCGATCGGCTGCGTCGAAGAGGCGAAAATCGCTGTCCGCCGCGGTCTTGCCCCAGCGTCGTGGCCTGAGGAATTTGCCGCGCGCTTCGCCGCTGCGGGACTTCCGACTTCGCTCCCGGGCGGGCTTTCTCTCAATGAACTTGTACCATTGATGCGCGGCGACAAGAAGCGGGAGGGCGGCGTCGTGACATTTGCCCTGCCGTGCGGTTGGGGCGATGTGCGCGGAGTTAAGATAGATCTTTCGAAGGAGATTCTTTGATGACCACGATTCAACCCGGCAAGCGAACTGGTTCTGTCAGGATCCCACGTTCAAAGTCGCATGAGCACCGTCTGCTTGTCTCGGATTTTCTCGCGGGAGACTATTCGCGTCTTGCGCCCGCCGAGGGCGACAGCGAGGACATCCTTGCCACGAAGCGGTGCCTTGAGGCGCTGAAGGGCGACGGCCAGCTTGCCGTCCTTGACTGCGGCGAAAGCGGCTCGACGCGGCGCTTTCTCGGTCCCGTGGCCGCCGCTCTCGGGAAGTCGGTGACGTTCCTCACGCGCGGGCGTCTTTCCGAGCGTCCGCAGCTCGACTATTCCAATCTCAAGAGCGGGCTCCACGAGCTCGCGGGCGACGTCTCGTCACAGTTCGTGACCGGGCTTCTTTTCGCGCTTCCGCTTCTCGACGGCGACTCGCAGATACGCTTTACGACTCCGCTTGAGTCGCGCGGCTATGTCGACATGACGCTTCGAGTCCTTTCGGGCGCGGGCATCTATGTCGCTGTTCGCGACGACGGCTTCGACGTCCCCGGCGGGCAGAAATACGTTGCGCAGCCGGACACGAAAGTCGAACTCGACTGGTCGGGCGCGGCGTTCTGGAGCGCCATGAACTCAATGGGCAGCGTCGTCATGTTCGACGGGCTCGATGCGCATTCGTCCCAGCCAGACCGCGCGGTCTCGGAACTTGCGCCGCGCATCGCGTCGGCATGGAAGGGCGAGCAGGTCGACGTGTCAGTCTCCGGCTGCCCCGATCTCTTTCCTGCGCTTGCGGTGCTTGCGGGCGCGTCTGCCGGCGTTACGCGCTTCTCCGGAACGCGCCGTCTGCGGCTCAAGGAGTCCGACCGCGTTGCTGCGATGGCGGACGTCCTGAAGCGCTTTGGCGTCGACACCGAGGCGGAGGAGGATTCTTTCGTGGTCCGCGGCTCCGGCGGCAAGTTCGACGGCGGCGGATTCCACTCGTTCGACGACCACCGCGTTGCGATGGCTATCGCCGTCGGCGCTACGATTGCGGACGGCCCCGTCGAGATAGACAACTCCGAATGCGTCGCGAAGTCGTATCCTGGCTTCTTCGACGAGTTCGCGCGCCTTCGCAACATCTGAAGGCCGCAAAGGGCTCTTTTTTGGTATAATCTCCCTGATGGACGGGGATTGGCGAGATACGCTTGTTCCCGAAGGTGTCTTCGGGAATCTTCGCATAGTGAAGCGGCTCGGTTCGGGCGGCATGGGTCTCGTTCTGCTTGCGGAGAACCCGAAGGGCGCCCGCTGCGCGCTGAAAGTCCTTGCTCCGTCAGATACTTCCGACGACGGCAAGTTTGAGACTCGCTTCAGGAACGAGGCGGACTTTGCCTTGAAGACGCGGCACCCGAATCTCGTCGAGGTGTGGGACGCGGGGCGCGACGCTGCGACAGGGCTTTTCTATCATGTCATGGAGTACATGCCGGGCGGTTCGCTCAGGGACCTTATCTCTGAGGCAAAGGGCGGACTTCCGGTCGGGAAGGCCGTATCGATCGCGCGCGACGTAGCGCATGCGCTCGTCCACATCGAGCGCAACGGAATGGTGCACCGCGATATCAAGCCGGACAATGTCCTCTTTGCGGCCAACGGCGTCGCGAAGCTTGCCGATTTCGGCATTTCCCGCTTTGAGCATGATGGCGACGTGCGCGCCACGAGCGCTTCTGCAGTGATCGGGACGCCTGCCTACATGGCCCCGGAGCAGATGATAGATTCGCATTCCGTCGACATCCGCGCGGACATCTATTCGTTTGGTGTGATGCTTTACGAGCTTCTCGTGGGACGCCGTCCCAACGCCGGCGAAAACGCGATGAACACCCTTGCAAAGGCGATAGAGGGACGCGCGTTCCCCGACGTGAGGAACCTGCGCCCAGAAATCCCCGCTCCGCTTGCGGAACTTGTCTCCGAAATGACGCTTCCCGATCCTGACGACCGTCCCGGTTCCGCTTCGGGCGTGCTCTTGCGGATAGTGCGAATGATCGATTCAGGTGCAGACGCTGTTTCAGTCGCACCAGTCGCCACAGGCAGGATTCCGTGGTATCGCGATCGTGGCGTTCTGTACGCCGCTACCGCAATGCTCCTTGCGCTCGAAGCGCTTGTCCTCGCGTTGGTAAGAGTTGCGAAAGGAGGGTAGACGCCATGCTTTTCGGACTCGTAGGCACACAGCGCAAATTCAAGACCGACGTCGCTTTCACGAGCGAATGCGGGCTTGTGCGCCGTGAAAACCAGGATCACCTTGTCGCAGATCCGAAGACACTCGTCTTTTGCGTTGCAGACGGGATGGGCGGCGGCGAGGCCGGCGGCGAGGCGAGTGCCGCCGTCTGCCGCAACGTCGATTCCGTGCTGCACGAACGTGCAAGCTTTGCAGACCGCGTGCGGCTCGTCGACGACGCGATCCACCGCGCCGACGGTGAGATACGGGCAGTCTCCGCGGCGGCCGGCTACAGGCAGATGGGGTCCACCGTGGCTGTGCTCGTCAGCGACGGCAAGCGCATCGCGGCCGTTGGAAATGTCGGCGACAGTCGGGTCTATCGCCTGCGCGACGGCAAGCTTCGTCAGCTCACGAGGGACCACACGCTGACGGCGGAGATTCTCTCGCATCGTCTGCCGCAGGGTGCGAAACCGCTCGCGGACGTCCGGGCGCTCGCCCTCTCGCACGTCCTCACGCGCGCCGTTGGCGTCGGACAGGAGCGGCTCAAGGTGGATTGGCGCAAGGTCGACGTCAAGGAAGGCGACGTCATGCTGCTCTGCTCCGATGGTGTCCACGGCGCGGTTGCGCCATCGGCGCTTGCCGCGGCGATGGTGGCCGGAGGCGGGGCGAAGGAGATGCTTGGGCGCATTTGCTCGCTTGTCGTCGCGAGTGGCGCGAGGGACAACTATTCCGCCGTAGTCGTGAAGATCGGAGGAGCCAAGTGAATTTCGGCAAGCAGGAGATCTTCCACAGCGGGGACAAGTTCCGCGGCTATGTGGTGGAGCGTCTTCTCGGCAACGGCTCGCTTGGCGCCGTGTATCTCGTCCGGCACGAAGTGCTCGACACGGTCTACGCCCTCAAGGCTCTCTTCCCGGAGGTGGCGAAGGAAAACGAAGACTACGTGAAGCGGTTCTTGCGCGAGGCGAAGATCGCGACGCGCATACGCCATCCAAACCTCGTCGCCGTCCACGACTGCGGCTATGACGAGGCGCGAGGGCTCTACTACATCGTGATGGACTGCGTTTCGGGCGGGGACCTCAGGCAGGCGCTTGCGTTCGCGGGGCGTTTCGCCCCCGACCGCGCCGTGGAAGTCGTCCTCCAGGTTGCGTCGGCGCTTGACGCTGCACAGGAATACCATGTCGTCCATCGCGACATCAAGCCCGAGAACATAATGATCCAGCCCGACGGCACGGTGAAGCTCGTGGATCTCGGCATAGCCAAGGCCGACGGGCTTCGCGATTCCCTGTGCACCGAGGCGGAAAGCGTCTTCGGCACTCCCGCCTACGTCGCCCCCGAACAGGCGCTCGACGCGTCAGCGGTGGATGTCCGAGCCGACATATACTCGCTCGGCGTCGTCCTCTTCGAGATGATCGCCGGTCGCGTTCCCTACGAAGGGCCGAATGCGCCGCAGATACTCGTCCAGACGCTCTCGTCCGATCCCTTTCCCGACATACGCGACATGAATCCAGACGTTCCGCCGGCGCTTGCAATCGTCATACGCAGAATGTGCGTCAAGGAATGCGACAGGCGCATCGCGACGCCCGCCGCGCTCATCGCGGAGTTCGCCAAGATCGGCTATCGCCTAAAGGACCGGCCGTCCGGCGACGTGAAGTTCGACCGCCGTGCCGAGTCCGCGCCTACGCTTGTTAGCATGCGCTCGCTTCTGCAGAAGAGCGCCGTTCCGGTCGATGCGGACGTCGATCCTCTTGCGTTCGAGACGGAGGACGTCGAGATACAGGACTTCGTCGACCGGCTCAAGCGGCGCAAGCGGCTTAGGAAGCTCGCGTCTTTCTCCGCGGTCGCCGCCGCGGCGCTCGTCGCGGCGCTTCTCCTCGGCTGGCTTTTTGGGGTGATTTAAAAAGGAAAGGTGGCGGTAATGGAAGAAGCTGTTCTTGGAGAGTGGTGCGAACTTCTCAGGTTTGAGTCGGTAGGCGCCGACGTGGCACGGTTGAAGGAGTGCGTCTCGTGCGCGTCGTGGCTGCGCAAGTGGCTGCAGAAGCTCGGCTTCGACGTGGAGCTTCTCTACCCCCAGCGCGGCGCATCCGCCGCGGATGCCCACCTTCCCCCGCCAGTCCTTTTCGCGGAACGGAAGGGCGACGAGGGCGCGTCGACCGTTCTCGTCTACGGGCATTACGATGTCCAGCCGCCGGATCCCGTTGACGAGTGGCGCACGCCGCCTTTCGAACCGACGGTCGTCGATGGCCGCGTCTACTGCCGCGGTGCGAACGACGACAAGGGGCAGACTTTCGCCTTCCTGTGCGGGATGCGCGACTACCTCGCGCTTGAAGGGCGCAAGGTCAACGTCAAGATCGTCCTCGACGGCCAGGAGGAATCCGGCAGCAAGGCGCTCTCCGAGCTCGTTTCCACGCTGCGCCGTCGCCTTGCCGCCGACGTGCTCCTCGTCTGCGACACATCTGCCGCGGCGGACTTGAGGCCTGCGATAGTGGCGGGACTTCGTGGCATCTCTCACTTCACCGTCAACCTTTCCGGGCCTTCGCGCGATCTCCACTCGGGCGAATACGGCGGCATATCCCCGAATCCGGCACAGGGCATCGCTGAACTCGTCGCGGGGCTCCATCTGCCTGACGGCTCCATCGCCGTCGCGGGTTTCCGCGACGGGATAGAGAGCCCCACGCACGACGAGCTTGCGACTGCCGAGGCGCTTGGCCCCTCGGAGGAGTCTGTTGAAAAGGACATCGGGTGCGAGCCGTGCGGAGGGCAGACCGGAAAGACCATCGTCCAGCGCAACTCCTTCGAGCCGACGATCGAGGTGAACGGCATCCATTCCGGCTACGGCGGCCCCGGGTCCAAGACCGTCATACCGTCGTCGGCGTTCGCCAAGATATCGATGCGCCTCGTCCCCGGGCAGTCGCCGCGCGGCGCATTTGCCGCGGTGCGCGCCCATCTCGAAGACAGGTGCCCGAAGGGAATGAAGCTTTCGTTCGAGGACGTAGTCGAGGGGATGGCCGCGTTTCGGCTTCCGCTCGCCTCGCCGCTTTTCCGCCTCGCCGCCGACGTTCTCTCCGAGATGGATCCGCGCGGGCCCGCGTTCCAGTGGTGCGGCGCTTCGATTCCCGTTCTTTCGCTTCTGCGCGAAGCATCTGGCGCGGCGCCCTTGATCGTCGGCTGGGGACAGGCGGAGGACCGCATCCATTCCCCGAACGAGAGCTATTCCTTCGCGCAGTTCGACAAGGCGCGCGAGTGGGGCCGCAAAATACTTTCCGCTCTGTAGGCCATGGGTGAACTTGCGAAGATACGTATCGTGGAGGACGACGCGACCATTCGCGCGCTTCTCGAAATGGCGCTTCTCGGCGCTGGCTACGGCGACGTCGTGTCGTCGCCGCGCGGCGACGACGGGCTCAAGATGGTGGTGCGCGACAAGCCGGATCTCGTCCTACTCGACGTAATGCTCCCGGGGCTCGACGGCTTTTCAATTGCGAGACGGATTCGCGAGACGCCGGCGCTCGCGGCGACGCGCATCGTCATGCTTACGGCGCGCACCGCGAGCGAGGACATTGTGCGCGGCCTCGATGCCGGCGCGGACGACTATGTGACGAAGCCGTTCGACAGAAAGGTCCTGCTTGCGCGGGTGAAGGCGGTTTTGAGAAGGGGGCTGCCTGTTACCGAGGGGATGGACTTCGACGGTCTTAAAGTCGACGAGGGCTCTCGCGTCGCCACGCTTCGCGGGAAGGCGCTTGACTTGACGCCGGGCGAATTCGATTTGCTTGTCCGCCTCGTCGCGCACAGGGGGCGAGTCTTCGCGCGTCCGCCCGACGAGCGTACAGTTGACGTCCAGGTGGCGAAGCTCAGGCAGAAGCTTGGGCGCTGGGGCGACCACATCGAGACGATAAGGGGGGTGGGTTATCGAATCAAGGTTTAGAACGTGGTTTCCCGCCGTCCTCGCAGCCGTTGGCTTCCTCGGCGTAACCGTCGTCTTCGCGCGCGAGATGTCGGCCTTCCGCGCGTCCGTCCTGGAGTGGGCGGGGAACGACCTCTTCTCGAGGGCGAAGGTGGCTGTCTCGACGCTTGAGGAGCCGCTTCGGACGGGGGACTTCTCCGCCGTACAGGCGTTCAACCGCCAGTGCGCGGCGGACGGTGTGCGGCTCAGCATTTTCGGGAAGCCCAAGGGCGGGCTTGTCTTCGACTCACTTGGCGGCTTTACCGACGTCTGGCGCGACAGCGACTACATCTACAGTGCGATTGAAGACGTCGGGGCGTTCGAGGTGATGCTTGGTCTTCCGCTCGACCGCGTTCTCGCTCCGTACCGTCGCGCGAAGACCAGTCTTGCCCTCGCGGCGCTCGTCGGAATCGCCGGAATGTTCTTCGTCTTCTTCGCGCTCTATCGCCAGCGCGTCAGGATACGCGAGCTCGCGCGGACGGAAAAGTTTCGCCGCGAGTTCGTGGCCGACGTCTCGCACGAAATCAAGACTCCGCTTACCGGCATCCTCGGCGCTTCGGAGATGCTTTCCGAGGGCGGCGTTTCCGAATCGCAGAAACCGCTTCTTTCGATGATATCAAAGGAGTCGACGCGGCTCAATGCCCTCGTTCAGCAGATTCTCGACCTTGCACGGCTTGAGCGCGAAGGGGAAGTTCTCGACCTTGCCAAGACCGACCTTGTCGACCTCGCCAGAGAGGCGGTGGAATCGCTGCGCCCGCGCGCCGAAGCCGCTGGAATCGCCTTGTCGTTTGCCGCGCCCGATGCGCCTTGCATCGCGAAGGTTGACGCCCGGCTTCTTTCGGAGGCGCTCTTGAATCTCGTGGAAAACGCGATACGCCATTCGGGGTCGCCCGACATCGCCGTTTCCGTCTCCGTTTCGGGGCACAGGGCGACGTTCGTCGTCGAAGACCATGGCATCGGCATACCGCCCGAACACGCGGAGCGGGTCTTCGAGCGTTTCCACCGCGTCGATCCTGCGCGCGCGGCGGAAACGGGCGGCGCAGGGCTCGGGCTCGCGATAGCCCGCCGCATAGCGCGTCTCCATGGTGGCGACGTCGTTCTTTCGCCTGTCGTTCCGTCGGGATCCAGGTTCTCGCTTTCCATCGGATGTCGGCAATGAGTTGCCTGACTGTGGCGCAAAATGCCGTTCCGCGCGAGATTGCGGAACAAGGGGTTGTTGTGGTATAATATTCTCCAATGAAAAATATATTTGCCATGTCTGCGGTTCTGGCACCCGTTGTGGCGTTTGCCGGATTGTATGGCGATACGCCTGATGCAAAGCACGCCTGGGCCGTGCACGACATGAATCGGCCGAAGCCCGCCAAGGTTGAAGTCGGTGCAAACGGAGTGCCCTCCGACGCGGTTGTCCTCTTCGACGGCACCAAGGCGTCGTTCGAGAAGAACTGGCGCGACGGCAAGGGCAACCCGTCGAAGTGGCGCTACTCCGACGAGGGGTATTTCTACACCGATCCTGAGTGGAAGAACGGCGGCGCGATATACTCGCGCGAAGAGTTTGGCGACTGCCAGCTCCATCTCGAGTACCGCCACGATCCCGAACGCATCTTTACGAACAAGGGCGCGCAGATGCGCGGCAACAGCGGCGTCTTCCTGATGGATAACTACGAGATACAGGTTCTCGAGTCTTACTGGACTAGCCGCGAACTTGAGGGCAAACCGGAATTCGTCGATAACTACGCCGACGGCCAGGCGGGCTCTGTCTATGCCGAAAATCCGCCGATGGTCAATCCTGCGAGGAAACCCGGCGAATGGCAGGTCTACGACATCGTCTTCCACCAGCCCGTATGGAAGGACGGCAAGCTTCTCCATCCAGGCAGCGTGACCGTGTTCTTCAACGGCGTTCTCGTTCAGGACCACTGGGAGATGGAGGGCCTCACTACCCACTGCCGCCGCCGTCCGCTCGCGCCCCACGCGACGAAAGGGCCGCTCCAGCTGCAGGACCACGGCTGCGTCGTGCAGTTCCGCAACATCTGGTATCGTCCGCTTCCCTCGCGCTGGGACAACCTTACCCATTCAAACCTGACGGCGTGTCCCGACGCGGTGATGGCGCTCCGCCGCGAGACGGCGGCGAAGCTTTTTGCGAAGATCGCCGATCCGAAGGCGGCGACGGCGGACAACGTCAAGGCGCTCGCGGAGGTGATTTCCTACGCAAACGAAGGCGAGTACAAGGCGGCGTTCGACGCTGCGCTTGAGGCCTATCGCGCGAAGCATGGCGACAAGAACGAGGTCAACGGCGTCAACAAGGCGCTTGACGTCCTCGTTCGCAACAAGGTCATCCCTGAGTCGTCGAAAATCAAGTAGTACACGGAAATTAAACTTCAACCAACAACCAAATAAGGAAAACAAAGATGATCAGTTCCAGCAGAAGAGGGTTCCTCCGCGGTCTCGCGGGCGTTTCTTTGCTTAGCGCGGGCGGTTGCTTCACGCCGCATCCCCGCAAGCCCGGCCAGAAGGTCCGCCTCGCGGCCGTCGGCGTCATGGGCAAGGGCTACAGCGACTGGACGCCGATGCTCAAGACCGGCCTTGTCGAAATGGTCGCGTTCTGCGATGCAGACGCCAACATGCTGACCCAGGCGCTTGAAAAGGCGAAGAAGGACTTCCCCGGCCTCGACCTCTCGAAGGTTCCTTTCTACACCGACTACCGCAAGCTCCTCGACGACGCCGACAAGATCGGCATCGACGCAATGACGATCTCGACGCCTGACCACGTCCATGCGCCTGTCGCGATCCAGGCGATGAAGAAGGGCATCCACGTCTACGTCCAGAAGCCCCTCGTCCGCACCCTCTGGGAACTCGAGTACTTCGAGAAGACAGCCCGCGAGAACGGCGTCGTGGTCCAAATGGGCAACCAGGGCTCGTCGCTCAACTCGATGCGCCGTTGCACGGAAGTCCTCCAGAGCGGCATTCTCGGCGACGTCAAGGAAGTCCACGTCTGGACGAACCGTCCCGTGTGGCCTCAGGGCAAGGGCGTCGCAGACTGGGTCAAGAGCCACCCGAAGGGAGATCCCGTCCGCAAGGGTCTCGACTGGAACGCCTGGCTCGCCACGGCGGCCGACCGTCCGTTCCTCGACAAGTATCCGGACAACGCCGACGTCTACGATCCGTGGAAGCTCGGCAAGAACGTCTACCATGCGTTCACATGGCGCGGTTTCTTCGACTTCGGCGCCGGCGCGTTCGGCGACATGGCCTGCCACACGATGAACCTCGCGTTCCGCGGCCTTGAGCTCGGCGGCGTCTCCGACGCTGAGTGCACGATGGTCGAGTCGCAGAACGACGTCGCGTATCCTCTCAAGTCGATCGTAAAGCTCACCTACAAGGAGCGCGACTCGAAGGTGCGTCCCGGCGTCAAGCTCCCGGCTGTCACGCTCTACTGGTACGATGGCAACGAGAAGCCGAAAGCCGAGCTCATGCCGAAGTGGGCGGCGAAGAACGGCGGCAAGGTCCCGAACACGGGGTGCCTCATGATCGGCAGCAAGGGCCAGGTTCTCATGCAGGACGACTACGGCGCAAAGTGCGCGATCGCGCTTGACGCCGACAGCGAGTTCAAGGACGTGTTCCAGCACGAGGCCGCCAAGGCCGTCGCCCGCTCTATCCCGTTCTGCGGCCAGGAATCCTCCGCCGGAGACGGCAAGTCAACGGTCGAGATGAAGGGCTTTGCAGAGGGGCACTACGGCGAGTTCATCAACGCGATCTTCGGCAAGGGGCCTTACTACGAGCAGACCCACTCGCACTGCTTCGCAGACATCGAGTACTGCATTCCTCAGATGGAAGGCATCCTCGTCGGCTGCGTCGCCCAGCGTCTCCCGGGCGTCAAGCTCGGCTGGTGCTCCAAGAAGCAGAAGTTCGACGTTGCGGCCGCGAATGCGTTCGTCAAGCCGTACATCCGCAAGGGATTCGAGTTCTAATGAACAGGCGTGAATTCTTCAAGGGGGCCGCGGCACTTGCCGCGGTCGCCCCTGTTGTTTCGAAGGAGGCGTTCGCGCATGCCGCGAAGCCGAAGCCGGGAAACAACCCGATCTGGCTGATGACCTCGGCGTTCGCCGGAATTCCCACCTTCGACGGAGTCGTGGACGAGGCCGTCAAGCTCGGCGCGCAGGGACTTGAACTTTGCGTCTTCCGCAAGGACACCGACCGTGCCGACCACATCGCGACGCACCTCGACTACAAGGACTTCACGCCCGAAAAGGCGAAGCACGTCGTAGACGTCTGCAACGAGAAGGGCGTTCGCGTCTCCGTTGGCGCCTACGACAACCTGATCGGCGGCGACTTCCAGGAAGTCAACCAGAACCACATCCTGAACCTCATCCGTATCGCGGCGATGCTTGGCGGCGACGCCAACGATGTCGTCTGCGGAACCTTCGTCGGCTACGACCAGAAGCTCGGCGCGGAGGATCGCGGGTTCGAGAAGAACCTCGAGAAGTTCAAGAAGGTCTTCACGCCCATCCTTAAGTACGCCAAGGACCTCGGTGTCACGCTGTGCGTCGAGAACTGCCCGATGGAGGGCTGGGTTCCCGCGTCGTCGCCCGTCTGCTACTGCAACCTGCCCGGCTGCCTCGCGGCTCGCAAGCTCATGTACGCGATCCTCGACGACAGCTCGAATCTCCAGGAGACGTACGATCCGTCGCACGACATCTGGCAGCACATCGATCCGTCCGACGTCATCAACGCGATGGACTTCTCGAAACTCAGGCGCATCCACATCAAGGGCACCAGGAACTTCCCGAACGACGAGGAAGCCGTCAACTGGGGCCGTCTCTTCCCGCGCCAGCGCGTCAACGACGCCCTTGCGGCGAAAGCCGGCCTCCCCGCGCTTCCCCCGGACGACAAGGGCGGCAACTGGGACCGCATGAACTACGAGCCGCGCCTGCCGGGCTTCGGCGGCAGCGACAGCTGCGACTGGACCAAGTTCCTCGAGACCCTCATGGCGAAGGGCTACAAGTACCCGTTTGTCATCGAGAACGAGGGCTGCAACAGCTCGCACACCGGCAACATGGGTGCGACGCGCCAGGGCTTCGAGGCGACAATCCTCAACACGGCTCCGGTCGTGTGGCCGCTCGGCCCCGATGGATACGCCTTCGACAAGTCGGCCCTTAAGCCGATGAAGCTCGGAAATGTCAACCTCAAACAAGTCACAATGAAGGACCTCATCTAATGAACATCTCACGCAGAAACTTCCTCGGCGGAATGACCGCCGCCTCCGCGTTCGCGGTCGCTCCAGGCTGCTGCTCGCTTTGCAAGTCGGCGCGTCCCGGCAAGATCGCCTTGCAGCTCTATTCGCTCAACAAGTGGATTCCTGCCCAGGACAAGGTCGGCAAGGTCGCGCTTGCGAAGGCACTTCTCAAGATCAAGGAAGTCGGCTTCGAGGGCGTCGAGTTCGCGGGCTACTACGGCGCGAACGCCGCAGAGCTTAAGCAAATGCTCGCGGATGCCGGGCTTGTCGTGTGCGGCACGCACGTCAGCAACGACAAGTACGGCTTCGACATGAAGAAGTTCACGTACAACCCCGAAGTCCTCAAGAAGACAGCGGAGTTCGAGCTCGGCTACGGCAACACCCTCGTCATCTGCCCCGGCGGCGGCAACTTCCCGCCCGGATGCAGCTGGTCGACAGGCCGCGGCGGCGAGCCCTGCAAGCCCTCGCAGGAGATCGACGACTTCACCAAGAAGCTCGTCGAGCTCTACAACAAGGCGGCTGTCGACGCCACCAAGCTTGGCATCAAGATCGGCCTCCACAACCACACGTGGGAGCATGCGATCTTCATGCAGGACGGCACCTCCTTCTGGGACTACTTCTTCACCAACACCGACAAGGCGGTCTGCATGGAGCAGGACGTCGGCTGGACGACCTGCGCTGGCGACATGATCCCCGGCGTCAACCCGATGGTCCAGTACAAGAAGTACCCCCACCGCTCGCCTACGCTCCACGCGAAGGAGAATGGAATGGGCAAGGGCGTCAAGAAGTTCGACGCGATCCTCGGTCAGCCCGGTTGCGACGCGGATGGCAAGCGGTGTGCGACGCCAGTCGACTGGGATGCGCTCTTCCCCGTCACCGACGCGGACGGCGTCGAGTGGTATGTCGTCGAATGCGAGAAGCACTTCGACGACATCAACGGCGCGGTCATCCCGTCGTTCAACTTCCTCAAGTCCAAGGGCCGCGTCTGATTGCGGTTCCAAGGCATCAGAGAAACTCGGGGCGCGGCGCATTTGCCGCGCCCTTTGTCTATGCAAACGGCGGTGGCCGAAGGCTCCTCCTCGGGGAGCCCTCGGCGAATACGCCGCATCCCCTCGCTCGGACCTTCGCTCCCCCGCCTCACTTTCTGCCGCAACATGCACCTTCACTCAACAACCATTCCTCAACCACGCGCCCATAACCCAACCAACCCTAACTCACCATCCTTCGTGTCGAATCCAAGAACGATTCCGGCACAACCGTCCTCCATCCGTGATTCTAATATCAGTGCTTTCTCCGAAGAGGATGTCGGTCTAAAAAATCGTGCAGGAGGGCCATCGGAAATGATGCTGATTTAATCGCGGGCGACTCATGCCGGAGCTAAGGCGTTGAAAGCGTGAATCCGCGAGGCCAACGGGCAGGCGTGGCAGGGCCAATATAACCAGCGGGGAGTAACCGCGAGGGGTTACTGCTAAGACTGGTTTACTATACCCCGGAGGCAGCATGAAAAATCAGAAGTCAGTTCAGTTATTCGAAGCATCGGAAATTCAGAGCCGTATTGTCGAGGTACGCAACGTCCAAGTAATGCTTGATCGTGACTTGGCAGTGTTATATGGTGTTCAGACCAAAGTCCTCAATCAGGCGGTCAAGCGTAACATTGAGAGATTCCCCGACAGATTCATGTTCCGGCTGGTGGAATCTGAGATGCGGGAACTGGTCACAAATTGTGACCGGTTCGAGACGCTCAAGCATTCCGGAGTGCCGATGTATGCTTTTACAGAACAAGGCGTTGCCATGTTGTCGGCAGTGCTCCGGAGCAAGATCGCGATAGACGTCAGTGTCCGAATAATGGACGCGTTTGTCGCCATGCGTCGATTTGCGTATGATCACGCGGGTCTTGTTCAGCGCGTTGGCGCGATTGAACTGAAGCAGCTCGAAACGGACAAGCGGATCGACACGGTGTTTGATGCCCTTGACCGCGGCAACTTGCTCCCAAGCGGTATTTTGCCCGCCGAGTCGGAGTTTGACTCGATGCGGTATGTCTCGCGTCTGATCGAAAGCGCACAATCTGAAATTGTGCTCATCGACCCGTATTCTGATGCGGTCACGCTGGAGGTTCTTTCGAAGAAGCGGCCTGGCGTAAAGGTGCGGCTCGTCTGCAAAGATCGCGGCAAGCCGACGCCGACCGAAATCGCGAAGTTCAACCGTCAGTACAAGGGCCTCTCCGTCACCTACTCCGACGACTTCCACGACCGATTTCTCATTATCGACAACGTCGAGCTGCATGGTCTCGGCTCGTCCATCAACTGCCTCGGCCGTCGCGTTACTTCCTACACCACCCGCGACGCGAAGGAGATCGCCAAGCTGCTGGCAATGCTGCCATGAGCGCTGCCGGAGAGCCCTGAGCCGTCCCTCAAACATCCCCGCTTGATTTCATCGTGGCAGTTTCGCTATAATATGCCCAACGCCGTTAAAAATGAGGAAAGTGAAAGAAAACATCGAAGTGGCGATAAAAAGAGCAGCGCCAAAGGGGTGTCTCCCCATTTGATCCTTAATGTGAAACGGTGCATTTGCCGTGCCAAGTTCTCTGGGCGATATTTCAACCATCCCTCAACCACGACTCAACCATCCTTCGTGTCGAATCCAAGAACGATTCCGACTCAACCATCCCACATCTATGATCCTCCAACGTAGGCAACAACCCAACCGCTACTAAACCACAACCAAACGACGCGACGCGAAATGGGCACAAGAGCGTCCTTCAGAGTCCATTACGGGCGAAGTGCAGTCTGATTCGAGGGAGATTTCGAAGCTGCGCGGAATGTCTATGTCTCGCATGTCGGATTTTCAACAAGAGGTTGTTGGCTTGGCGAATACCGAAACCACCGGACTTCCCCACCATGTGGTCGTGCTTGAACGGGGGGAGGGAAATATGGTATAATGTTTGAAATAGCAATTGCTGGATTGACACAAGGTGTTCGCAATCGGTTCAATCCCCGTGGGTTGGACTGGGAACAGTGTGAAAAAGTCTTGTAATTACTGTGAAATGGACATAAAGATCGGCATACCTCCTGCGATAGAGCAGAAAAATAGGAAGTATTTGACTCTTCATGGGATGACCCTTGAAGGTCTTCCTCTTGTTTCTTTCAAAGCAGAGTGGAATCGGCGGCGGATGGCAGAAGGGGTGAGCTATGGGAGATAACTGCATATATTTACCCCCCCCCCCCCCGAATTTTGAAATAACGGCGGGGATGCCGCAAAGCTGCCTTGGACGACTTGGACGACTTGAACAACTAGCCGTCGCATCCGTCCTCAAGATAGGTTTCACCAGCAGGGACGTTGGCGCAGATGATGCGGCCTTTGCCGGAGGAGGTCTCTGATTAGATGACAACTGACAGGACAGCTACGGCTGGGGGAGGAGGAACGCGTAGTTTTTTCACGCGGTCCAGTCCCCGCTCTACCAGCACCGAGAGCCGCTCCGCCGACTCCGGGAGCCGCCGCCGAGATTCGGTGGAGGTGCGCTCCAGTCGGTGCCCGCACTGTTTGATTGAAGTACAGACCATAGGGAAGACCCCGCCAACGATCTGTCCCTATTGTCGTCGGGCGATGGTGCAGAGCACGCAGGAGCGCACGGTCGCCCCGCCGATGGAGCCACCCTCCCAGGAAGAGGTGAAGGCGCGCCTTAAGGCGATCTACCATCCTCCGCATTTCATATTCGGCTTCATCGTGGCGATCGGCGCAGTGGGTCTGCTGGCATGGGCGGTGACGCTGCAGCTGAACAGCATCGAGAACTACTTCTACCAGCCGCTCGTGTCGATCTACTCCATCATCGCCGGCGCCTTCGTTATCACGCGCTTCATCTTCGCCGCCTTCTACAAGGCGCCGGCCGAAGCCGACTTCGAGCCGACGCTGACGGTGCTGGTGCCGTGTTTCAACGAGGGCGCGGCGATCCGCAAGACCCTGGAGCGCATCTTCTCCTCGGGCTATCCGCTGGACAAGCTTGAGGTCGTGTGCGTCAACGACGGCTCCTCGGACGATTCGCTCGTCCACATGCAGGAGGCGCAGACGAACCATCCGGGGCTTGTGCTGGTGAATTTCGAGAAGAACCGCGGCCTCTGCCACGGCTGGGGGGTGGCGACGTTCCTCGCGCGCGGCGAGTTCATGGTGTGCGTGGATTCGGAC
>CADCGZ010000042.1 GCA_902801025.1 uncultured bacterium | reverse complement strand
ACGCCGACCATCTTGAGGTTGAACGGCTTCGGGTGGCCCATCTCGGCGCGGAGCGCACCCCACTTGTTCTTCTTGGGGTCGGCGTTCGCGAAGTCGACAAGGTCGCAGATGCTCTGCGCAAAGTAGTCCATCGAATCGAGCGGCGCGAGCTTGGGTCCGCGGAACTGGCACGTGATGCCCGCGAGGCAGATGGGGAGCGGCTCCGCGCCGATGTCCTCGGCGAGGCAGAAGTACTCGTAGTAGCCGAGTCCGAACGACTGCCAGTAGCCCCATGTGTTCCAGATCGTCTCGCGGCGCTCAAGCGCGCCGACCGTGCGCTTCCAGTCGAACCAGCGCTCGAAGCAGTCGCCTTCCGCGACGCATCCGCCCGGGAAGCGTAGCACGCCCGGCTTCAGGTCCTTGAGAAGCTGGACGAGGTCCTTGCGCAGTCCGTTCCTGCGTCCGTTGAACGTCTCCTGCGGAAAGAGCGAAACCTGCTCGAGCTCGACCGTGCCAGGCGCATCCATGAGAACGGAGAAAGTTCCGTTCATGACAGTCTTCTGCGGCGCGAACACGAAGGTGTGCCTTCGCCACTCGGGCGCCGCGGGGTCGAGCGCACCGGACTTCGGCGCGACGGACATCTTGCCGTTCGCGAGCTTTGCCTCGCAGACAACCTCCTGTCCGTCCTCAAGCACAAAGCGGAGTCCACCGGCATACCCTTCGAGTCCGCGTGCGTAGAACGTGAGGTCATACTTCTTCCCGGCCTCGACGCTGACGCCGTGGAAGCCCTTGTTCCTGACGCCGCATCCCGTGCCGGGTCCGAAGCACTCCATGCGCAGGTGGCGCGCGGTGTTGGGGTGAAGCGGCGCGTTCTCCTGCACCGTGATGCGCGCCATCGCGCCGCCGCGGTAGTCGGCCTCCCAACCCTCGAGGTCCTTCGTCTTCCAGTCGAAGCCGCGGTTCGCCAGCAGCTCAGGGTATATGCCTCCGTCGGCGGCATAGTTGATGTCCTCGAAGAAGATGCCGTACATCGTCTTCGGCATGTCCATGCCCTTTGCGTCGGGCGAGATGGAGATTCTCGCGCCGTCCGCAAGGGACGCACACGAGGCGGCGACCACCGCGGCGGAAACGACAAGCGTATTTTTGATTTTCATGCGATCATTATACGCAATTCCCCGCCGCTTCATCAATAGTCCATTCGGGTGACGGCGAAGTTCCGTCGCGGACGGAGCGCGCCGCGCGCCAATCGAGTGCAAGGCCCGCAGATGCGCCGCCCGTCAACACGACGGCCGCGGCCCTCGCCCGCGCAAAGCGCGGCCGCAGGTAAAAAGTGCAATCTTAGGATTACGGCTTGAGATAGAGGTGGCAGTGTGGACATTCACCCGCCCTTTGGCAACCTCAACGCTAATTCAACCATTTCCTAACCCGACACGGACACAACCAACCGCCACGCAACCGCGAGCCAACCGCGAACCAATCACAACCATCCTTCGTGTCGAGTACAAGAACGACACGATTTCGACTAAACCTTCCTACTTCTCTGATTAGCCAACTCCAACCGATACTCATAAACAATTCAACCTCAACCAAAAAACTGGCGCAAGATCGTCCGTTTAGAGTCCTTTGCAAGCGAAGTGAAGTCTGATTCGCGGGAGATTGCGGCGAACGCGATCGAACGCTCCCCAGAGATTGGAGGATTCGCCGTGGGGATCGTGGAGAACTACGGCTGTGGCGTCGAGCTTTTGCGAGAGGCGAGCGGTGCGCCTGAAACGCAAACCCTCTCGCTTCGCCCCAGCCGCGATCCATGCGAGAGCGAGATCGGCGACAAGGTGATTGTCATCGTATAGTCCGCCGACGTCGCTGTGGCTGCCTGGGAAAAGCATTTCGACAACCTGGCCTTTGTCGCCCTTGAGCGGAACATACTGAAAGAACTTCCGCGTCTCGTCGCGGGAAACGGCGTGACGCGCCCTTCTTACATTGCGCGGCAATTCCGCCGCGACATCAAGTCCAAGCGTAGCGTCAACCGTGTCCCAAAGTCCGAGATAGGCAACGGCAACATCTAACTTGTCGAGCCATGCCGCGAAGTGCCGCGCGATGAGCGCACCGCGAGAGAAACCGAAAAGAAACACTGCCGTCGAAACGCCGTCCTTCGGAAGTGTCTCGTAATTCGCCTCGAACCACCGACGCGCAGAGCGGAATGTCGTTCGCCAGTCCACGCCCGCGATCTTTCCCGCGAGATACGAGCCGAAATGTGTTCCGGGGCCCGCTTCAAGGTGCAACTTCTGCCGCGCATCCTCCACGCAAAGATCGCGTAGGCGCGTCACGTTGGTAATCTTCCCCGCGACGCCCTGACCCGTACCCTCAAAGAATAGGCAAATGTTCAATTTTCAGTACTCCCATGTTCTACACGACCAAGACTTTTAGTGCGTTTGGTACATATCGTTGAGTTCACAACCATTGTACCAAACGAATCTTAAATCTAATCTTAAATCGTAAAAACTTTTGCGGCTGGAGAAACGAGCTGGAAACGCGGCAAATCTGCCGCGACGCTCTGACCCATGCCAATCTTCATTCTGTTTGTTGCCGCCATGTTTCTTTACTGTGGCAATCAGGTCTGACCCTTTTTGCTCCACGGATGAGCTGCAGGGTCAGAACTCCACGTCTGCCACGACAGGGAAATGGTCGGACGGATATAGATTCCTTCCGGGACGCGGCGTTGAGACCGTGCGGCAGCTGCGCACCTTCACGCCGGGCGAGACGTAGATGTAGTCTATGCGCGAGCCAAAATCGCCGCCGGGCGCGTTCCGCTCGGCGCGCGGAAGCGAGAGCGCCTTCGCTGCGGGGCGCTCCCAGTCGCGCCATTTCCACCCGGTGAACGAGCGCCACGGCCCCATCGGAGGCGTCTTGCTCACCGCCATCGCGTTCCTCAGCAGCTTCGACACCGCTATTGCGGGCGCCTCAGTTTCCTGGCAGTTGTGGTCGCCTGTGAACACGATAGGCGCCCCCTTGCCGAAGACTTTCATCCTTTCGATGACCAGGAGCATCCCCTTCTCCCTCGCAAGCTCCGACACATGGTCGGTGTGGGTGTTGGCGAAGCAGAAGGCCTTGCCGGTGGACTTGTCCTTCAGGATCGCGTACGAGCATACGCGCGGACACGCCGCGCCCCATCCCTTTTTGCCGGGCGTGTCCGGCGTCTCCGAAAGCCAGAACGTGCCCTTGTCGACGGCCGTGAAGCGATTCTTGCGGAATGCTATCGACGCGGACTCGTCGCTTTTGCGGTCTGCGCCGCGTCCGTCGCCTACGAAGACATAGTCTTTGAACTGCTCCATAAGCCATTCGCGCTGGTCCGGAAGCACCTCCTGGAAGCCGATTACATCCGGGCCCTGCGCACGGATCACAGCGACAAGATCGTCGCGGCGCTTTGCCCAGTCGTTCTCGCTGCCCCTGTCGTCGTGGGAATTGCGTATGTTGTACGTCATCGTCCTCACGACGCCGGCGGGGCGCCGGGAGAAAGTGCCTTCAGGCGCGCAGAGGAAGAGTGTTAGGGCGGAGCATGCCGTCTGCGCCTCTATGTCGAAACCATCGGCCGGCGCAACGTCCCAGTCGGGTCCGCAAAGTCCGTCCGCCTTTCGCATGTGCGCGAAGGCGGTGCGGGCGTTGATCTTGAGGTATTCCCTCGCCCTTGCGCCCTGCGGCAGAGCCGCGAACTCGGCGAGATAGCGCACCGCTATTCCGTTAAACGCCCCGCCGTCGCCCTGGCCGCGTCCTCGCATGACTTCGCCGCGCGACATGCGGTCCATGAGCCAGTCCGCCGCGAGCGCGGCGTCTTCACGGAATCCCTTTGCGCCTGTCAGCTTTCCAAGCCTCAGCGCGGCGCCTATCGCGGTGCCAACGTTGTAGGTGTAGCACGTCCTGTCGACTTTGCCGTCCGCATGCTTTGCGTCGAAGACGCAGCCCGCGGACTTGTCGAAGAGGTTTTCCCTGCTCCAGGCGTAGATGGAGGATGCGGCTTCCAAGTATTTCCTGTCGCCGGTTATCGAATAGAGCTCGCAGGCGGCGATGACCGCAGGATAGCAGCTGCAGGCGTGCTTCCCGCCGCGCTCGCTCGACTTCCACCACACGCCGCCGCCGAGAACGCCGTCGCATTGCTTCCCGATTATGAAATCCATCATCTCCCGCGCATCCTTGAGCAACGCCGGATTCTTGAGGACCGGGTAGGCGTGGCAGTCGGCGATCACCCACCAGAGAAGATCGTCGTTGAACTCGTTGGCACGCCAGTCGCCGCGCGCCGCCTTGAAGCCGTCGAAGAACATTTCGGCCATGCCCCGGAAATCATTTCGCGGATAACGTACGGCCAGGTCGAGCAACATTTCGTATGCATGCGCGGAAAGCCAATAGTCAAGCAGTTCATTCTTGCCCTTATGCTTCACGAACTGCGAGCGGGTGCAGTCCCAATACGCGGTGACAAACGCCTCGGCAGCGGAAACGACAACGTCTCCAGGTTTTCGCGGCGCATCGGCGTCGAGGATGCCTTTCCATTCGCCACCTAGCGACCACAGTTCTCGTCCGGTTATGCGCCGCCATACGCCAGGCGAATACCGTCCGAGACGTCCGACGGCATTCAGCGAGCGAACCGTGCCGGGATGCTTACGCTCCACATAGTCGAGAAAGTTCGCCGTCTGCCTATAGCCGCCATCGTAGCGGACGTCCATGCGCGAAAGATCCGTTTCGCAACCCTTCTTCTCCGGCTCGAACACGTACCAGCGCACATAGTCGGCGATTCCTTCTGTAAGCCACCACGGTATTGATCGGCCCCCGCCGGGGTAGGACTGCACTACATGCATCAGCTCGTGTATTGCGCAGCCCATACCCTCGCTGTCGCGATTCGCCGAGAACCATTTCCTGTCGAGCGAAATGCTATCGCCTGTCGTGTAAGCCGGCGCTCCAGTTTGCGGCGGGTCGACAAATCCGACTTTCACCTTTTCCGGCGCACTCCAGTCTTTCGACGGATATTCCGCAATCAATCGCGGATACCACTTCTTGAGCGTCGGCTTGAGTTCGTTCTCCGCCCATTGCGCCTGTTCGGGCGCGGACGAAGCATCAACCTCAACCACAACCGAAGCTGTTGCCGCCAGGAATACCGGGAGAATGCAAAAGATCATTTCTTTTCATCCTTGCTCATGGAATAAGGCGCCGCCGCGAGTGTGGTGCCGCGCGTCTTGACGGGTTTGGACGACATCCTGAACACGAGTCTGCCGCCTTTCGCCAGATCCGCCGCCGAAAGCCAGTTCGCGTTCACCGCCCTGCCGTTGAAGGCCACCCCTTCGACGTAGCGGCTGCGCGATGCGTCCTTCGCCTCGATGACGTTGCGCCAGTTTCCGGCATTGCGCCGGTACTGCGCCGTCTCGTCGTCGCTCTTGCCGATCGCCTTGCCGAACTGCCAGATGCACCAGTCGTCGTAGGCGTACTCGAGCGTGCGCGCGACCGTTCCGTGCCGCCCTTTGTCGTGCGCGACGTAGCCTAGCGTGTTGTAGTCCGCGACGCCCCAGCGACCGGTCGCGCCCTGCTTCGGATGCTGGTTGTTCGCGCCGTGGACAAGTCCCTGCCACAGCGTCTCGGCATCGGCATTCCCGCGCACGAAGAGATCGGTGTCAACACCCAAAGGGTCCCTCCCCATTCGTTTGCTTGCCTCTGATGGGGGAGTTCTCTTCGCCCAACTCGAATTCGCGCGCGGGACTCCCTGCCGCGAAGGCTGAGGCCGCCATCGCGGCAAACGCGGTGCAGGCGGCAAATCTCATGAATTTCATCTTCATTGTTTTCATCATTGTCCTTTCGCTCCGTATATCGTCCATACGGCATCAAAAGTGCAAGCCGGAAAAGCCGCGATGAGTCATCTATTCGGCCTCCGGCAGCGGATCGCCGACGCGCATTCCGCTCTCCGGATCCCACACCGCAACGCCCACAAGCGAATCGGCGCAGCCGTAGTACAGGTACCACTTTCCCTTGTACTGGACAAGGCCCTCGGTGAAGACAGTGCCCTCGGCATACTGACCCTTGCGCTCGAAGTCGGCAAGGGGCCGGAAGTACGGTTCGTCAAGACGCGCCGCAGGCATGTACGGGTCGCGTCCGTCGAAGAGGACCTGCCCTCCGCAGTAGGTTCCCTGCCCGTACCGCCTGTCCGCCACTTCGCCATGTCCGTTGCGGCCGTTGTAGAGGACGACTATGCCGTACTTCGTCCTGATCGCCGCCGGCCCGACCTCGACGAGCGTAGAATCAAAGAAACCGGGCCGCGGCTTGACGAGTTCGCGCAGCGAACCGTCCTGCCTGGTGACGGGGTTCCAGTTGACAAGGTCGTCGCTCGTCGCCGCATGTATCGCCGTCTCGCCCCAGTACATCAGGTACTTGCCGTTTACCTTTGCGATCACATAGCGCGATGGATCCGCGCTGGACGGTTCGGTGACGATCGCGCCGGACTTGCTTGCGAGCCCGAGGAAGCGTCCGCCCTGCGCCCTGCCGAAGGCCGGGCCGTGCTTCGTCCAGTGCCGAAGGTCGCGGGACGTGGCGATGCACAGACGGGGGCACTTGCGGTTCCACGACGTGTAGGTCATGACGTAGAGCCCGTCTTCGGTGACGGAAATGCGCGGATCCTCGCAGCCTCCAGGGCAGTCGAACTCCTCCTGGTCGTCCCCTCCGGGGAACAGGACCGGCTTCGGCTCGCGCGCCAGGCGCACGCCGTCCTCAGAGACCGCCAGGCCAATGCGCGACGTCCGGCTGCCTACTCCCTGCGCGGTGTTGTCCTCGGCGCGGTACAGGACACATATCTTTCCGTCCTTCACCGCAGCGGCGGGGTTGAACGTATCGCTCTCCTCCCACTTGACTAGACGCCTCTGCATCGGGCATTCGAACTCCGACTTCGGATTGGGCCTGATGACGGGATTGACTCCGGCGGGACGGACAAAACCGCCGAGCGCCCACTTTGGGAGCGGATTCTCCGCCGCGCGAACCACCAGCGCCGCCAGGCAAACGCCGGCCAATGCCGCAAACCGATTGATGTTCTCCATGACGTCTTCCTTCCGTGTTTAGCGGTATTCCCGCTGTGCAGTCTCATTCACCCATCTCGAACACGAGCTCGCCGCCCGCCATGATGTCGGCGTGCCTGATGACGAATCCCTCGAGCGGCCTGCCGCAACCGCGATTGTAGCCAGCTTCATTTATGCACCTCCCGACTCATTGAATATGGCGCGGCGGACGCCTCCGCTCCGCGCGTTTTCACCGGCTTGTCGCTCATCTTGAATACGAGCTTCCCGCCCTTCCTGAGTTCCGCCGCCGAAAGCCAGTTCTCCTTGACGGTTTTGCCGTTCAGGGAGACAGAGGCGACATAACGCTTCGTCGCGGATTCAGGCGCCTCGATCCGAAGCGCCTTCCCGCCAGGCAGCCTGACTTCGGCGCGTTCGACCGCCGGCGAGCCGAGCGCATACTGACCCGAGGCGGGGCACACGGGATAGAAGCCGAGCGCGCTCCAAACGTACCAGGCTGAGGTCTGGCCGTTGTCTTCGTCGCCGCAGTAGCCGTCTGGCGTCGGCGAATAGAGGCGGTCCATCGTTTCGCGCACCCAATACTGGGTCTTCCACGGTTCGCCCGCCCAGTCGTAGAGATACAGCATGTGCTGGGCCGGCTGGTTCCCGTGCGCGTACTGCCCCATGTCGGCAAGCAGCATTTCGCGCATTTCGTGGTACATCCCGCGCCTGTCGCTTTCGCATATCGAAGGCGGCCTCGCCAGCACGTCGTCCAGCGCCGCGACGAACGCCTCGCGCCCGCCCATCACTTCCATGAGTCCCGCTATGTCATGCACGACGCTCCATGTCCAGTGGAGGGAATTCCCTTCGACGAAGTCGCCGTCACCCCACTTGATCGGATTGAAGTCGTCGCGGAACCTTCCGTCGCGCAGCCGTCCGTTGGCGAGGCGGTGGCGCGGATCTATGACGTTGCGCCAGTTTCCGGCATTGCGCCGGTACTGCGCTGTTTCGGCGTCGCTCTTGCCTATCGCCTTTCCGAAGCGCCAGATGCACCAGTCATCATAGGCGTACTCGAGCGTGCGAGCGACTGTGCCGTGGCGCCCGCCCTCGTGAGCTACGTAGCCGAGCTTGTTATAGTCCTCGACTCCCCAGCGCCCAGTCGCTCCCTGGCGCGGATGCTGGTTGTTCGCGCCGTGGACAAGTCCCTGCCACAGCGTCTCGGCATCGGCATTCCCGCGCACGCCGCTGAGCCATGCGTCCGCGATGACGCTCGCGGAGTTGTTGCCAGTCATGCAGTCGGAAAGCCCTGGGCTCGACCACTCCGGAAACCATCCGGCCTCCTTCCAACTGTTCTCGAGCCCCTCTGTCATCAGCGCGTTCACCTCGGGATAGGCGAAGTTGAGAAGCGGGAAAAGCGCGCGGAATGTATCCCAGAATCCCGTCCCGACATAGAACGGTCCCTCGAAGACGCCGCCGGGCGTGGGGCTCCGGTGCACCGCCTTCTTCGTTCTCGCATCAATGTCGTAGTACGCGCGCGGGAAAAGCGACGCGCGGTAGAGCGCCGTGTAGAACATGCGCTTTCGGTCGATGTCGGGCGTCTCGGCCTTGAAGCGTCCGAGGACGCTGTTCCAGACCTTTGCGGACTCCGCGCGCACGGCGTCAAAGCTCCTGCCCGAGACCTCGGCCAGATTGGCGACGGCATATTCGCGGTCGACAAAGCTGGATGCCATCCGCGCCGTAAGCACGTCGCCGCGCCTCGCGGGGGCGAAACGAACGCAGCACCATGAGCCGCCGCCTTCGACGGACACGATCTCGCGGTCGAATTCGACGACGAACCGATTGCCGAAATCGTCTGCCACAGGCGTCGCGCGGCGTGCCGAAACACCATAGACCCGCCGCTTCTCTCGGTCGACCTCAACCTTTCCGTCATCGCCCATTGCATCCACGACGAAGCCGGGCTTCTCGGCATCGCCGTATGTGATGCGCATGACGCAAGACCTCTTGGCTGCCGTCAGCTCAAATCCGATGTCGCTGTCACCGAGGTAGACGCGGTAGTAATCTGGACGAATCGTCTCCGACTTGTGGCTGAAATGGCTGCGGCGGCTTTCCATCTTCTCGTCAACCGGGCCCGAAACGGGGACTACCGTGACCTGACCGAAGTCATTCATCCACGGACTCGGCTGGTGCGTGAGGCGCATGCCGTAGAACTGCGTGCCCGTGTAGTCGTAAAACCACCCTTCGCTGTGTCCGGGCTTGGTGACAGGCGCCCACATGGGACCGCCCCACGGACGGCAGATGGCGGGATACACGTTGCCCGCCGACAACGCGAACGAATTGATCGTACCCGTCGTCGCGCGCACATAGTCGAGAGGCTGCGAGTCGGCATGCGCTTCTGCGGCAAGGGCAATCGCACCTGCCGCCGCGACCACGGCTATTTTCATTTTGTCTTGCTTCTTTCTTTTGGACGCCGCGCATCGTGTCTGCGACGCGGCGGCGTGGACTGGGTTGTGCTCCGGATGGTCGAGGCGCGCTCGACCAAGGTCGCGTTCATGTATATCGTGGAAGGAGGGAGGGACGGATCGGCCATTCGGCGCGAGAGGGCTGCAAAGAGCGTCTGCGCGAGGCTCGCACAGGGCTGGCGTATGGTCGTGAGCGGAGGATTCTGAAGGGACGCGAGAGGTATGTCGTCAAAGCCCGCTACCATCAAGTCTTCCGGCACCCGCATGCCCAGCTTCTCCAGCGCGGCCATGAGCCTTATGGCGAGAAAGTCGTTTCCGCATATTATCGCGTCGGGGCGGTTACGCTTGCCGAGGATTCTGCTGAGCGCGGCCGTATCCTCCGGCATCGAGTAGATAGCGAAGTCGTGCGCCGCGCATCCTGACATCGAAACGGCGTACTTCACGCCCTCCATACGGCCGAGGACGCTCAAGGACCAGTTGTCCTCCATCATGAAGGCGATCCGTTTCGCCCCGCTGCGGACGAGGCACTGCCCGATAAGCCGCCCGGCGTCGAAATTGTCTATGCCGACCAGGTCGTATTCGCTCCTCTCCGGCGTGGGCACTATGTCGTAGTCGAAAAGCGCAACAGGGATGCCCGCCTTGTCGAACAGCGAAAGGACCGAGCGGTTCACAGCAGGGCTGTCGCCCGGGAAGTCTATCGGCTGGCAGATGACTCCGGAAACGCCTTTGTCGACCAGGTTCCGCGCGATGCGAAGGAGTTTCTCCTGCCAGTTCACCGCGCCGTCGGGCAGAACTTCGACCATCTCCACGCCGTATCCGTTTCTCCCGGCTTCGCGCGCGAACTCCGCTATTATAGTCGGAAGGACGCCTCCCTCCCCTTCGCGAAAGGCGCCGTTTATCATTATCCCGATTTTCCCGCCCATCGTCCTCGCGCGGCGCGACACGTACATGCCCGAGCCCTGCCGCGCGAAGATGTAACCCTTGACCTTCAGCTCGTCGAGAATGGACCGTATGTGCGTGCGTGAAACGGAAAAGCGGCGCATGAGGGCCCTCTCGCTCGGAAGCTTCCCGTTTGCGTAGCGTTTTTCCAATATGTTCCTGCGCAGCTCCTCAAATATCGCGCTGCGCTTCGTTCCACTGTCGTGTTCGGCGAGATTCATTATATTCACTCCTGCGCTTTACAAAGTCACCTTATTTTGACTTTGAGGCCTTCATACCCCTCGCGCCACACGTTTCGCCGCTCCATGGCGCTCCATTCGCCGTCCTGCGAGAGAACGCGGGCGCAAAGCGTGGCAGCGACAAGCGGCGGACGCACTGGAGCCGAGTAGCGCACTGCGCCGCCAGACACCGTCCCGTCCTCCGACATGGGATCCGAACCGTCTAAAGTATACAAAATCTCGCCGTTCCCTGCAAGGGCAAACGTGCCGCCCGCCGAAACCGGGCATCCATCGGCGAGAGCCAGCCCGTCCGCACCGAGTACGACTGGCGGATCGACGCTTGGATACCAGCCCCTCGCCCTGTACTGCGCAAGCATGAAGGGCATGCGGTTTTCGATGAACTCACGGCACTCGCCGCACGCGGCGAGCCAGGTCTCGCGCGTCTGCCCCTTGCGCGCCCACCGCGCCGCCTCGGCCACGACGGCATCGTCTATTTCCGCCATGCGCGACGAAAACCGCGCCCACACGGCGTCGCACGTCAGCGCTCCGCCCTCCCGCAGACATTCCCTGTAGAACATGTCCGCGAACGCCATGCGGTAGCGGACGTTGCCGCAGAGTTTCATGTGGAGCTCCGACGGCGTGAAGTTGACGACGGACGCGAACGTCCGGTGTCGCTCGGAAGTCCCGTAGCCCGTAGGATCCTGGTCGTAGCGGCAGTATGCAGCGCGCTTGTCCGTCGAATCGGCCGTTCCCATCGAGTGCTCGGCGTCGTGGCGGAGAAACACGAAGCCGTCGTGCCCCGCGCCGTCAACCCTGTCGCGCAGCGCATAGAGGTTGTTGGCGTGGTTTCCCCATACGGACGCCGGGGAGTCGGCGTCCACCGTATAGTGCGCCACAAGCATGTACGCCATGACGTTCACCGGATCGAGCAGCACGGGGTATGCGGGGTTGCGCGTGCCGTCGGGGTTCAGGCCCTGCGCCCTCATGTAGTTCGCGTCGTCGAAACCGAGATCGGCGAAGTCGCAGAGCGCGCGGTATGCGTCTATCGTGCCTTCGCTCGCGCCGAGAATGTAGTCCGACGTCTTTACGACATCCCAATCCTCCTTCTCCCCGCCCAGATAGGTGGAGGCGAAGTTCTCGTCGCCGCGTTCCTGAGTCTGGTAGAGACCCCAGTAGACGCCGTTTATGAAGAGGTGCAGGTAACGGCTTCTCGTATAGGCCACGCCGAGGTCGCGCTGCGTGTCGCGCGAGAACACCTCGTGCACGAACGTGTCTTTCATTGAGTCCTCGTTCGCCCACGAATAGTTCTGCGAAGTGCGCAGATCGACCTTGTCGAACTTCGACGCGCCTTCGTCGCCGAAAAGCGGATATTCGAGCTTTGAAAGTCCGTAGGAGCTGCGGAAAAAGAGCCGCAGCGAATGCTTGGCGTAGCTCTTCCCCCGGCTCGCCCCTCCGCGGATCCTCAGTCCAGCAGGGGCCGAGAAACCGTCGCCTCCCGAAGCCGGTGTGATCCATTCGACCATCGTCGCGCGCTCCCACTCGCGCCCGTCGCCTTGCGGGTTCACGTATATGCCAGTTTGGGAATCGAAAAGATTCGCCGGATCTATGACAATCGAAACGGTGTCGATTCCGTTCGTGAACGAGCGCACCAGCCTTTCGCCGTCTTTCCCGTTCACGACAGACTGGTCCATGCCGTAGCGGAACGCATGCCCGTTCACCTCGCCGTCCGCGGGGAACCCTTCGGGGACCGATGAATCCTGCGACAGCACGTCGTCGAGGAAGATGTACGTCGCCGCGTTGTCGCGCTGGAGTATGCTTTGTCCGTCGACCGCCGCTGCGCGCAGGCATGTCGTCGAGGAAACTGCGACCGGTCTTTCGTAGAGCGTGCTTGCCGATGTCGGCGACGTGCCGTCGAGCGTGTAGCGTATTTCCGCCTCGCCGTTGGCCGGACAAGAGATTTCGACTTCGAAGGAATCCGTCTTGTAGCCATGCGCGACGGAGAATTCGACCGGATCCGTCGGCGCCGTGTACTCATCCTCGGCGTTATCCGCGCCCGGAGTGGGGGCTTTGTAGTAGACTAGACCGCCAGACTGTCCAATCCCCTGAGAAAAGTCCTTTATCGCCTCGGTGAAGTCCACCCTGTGCACCAGTCCTCCCGCGGTGTCGGCGATGAACAACGGCTCTCCGGAAGAGGAAAGTCCGATGCGCACATACGCCTCGCTCTCATCGAACGATTCGTACGACTTGTCTGCCCAGACAATCTTGCAGCCTCCGGACGGAATGGTGCAGTCTCCTTCTATCTTCGTCCACTTCGAGATTTTCTTGTCGGGGCCGTCGAAAAGATACCAGCCTGCGAGGTCTACTTCGAACGGCGCCGAATTGCGTATTTCGATCCAGTCGAGCTCCTTGCCGCCCCGAGCGGTCGCGAGCGTGTCGCCGTTCGACGCCATTATCTCGTTTATGCGTATGACGTCCTTCGCCGCATAGACGCGCGGGAGCGAATCCTCCGGACAGACCGAATCCTCATAGCCCACCGCGTAGCCGGCGTATGGCGAGCCTATCAAATAGCCTGTCTCTGCGGCGAACTCCAGCGTCGCCACGCTTCCGGCGGGGGCAACGAACGCGCCGCTTGAGTCCTTTTCCAGCGCCGTGCCCGCGACGCTTGCGGAGACGAGCGCGGCACCCTCGACCGCAGGGCACGAAAACGCGACGGTCGCACCGTCGCTTTCGTAGTCTCCGGCAAGGGAATCGACGCTACTGACGCCGCCAAAGGCGAACGAGGCTACTTCCGCAGCGTCGCCGCCGAAAGCGAGCGGAATCCATTCCCGCGAGGACGCATCGACGAGGACAGTTTGGCCTATGCAATATCTCGCGACAAGCGAATCGCCGGAAAGCCTGAACGAAACCGAGATAGACACGGCATCCCCGCCGTCTGGAGCCGCCCCCGAAAGGCGCGCCCATGTGTTAGTGCCGTCTTCTTCGGCAAGACACCAGAAACTGCCGTCGAACGCTGCAAGTGAAACGCCGCCTTGCGGCTCCGGGAGATATTCTCCGCATTCCGTAGGAGCCGAGAAGCGGACCGTCGCGACACGGTCCGACGCCGGACGAGCTGCGACCAGCGAGTATTTGAGATTGTCCGCGTCCGACGATCCGGTCCATTCTCCGCATCCGGGGACGGACGCGTCGAACCACACGGCCGCGATTACCGCAAGAACCATCACCTGTCCCCTTTCCGCTCGCGGACTGAACTCATTTCAAACTCCAGCTTTCCGCCCTTTGCGACATCCTTGTGCCTCAAGACGAATCCCGCAAGCGGACGACCGTTTAGCCTGACGGACTTCACGTACTTGTTTTCGCGCGAGAGGTTCTTCGCCAAGACGGTGAACCGCTTCCCGTTCCCGACATCGAACGACACCTTCGGCAACTGCGGAGCGCCGAGCACGTATTCGCCGCTCGCGGGGTTCAGCGGATAGAATCCCGCCGCCGAAAGCAGGTACCATGCGCTCATCTGTCCGCAGTCCTCGTTGCCGCAAAGCCCGTCGGGGGCGGCCCTGTAGAACTTGTCGCAGATCTCGCGCACGAGCTCCTCCGTGCGCCAGCCCTTGCCGAAATACCTGAACAGATACGCCGTATGGTGTCCTGGCTCGTTGCCGTGGGCGTACTGTCCGATGAGTCCCGTCACGTCCGAAGTGAACCCCATGCCTTCCGCTTTTTCGGGCTGTGCGAAGAGCGCTTCGAGCTTCGAGGCGGCCTTCGCCTTGCCGCCCAGCGCGGCGGCGAGCCCTTCCGGATCGTGCAGCACGTGCCACGTCCACTGCCAGGAGTTGCCCTCCGTGAAGTCGTTCTCGCGGCTTGCGTCATGTCCGAGCGCGAACGGATTGAACGGCTCGCGCCAGTTGCCCGCCGAGTCGCGTCCGCGCGCGAATCCCGTCGAAGGGTCTATGACGTTTTTCCAGTATCCCGCCCTCTTCGCGAAGAACCTGGCGTCATCCGCGTGTCCGAGCGCCTTCGCCATCTTCGCAGCGCACCAGTCGTCGTATGCGCATTCCAGCAGGCGCGAGACGGATTCTGACCTTATCTTGTCGAATGGATAGTATCCGTATCTGTCGAGCACGTCCCAGTTCTCCTTCTGGCGGCGGGGGTGGTTCTCGCGCAGAGTGGCGCGTATGGCCCGGTAAACGCGTTCCGGATCGTTGCCGCCGAGAAGTCCCTTGAAATAGGCGTCGGCGAGCAGAGGAATCGAGTGCGTGCCGATCATGCACTGGTTGTCCTTGCCCCACAACGCCCAGATCGGCAGGAATCCGGCGATGCTCTGGTGCTCGACGCAGGACGCGACCATCGGCGCTATCTTCTCCGGCACGAGAATCGTGTACAGCGGATTGGCCGCGCGGAAGGTATCCCAGAACGAGAAAGTCGAGAAGTATTCGCCGCAGGGGGACTTCTTGACTATATCCTCGTCGCCGCGATACTCGCCGTCGACGTCGGCCATGTTCACGGGCTGCAGGAAAAGATGGTACAGCGCGGTGTAGAAAGTCTCGAGTTCCGCCGCGCCGCCTTTGGCGGTCATCTTCGAAAGCATCCCGTTCCACGCCGCCCTCGCGTCCGCCTTCGTCTTCGCGAAGTCCCAGCCGGGGATTTCCGCGTCGAGATTCCGGCGGGCCTTTCCGGGCGAGACAGAAGACAGGCCGATCTTCATGGTCAGCGTCTCGCCGCGCTTCATGTCGAACCGGAAATTGCGGCGTCCCGCGTCGCGTCTGCCGCCGGTGGCGGGCAGATCGGAAAAGCCGGACCAGTCCCTGTCGAATTCAAGCGAGAATGCGAAAGTCCTGTGCACCCATCCCCAGCGCCGCTTCTCGCCTTCGAATCTGCGTCTGCCGTCGTCGGAGATCTTGACGTCGTGCATCTGATCCCTGCCCGGATCGCCGATCGCCCACTGGTTGTCGAACATTATGTTCGCGCCGCCTCCGTCGAGAAAAGTGAAGCGGTATATCGCGCAGTGCGGACTTACGGAAACCTCCACTCGCGTCCTGGACCTGCCGAGGTCAACCGCGTAATAGCCGGGCTCCATCGTTTCCGAACCCTTGTCAAAATCGCTCGAAAAACCGTCTTCGCGCGATGGGCCGCAATACGGGAAGAACAGGAAATCGCCGAGGTCGGTGCATCCCGTGCCGCTGAGGTGCGTCTGCGAGAAGCCTTTGATTTCCTTCTCTTCGAAGCGGTATCCCGAGCAATGTCCCCACCCGTCGCAGCCGGTGTCGGGTCCGGCCTGGACCAATCCGAACGGATATGCCGCGCCCGGAAACGCATGCCCGTTCCCGCCCGTGCCGATTTCGGGTCGCACCCATGAGGACAAATCGTTCGGAGGCGGCTCTATCTCGCCGCGAGACACCATGTTCCAGACGAGTTCCCCGAACAACGTGTTGGCCCAGGCGAACCAGCTTCGCGAATACTTCGCCGGATCGTCCGCGTCCACGCCTTCGTGCATGAAGCCGGTTCCGGCGGTGCAGTTCGCGAGCGCCGAAAGGCACTCTTTCGCCTCTCCGGACGTCTGGGCGGTAAGCGCGCGCATTATGATCGACATCGGCCAGACGCGCCCCTTCTCCGTGTGGGGCGAGCCTATTCCCTTCAGCGCCTTGCCTTCGAACCAGAAGGGGTTGTCGCGGCTCAGGACGAAGCGCCTCGTGTTGAGATACACGGGATCGTCCTTGTCGACGCCGCACAGGTAGGGAAGCGAAAGAAGGGACGGTGCGTTGGCGTCGTCCATCAAAAGCGCCCCGCCGCGTCCGTCGACCTCGAACGCGTAGATCTCGCCGTACTTCTCCGTCTTGACCACGGCGTGGCTGCGCAGCGCCTCGCGGACTTCTCCGGCGAGGGCGCGGCACTCGTCCGCAAGGCGCTTCGCTCCGTTCGCGCTCTCGAGGACTTCCGCCGTCTTCTCAAGGACGTCTGCGGCGAAGAAATTCGACGGCACGAGGAACGGATACGTGCACGAATCGTCGGAAGGACGGAACGCGCTCGCTATCAGTCCGACGGGCTTTACTTCCGGGCCCCAGCCGGCGTTCGTCAAGGTGTCGGTCGCCTTCGCGTTTTCGCGTTCGAAGCGGTAGGACGTCCTCTGTCCGCCCTTCCGCTGTTGCTCGCGCATCGTCGCAAGGACTGTTCCGACGGCATCGAGCCATCTGTCGCCAAAGGGGGTTTTGTCGCCCGTAGCCTTCCAATAGCCATGCGCAAGGCGCAGCGGATAGCACAAGGAGTCGAGCTCGTACTTGCGCTCGTGCACCCCCGGCTTCATTTCGGTTTTGTCGCTCTTCCATTGGCTCTCTCGCTTTTCGTCGTCGTAGAAGGCGTTGGCGTAGGGGTCGTGCAAAAGGCAGTCGAACTGACGCACAAGCAGGTCGCGGACGAGATTCCGCACGGCAGGGTCGTCCTTCGCGAACCTGAGATACGGCCATACCTGCTGGCCCGAGTCCCTGAGCCACATGGCGTCTATATCGCCGGTGATGACGTAGCCTTTGCCCTTCACCGTCGTGTCAAGCGTGTTCGGGTAGCATGCCTCGAACATCTTCCTGATGCGCTGGTCGCCTATTTTCGCTGCGACTGCGGCAACCGCCCTGTCTACGGTTTCCGAGCGCAATGTGCGCTTTTCGGCCGCCGGACGCGAATACGGTCTGCAACCTGGCGGACATTCGGCCGCGCCTGCGGCTTTCGCGAACAAGGCGACAACACCAACCAAAACGACTCCTGTCTTCATCTTACCGTCTTTTCTGGCCAAATGCCGTTTCACCTTATTTTCAAGGAGAATCCGGGCCTGCGACCGTAGCACAGCCATCCGTCGAACGTCGTAAAGAAGTGATTGCCGTCGTCGTCTTTCTCCGTTTCGTCGACACCTTCGAAAGCGGCGGCCTTGGCGATTCTGACGAACTTCTTGCCTTCCGCGATTTCCGGAACCGTTATGGACGCGCCGGATTCGAGTGAAATGGAGCCGGCGAACTCCATGCCCGTGGCGGTGAGCGTGGTGCCGCTCTTCAAGACGGTCGCGCCCGTGTACGCCTGGTTTGTCGTCACCGTGAGCGTGCCGGCGGACACGGTTATGCCGCCTTCGCCGGCGAGCGTCTGCGCGATGCCGATCGCATGGTCGGTCGTGAACTCGATGCCGTCCTCGCCGATCTTGAACGGAGTGCCGCCGCCGGCGTAGCCGTCGACCTTGAAGAAGTCGTCGTTGTCCTGGTCCGGCGTGATGGTCACGCCGTCGAGGACCGCCCTGAAGCTCGCGATGTTGTATGCGACAAGTCCGCGCACATTGAGCGTGCCGCCCTTCATGTTGAATTCAGCAACGGACACATCGGGCGCCGACTCCCAGCCGGACATACCGCCGCAGACGAGGCCGGCCTTGAAGTTGCCGTTCGTTATGTTCACCGTCGCGACCGCTCCGGCCGAATCACCGACGAGGTAGAATGCGTTGCGGTTCACGTCGACCCACGAGCCTTCGCCGAACATGATGGCCGTGTTGCCGCTGCGCCCAAACTGGGTGTCGCAGTTGTCCGGATGGAACCGTCCGCCGTTCTGGAGTTCTATCGTCACTTCGCTCACGCCGGAGCCGCTCGCGACATACACGCTCTCCTGGCTCGAATGGCTGTAGAGACGCGCCCCGTCTGCTATCTTCACGTGCATCTTCCCTTCCGAATCGCCGCGCGCGAAGTTGAGGACAGGACCGTCGGTGCCTTCTATCCTCACTTCCGTTCCGCTTCCGCACAGCGTGAAGCTGCCGTTCGGCGCGAAATAGTGGTTGCCGGTGGCGATCTTGACGACGCCGTTCGTGAGCGTGAAGCCGTCGAGGGCGAACGTCTCGCCGCTTGTCGAAGACATCGTGACATCCTGCGTGGCGCCCCCTAGATCGAGCGTGCCGGCGATTCTGAGCGCGTCCGATGCCGTCGAAAATGGATTCGTCTTCCCGCCTTCGTCCAAATCCTTCAGCCTGAACCCACCCTCATTGAGCACAAGCCTTCCGCCAGGGCCCTTGCCGGCGACTGTGACTGTGCCTGCGCCGTCCTTGGTGATTTCCGTAGATGCGCCGGTCGTCAGTCCGCCGACGAACGCAATGTCGCCGCTGCCGCCGATCTCAAGAGCCGTGCCGGAATCCGTAACTGCGCAGGCAAACCTCTGCACATTCGCCGAGTTGTTGGTCACCGACCTCAGGTCGAGCGACGAGCCGTCGATCACGAACTCTCCGGCGCCGGACGCGAAGCGGACGCTTCCGAGCACGATTGAGCCGAGGTCGTTCGTCACGGTTCCGCCCTCCGCAAGGCCGAACACCGCAGTGTCGTACGATTTCGGCGCCGTGCCGCCGTCCCAGTTCTCGCCGTTCGCCGTGTAGTTGTCGCCGCTGCCGTTCGACCACACCCGCTCTGCGGGCGTAATGACGCCGAAGAGCTTGCCGTTGCGGATTTCAAGCTCGAGCCCGTTCACGGAAATCTTCTCGAGGTCTTCTTCCGTCCAGCCCCAATACGACGGGAAGAGATCGTAGAGCGTGTTCGCCTTGGGGTCGGAATCGTACGTGATCGTGATTGCAAACGGATTTTCCGCAGTTGCCGTTATCGAATCCACCGAAAGCGGGCAGAGGCCGGAGATGGAATCCCCTCCGCACGTCGCGACTATCGAGCCGCCAGGAGCAAGCACAACGCCGGACGAGGCAAAGGTCTGCCCGTTGAAATCAACCGGTCCTGCAATGGTAAACGCGCCCGTAAACTCCTGGCCGGCGCTGAACTTCAGCAGTCCGCCTCCGGTTTTAGTTAGCGCACCAGCTCCTTTCAGTGTGTCTGCCACGACAACGTCATGCTCGTTGGCAATCGTCAGACCTCCAGCTGCGATCTCGAAAGGCGACGAACCTCTCGGGATGTCGTTGCGACTGAAGAACTTGATGAACTCGGTGTGCTCGCCCATTGACTTGATCGTGGCGCCGTCGAACACGACTGTGGTCTCGTCTCGGTCGTCCCAGACTTGCAGGTCGCGCACGGTGACTACGCTATTCGTGCCAAAGTAGAGATGATACCATCCAGCACGCGATGCCAAATCATCATTGACCGCTCCTAAATGCAGCCCCTCGCCCACCGAAAGCGATGCGTCGACGACGTTCAGTGCCGCATAGAGCACCTTTGCGTGCTTGGTGTTTTCACGTCCGAACGTGAAGTTCCTGCCGACAGACAACGCGGCGCCGTCTTTCACGTCAATATCGATCTGCGCCAAGTCAAGAACCTTCTCGTTTGAGGCGACGCAGTACAGATTGCCGGCGAACGCCGCGTCGGCACCATTAGTGACAGACAGCTTGAATTTGCCGGTTGAATTCGACTGCATCCAGGACGTGCCGCCGCCGAGGACAAGCCTTCCGCCATCGACACGAAGCTCGTAGTCTTCGCCATCCTGTGGAGTGTTTATCGATGCATACGTCGGTCCTGAGACGGTCGCGCCCTCGCCGATGGTCCAGAGGCGCGGCATATTGAGGCCCGGATCCAGTGGGTCGACCGCATACGTGAACGTACCGTTGTAGTACGCTATCACGCCGTCAGCAGAAAGATCGCCCGCTGAAAAGCCAAGCGAACCGCCGCTCAGATCGAG
>CADCGZ010000041.1 GCA_902801025.1 uncultured bacterium | reverse complement strand
CAGGGCAACGTCATCAAGAAGCGCGACGACGTGCACAAGATGGCGCAGGCCAACAAGGCGTTCGCGCATTACGCCTGGTAACGGCCAAGTGCTTTTCCAAACACAGCAAGGGGGACGTGGCCGGCGGCTGCGTCCCCTTGCGTCTAATGAGAGGAGATTAAAGATGAATAAGTTCGTGTTTTTCGCCGCTTGCGCGCTCGCGTGCGCGGCTCAGGCATCAGACAAGAGCCCCGTCGATCCAGCCGAGGACGATCTCTTAAGGCGAATCGCGCTTCCCATGCCCTACAGCGTGGACGGCGCCTACTTGACTATCGATGCGTATTGCTCTGAAGGCGGCAAGCGCCACGATAATCCTGGCGTCTGGATCAAGACAGTGTCGGACCGGTATCGCCGCCAGTTCATTTCAAAGCTCATTCCCGTGGTCGACGGCAAGGAGTGCGGCTTTGTGCGCCTTGCTGATGACACTATCGGCGTTCTTCGGCTCGTCACCGAGGCAGGCGAGATAGAGGCGACGTTCGCGAGGCCCGACACTCTGCTTCTGCGAAGCAAGGTGAAGGGCATGGGGCTCGTCCTCGAGTTCGACGGAGCGGGCGTCGAGAAGGTCCCCTGCGACGGCACGAAAGCGTTTTTCCGCGGTGAATGCTACCTCAACGCCGGCTTTGCGGTGAGGAAGGGCGCGGCCGAGAGCTTCCCGAAGAGAGAACCGCATGCCCGGCTAGTCGTTTCGCCTGAAGACGGCGGGTTCGAGATCGCCGTCATCGACAATGTCGGCGGATGGGACGGAATCGTAGTGCAGACTCCTTTTGACGAAGCCGTGGCCGCAAATGTCGCCGCGTTCGGTTCGTTTCTTAAGAAGATACCTTCCGTCGGGAAGGAGTTTGAGACGGCGCGGCTCAAGGCGGCGAAGGTGCTTTGGATGTGCCAGGTTGAGCCGCGCGGGCTCATCCAGCGCCACGCCATGATGATGTCGAAGAACTGGATGAACCACATCTGGAGCTGGGACCATGTCTTCAACGCGATGGCGATTTCCTACGGCGACGACGACGGGAAAGACGCCCTTGACCAGTTCCTCTGCATGTTCGACAGCCAGGCTGCCGACGGTTCTCTGCCAGACCGCCTTGGCGACGGGTCGTATCTGCAGGAGAAGCTGAAACCCCCGGTCCACGGCTGGGGACTCATGCGGATGCTTCGCTCGCGTAGCTTTTCGGACGCGCAGCTCTCGGAAGTCTACGGTCCCCTGAAGAAATGGACGGAGTTCTGGTTCAAGCACCGCGACCGCGACAGAAACGGGCTTTGCGAATACGACGACGGCTGCGATTCCGGCTGGGACAACTCGACCGCGTTCCTCGTGGCGACGCCGATCGAGACGCCCGAGCTCCAGGCGTATCTTGTCTTGCAGATGGAGGCGCTTGCCGAAGTCGCAGTCCGCCTTGGCCGCGGTGCGGAAGCTGCGGAATGGCGCAAGAAGGCGGACGCGCTGGCCGAGAAGGCGATTGCGACGCTTTTCGACGAGGACGGCTCGCCTCGCGTGAGGCAGGTCTTTACCGGAGAGTTCTCAAAGCCGCAGACGATGTTGACGCGCCTTGGGCTGATGTTCGGGAAGCGCCTTCCCGAGAAGACGAGGGCCAAGGTAGTCGCAGAGATGATGTCTGACGACTTCCTCACGCCCTACGGGCTCGCGACGGAGTCGGTCAAGAGCCCGAACTACGATCCCGACGGGTACTGGCTAGGGCCTATCTGGGGGCCGGAGATGATGATATCCTACGACGCCCTCAAGAACGCCGGATACGAAAGGGAGGCGCGCGATGTCGCGCTCCGCTTCTGCCGCCTCTGCGCAAAGAGCGGCTTTGCGGAGAACTTCGACGCCCAGACTGGCGCTCCGAGGCGCGATCCCGCCTACACCTGGACGGCGGCGGCGTTTCTCGTGATGGCCCACGAGCTTTGCGAAGAGCGCAATTGACGCGTTAGAATCCACATAACGGGGCCGATGTTTGGTATAATATGCCTATGCAGATCATAGGAGAACCGATTTTCGCGAAAACGCGGGACGGCACGTTGCTGAGCCGCGTGGGGACGATGTTTTTCAAGACGCCTGGTCTCGTGACTAAGCGCGGCGTCCACGCCATGCAGCGCGCGATGTGGGTCGATCACCTCAACGAGGATCGCGCCGCCGCCGGGCTTCAGCCCCTGTCCTCCGCCGAAGAGGAAGCGGAGTTCGAGCAGTCCGTCGATCTCATCTTCACCGAAGACCACGTGCTCATCAGGCCCGATCCCGATCGCATGGACCTCGCGTTCCGGGCCGACGAGGAACTCCAGAAGCTCGTCAACAAGCGCAAGGTCCGCTTCCTCAACACTCATGCGGCGAAAGTCAGGAACGCACTCAGGGACCGCGGCGAGAACTGGCGCATGACGCGTGCGCCGATTTCGCAGGATGACATGGCGAATATCGTCGAAAGCGCACGCGTGGCGATAGGCGAAAAGCCGATCTACTACTACAACCAGGCCGTCGGCACCCGCTATGTGACTGCCGGCGGCTACAACGTCGTATCGGCTCTCCCCGCGGACGAGTATCGCGCGCAGGTGAAGGAGGTCGTCTCGTTCCTAAAGAAGCGCAACCGCATGGGGCATCCCGAGGTCGACGTCTTCCCGACGACAACGCCGATAGAGATCAAGAAGGCCTTCAGGGATCTTGACGTCGACGCGCTCGACGACGGCGCTCTCAGGGCGGCGGTCGACAAGATCGCGCAGGACTGGCGCATGTCTCTCCCTGCCGAGCTTCGCGAGGAGTCGGTCGAGAACTTCGACTGGCGCAACGCGATGTGCGCTGCCGTCACGGCCGGCACAAACGAGACAAACGCCGCCGAGCAGGACCTCATACAGGGCATCTCTCCCGAGTTCTATCGCCAGATCGAGTGGCTTCCAGGGGCTCGCATCGACCGCGGCGAGGTGATTTTCGATCCGCTCTGGGACGAGTTCAACCGCACTCGCGATCCGTCGCTCGCGCCGTTCTGCGACTTCCACGTTCGCAACATCATCTTCAACCTTATGCGGCTTTTCAACGACATCGAGTTCGTCAACGTCGGGCGCATCGCCCGCTCGCTTGCGCGAGCTCCGATCGTGGGCTCTCGCCACGGCAGCGTCTATGTCATCCAGTGCAAGACGGCCGAGTCCGACGAAGTTCGGCTTGTCCTTCTTCGCTTCCAGAAGTGGGGCGTCGCAGAGCATCTTGACGAGGGCAAGGACATCCTTCAGGCGACGATAGAGGCGAACGAATACGCGGACTACATCCTTGACCGCCGGCTTATGTGCTGCCAGCTCGGGATGAACCTTCCCCCGCGTGTCGCGATAGCCCAGTTCCCCGAGACGTACCGTGGCCACAACCAGTACAACGGCACGACGGTGCGCGCGTACGGATACGTCCGCGACTACGTTCCCGGCACGGCCTCCGACAAGGTCCCGCCCGCGCGCTTCCGCAATCCGGCGTTTGCGCTTGCGTTTGCGTGGCTGATGGGCGTTGCCGCGGCGCACGACTTGATCGTCGGCCGCCGCTCGTCCGAGACCAAGGAAAACCTCTTCGACAAGAACTACGAGGTCGTACAGTTCGGGCCAGACGGACTTCCCGTCAAGATCGTCGCCACCGACCACGCTGGAAGTTTCGTAAACTACCTGCACACGTTCGAGGATTCCGTCGCTCCCTACGCGAACGTCGTCATTCGACGCGCGAAGTTCGTGCCCGACGTGGCCGCGTTCACCGACGCCTACGTTACGGCCTTTGAGCGCACTCTCGCCGACGTGCAGGCGAAATACCGCAGTCGCCGCAGGGCGTTTGACGAGCTTTTCGTGCACCGTCCGTTCGACGTTGCGGGTTCCGGCGCTTATCGCTGGGCGAAGACCCTGGAGCGTCTTGACCAGTGCGATCCGAAGGCGGTGTCCGCCATGCTGCGGACGGCCATTGAGGAAGGAAAGCAATGCTGAAGTACGTTCTCAGGCGCATCGCGGAAGTGATCCCCACTACGGCGGGAATAGTCCTCCTCGCCTTTGCGCTCTTCAACATCGTCGGCGGCTCGCCGGCGGAGGCGATCCTCGGCAAGAACGCGACGGCAGAGTCGATTGCCGCCTTCAACCACAAGTTCGGATACGACAAGCCGCTCATCGTCGGCAAGATTGGCGAGGGCTTTTTTGACAGCCAGCTCTTCAATTTCGTAGGCGATCTCGCGAAGGGCGACCTCGGCTATTCCGTCGAGATGAAGGAGCCCGTCGTTGACATCCTGAAGCGCGGCGTAGGTCCGAGTCTCTCGCTCACCGTCCCGATTCTCGTCGGAGGGACGGTCCTTGGGCTTCTCCTCGCGTTTGTCGCGGCGGCGTGGAGAGGACGGCTCCCCGACAAGACGATCCTCTTCGGCTCGACCGTCCTCATGAGCGTAAACTATGTCGTATGGGTGCTTGCGGGTCAGTTCCTGCTCTCCTACAAGCTGGGGCTTTTCCCGATATGGGGCTACCGCAGCTGGTTTTACCTTGCGCTCCCCGTCCTGATCGGCGTGCTCTCGTCGCTCGGCGTGGACGTCAGGTTCTTCCGCATGGCGATCCTCGACGAGCTCTACAAGCCGTATGTCCTCACCGCACGTGCGAAAGGGCTTTCCGGAGCGGCAATCCTCGTGAAGCACGTCCTCAGGAACGCGCTCATCCCTATCGTCACCTACATTTCGCTTGCGATTCCCTATCTTTTCACGGGGTCGCTTCTTCTTGAGTCGTTCTTCGGCATCCCCGGCCTTGGGTCGGTGTCGATCAACGCGATACACTCGGCCGACATGGCGGTCGTCCGGGCGGTAGTCGTTCTCGGGGCTCTCCTCTACCAGTTCGTCAACCTCGTTACGGACCTCGCATACGCCGCGCTCGATCCGCGCGTCAGGTTCCAGAAGGGCTGAAATGCTGTCCATAGTCGATCTCGCAAGGGGCGCCGACCTTTTCCACGGGTTCTCAGACGCTGACGTCGAGTCGTTGCTGTATCGTTTCAACGGCGTCAAGAAGACCGTATCGAAGAACGGGATTGTGGCGCATGCCGGGCTTGAGGCGAACAGGCTGTTCGTCGTCGTTTCGGGCAGGCTCCGCGTCTACGAGAAGACGGCACGTGGACACCAGATATTCGTCAGGGAGATATGTACCGGCGAAGTCCTCGGGTTGTGGATACTGTTCACGCCCGAGATATCCTGCTGGCCGGGCACTATCGTGGCGGCCGAGCCGAGTGTCCTCATCTCGCTCGACATGCCGGTCGTCAGGCAGATGATCGAGCGAGCAGAGCCGGCGATGGCCAGGTTTTCGTCGAACGTGTCGAAGATACTGGCTCGAGAGTTCTTCTCTGCCTGGCGCAAGATGACGGTGATGAACGCGCCGACGATAGAGGCGAAGATACAGATGTACCTGATGGGGCTGAACAACGAAACGGGCAATACCGGCGTCGTCAAGATTCCGTTCGACCGCGAGCGCATGGCCGAGTACTTCGGCGTGACCCGTCCGGCGCTTTCGCGCTCGCTCGGCCACCTGCGCGACCGCGGACTCATTTCCTGGCGCAAAAACGAGTTCAGAATAAACTTCTGAATTGACCCTTGCCATCTTCTTTGTTTTCATATATAATATACCCGTATGAAAACATGGCTGTCCTTCTGGTACGGGATTTTCAAGAACAATCCCATCTTCCGTCTTGTGCTCGGGCTTTGCCCGACGCTCGCCGTCACCACGAGTCTTGAAAACGCGCTCGGCATGGGCCTTGCGGCGACGTTCGTCCTTATCTGCTCCAACGGCCTCGTCTCGGCCCTGAGGAAGGTGATTCCGCCCGCCGTCCACATTCCATGCTACATCGTCATCATCGCGACGTTTGTCACGGCGATCGACCTTTTGATGCAGGCGTACCTTCCCGACCTCTCCGCCTCGCTCGGCATCTTCATCCCGCTGATCGTCGTGAACTGCATCATCCTCGGCCGCGCCGAGGCGTTCGCATCGAAGAACGGCGTTCTCGACTCGCTTGCCGACGGCCTCGGCAGCGGCGTAGGCTTCACTCTCTCCCTCTCGCTCATCGCGGCGGTCCGCGAGATTGTCGGCGCCGGCACTTTGACAGTCTGGGGCGACATTGCCGTGAAGGGGCTCAACCCCGGGCCTGTCACGCTCGCCATCCTCCCCGCCGGCGGGTTCATCACCCTCGGGCTTCTCCTCGCCCTCATCAACCGCATCGGCGAGTGGAACGCCCGCCGCCACGGCGCCCCTGCGCCGCTGCCCGTGAACCTTGACTGCCGCCATTGCACGATGTGCGGGAAGGGAAAAGAGGCGGTTGAAAAGTTGAAAGGTTGAAATATTGAAAGGCTGATGGATGGAACGTTGAAAGCCTGAGGTGTTAAAGCGATGAAATGTCCTAAATGCGGAATAGACGACGACAAGGTGCTCGACTCGCGCGGAGCGCGCGACGGCGCGGCGATACGCCGTCGCCGAGAGTGCCTCAAGTGCGGCTACAGGTTCACAACCTACGAGGAGATCGACCGCGACGAGGTGCTCGTCATAAAGCGCGACGGCACTCGCCAGACGTTCGACCGCTCGAAGGTGGACAAGGCCATCAGGATTGCGTGCGGCAAGCGCCCGGTGAGCGACGAGCAGATCCGCACGATGATCGACCACGTCGTCGCCAACCTCGAGGGCGACGAGGTGTCGGCCGACAAGATCGCCGAGCTTGTCATGCACGAGCTCCACAAGGTCGACGAAGTCGCGTACATAAGGTTTGCGAGCGTCTACCGCCAGTTCAAGGACGTCGCCCAGTTCCTGTCCGCAATAACGGAGATAGTGAAGAAATGAAAGCCGACAGCCACAGACCGCCGGTGCGCGTCGCCCTCATGGGGCTTGGTCGCGCGATGTTCGAGGATCACTATCCGATCTTCAAGGCGCATCCCGCGCTATTCAAGGTCGTTGCCGCATGCGACCTCATGAAGGAACGCCGCGACATAATCGCGAAGGACTTCCCCGACTGCAAGATGTTCCGCAGGTTCTCGGACATGCTCGACGAGCGCGACATCGACGTCGTCGACATAGCGACATGCTCGGTCGACCACGTGAACCATGCGCTCATGTCGCTCGAGAGGGGGTTCTGGACCCTCCTTGAGACGCCCCTCGCTCTCACGTTCGACGATGCGCAGGTCCTGCGCGGCGCCGCGCAGAAGGCGAAGAACAGGCTTCTCGTGTTCCAGCGCGGGCTCTTCGCTCCCGACTATCTGCTCGCGAAGATGGAAATGTCAGACACACGGCTCGGCGACATATACCAGGTCTGCATCAGGCGCGAGGACTTTGTCCGACGTGACGATTGGCAGACGGTGAAGCGGCTTGGCGGCGGCGCCGCGTACTATGCGATGACCGACCTCGTCCTGCAGGCGCTGCGACTCCTGCCGCTTCCTCCGATCCAGATGTGGAGCGAGCTGAAGCGCATCGCTTCGCTCGGCGACGCCGAGGACTGCGCGCACGTTAACCTCAGGACGCGCGGCGCGGTGTCGGCGGACCTCGAGTTTAATGGCGGAGTGCTTGCCGACGACAGGGTCCCGTCTTTCGTCATACGCGGCTCGCGCGGGACGTTCAAGGTGCTCCCTGGCGCAACGGAGGGCGTCCTCACGGTGATAGACCCCGACTTCTCGTTCCCGCGCCGCCGCTCGTCCGTAAGGACGCCGGAGCTTCTGGACATGCACGAGAACGTGCCGGTGAAGAAGATCCCCGTCTCGCTTCCGAAGGGGACCCTCCACGGCCAGAGCGCGTTCTGGCGCCACGTCTACGACACGGTGCGCACTGCGGCGGCGTTTCCGCTCGCCCTCGAGGAGTCGATCGAGGCCGTCAAGTTCGCGCATCTCATGAAGAAGACAAGCCCTTTCGGAAAGTGACAGCATGACGCAGAGCCTGGAAGACTACCTTGAGACGATCTTCGTCCTGATCGAGGACGGCAAGCCCGCGCAGGTGCGCGACGTAGCCCGCCTTCTCGACGTCAAGATGCCGTCTGTCGTGAAGGCGATCCACGAGCTGAAGAAGCTCGGCCTCGTCGTGCAGGAGCCCTATTCCCCGATCCACCTGACGGTTAAGGGCGAAAGAGTCGCGCGCCACGTCTTGAACAGGCACATGCTCCTCAGGTCCTTCCTCGTAAAGCTCGGCGTCAGCCGCCGCATAGCGGACAGGGACGCGTGTCTGATGGAGCACATACTTTCGGCGGAGACAATAGACAAGATCCGCGCATATACCGAGAAAAGCAAATGAAAAGCCAGATAAACATAATGAGGCAGCTCCAGGAGCTCGTCCTCACACGTGACGAACACCACCAGACGGGTGACGGCAGCCACCTCGATTCTCTCAACGAGTCGATAGACGAGCTTCAGAAGAAACTCGACCCGCAGAGCTCCGGGCTCTACTCGCGGCTCTACAAGAAGAGCCACATCGTCCTCGCAGCTATGTCGAACGGCTGCTGCAGCGTGTGCGGCATGCAGGTTCCGATCGCGCAGGCCCAGCAGGTTCGTCTCGCGCAGCATCTCGTCGCCTGCTCGAGCTGCGGGCGGATACTCTTCGCCGACGACGTCGACGCCGCGCGCAATGTCGCGGAGAAGGGCGATCGCGACGAGCCCAAGACCGGCATCTCGCGGTTCTCCGCCGAGGAACTCATGGTCGTCGACCTCGGCGCAACGTCGCGGGAGGACGCGATCGCCACACTCGCCAAGGCGATGGAGGACAACCACTTCATATCGAACGCCGACAGTCTCGTGTCTTCAGCGATGGACCGCGAGGCCGTGCTTTCCACGGCGATGGACGACCTTGCGTTTCCGCACGTGAGAGGCGTCGAGGGCGGAGGGCTCACTCTTGCAATGGGCGTCTCGAAGGAAGGCGTCGACTGGGCTGGCGAGAAAGTGCACCTCGTGTTCCTTTCGGCGATTCCCGTCGCCGTGAGTGCTTTCTACCTCCGCCTCATGGCCGGGCTTGCGCAGGCCTTCTCGAAGAAGGAGGTCCGCGCCGCCGCCGTTGCGTCCAAGGATTCCGCCGCTCTCTGGAAAATGCTTGTCAAGGCCACGCGCCACGCCGTGAAGTGACGCTTCGCACCGCCATAGCGGCGATTGCCGTCTTCGCAGTCGTTGCCGCATCCGCGGCTCCGGCGAAAAAGCAGGTTTCTTCAGCGTCGCGTCGCGCAGCAGTCGCGCCCGTCCAGACGGCGCACCGCCGCTCGCCTTATGTCGGCGCGATTTGCGCTGACGCCGCTACGGGGCGAGTCCTCTTCACCGACAATGCCGAGGCCGAGGCGTATCCCGCGAGCGTTACGAAGCTGATGACGCTTTTCCTTGTGCTCGAGGACGTCAAGGCGGGAAAGTACGGCCTAGACTCGATGGCTGTCGCCACTCCCGATGTCAACCGCTGCGAGGCGAGCTGGATCGGCATCAAGGTGGGTGAGTCGATGGCAGTTCGCGACCTCTGCCTCGCGCTGATGGTCGAGAGCGCGAACGACGCTGCGATAGTGCTCGCTGTCCATTCCGCGGGGTCGTTCGACGGCTTCGTCGCCAAGATGAACGCGCGCGCGGCGGAGCTTGGCATGACGAGGACGCGCTACTACAACCCGAACGGGCTGCCGCCCAATGCAGCGAAGCGCTATCCGTGGAAGTCCTTCAACGTATCGACTGCCGGCGACCAGTTGAAGCTTGCGCTGGCGCTGCTAAAGTTCCCGGAGACGCTTGAGTTCACGTCGGTGAAGACGTGTGACCTCGTGAAGACTGCGAAGGGATACCGCGCGTCCGTTACGCGCCGCGTCAACGAGCCGCTGCGCAAGACGGAGCTCGCGCCCGGCGAAAGCATTGTAAAGAACCTCTGCAATCACAACAACGTGATGGTGAAGGACAAGCAGAAGATTTTCAATCCCGACGGCCGCGAGGCGGTTGACGGGCTCAAGACGGGCTATATCGACGCAGGCGGCTCGTCTGTCGTGATTACGGGAACGCGCAGCGGAAAGCGCGCCGTCGCCGTCGTCCTTGGTTCCTCTTCCTCGAAGGAGCGCGACGAACACGCCGCGCGGCTCGTTACGGACGCTCTAGGCGCCCTTGCCTGGTAGTCACTCGAGATTCAGGCGGATAAGCCCGAAAATGTCGCGAGCCCTTATAGGCCAAAGCCGAGAGGGTCTTTCCGCCTCCAGCGGGTCCTGTATGAATTTCGGGAGGTCTGGGAGGAAGTCAAGCCCCGTCTCCTCTTCGAGCTCGTCTATCGAGACGATGTGCCTCGCCGCCCATTCTCGCCACGATACATGCTGGTCGAAGACTACGGCAAGGGCCCTGACATCCATGCCTTCCTGGGCGACAATGACTTGGTAGAACCGTCCAGGAATCTCGATGTCCGTTCCGCTCAGCGTTTCGCCGCGTCCGCTTGGAATCGTGCCGACGATTACCCACAGCTCGCCGTACTTGGCAGGCCAGAAGTCGGCTATGCGGTGCTCGACGTTGCGCCACACTCCGCGGTTGAGCGCCGGGGTCTGCGGCGCGACGTTTGACATGAGGAACGTCTTTTTCTGGTCTTCGGTTCCGTAGCGCGATTCTATTGCGTGGTTCGGAACCATGTGGCCGCGGTCGTAACCGCTGCGCTCATAGGCAGAGGGAGCAGGCGAGTTCGCGGCCTCCTTGTCCTTCATGAAGTTCGGGCGCTTGCCAGACTCGTAGAGCTTCTTCGGCGTCACGTGGTAGGCGCACCAGACGGGGTGCTTGAGAGAGGGCGACCAGCCGACGGCGAATTCGCCGCGTTCGAGGACCGTTATGTCGGTCGGCTGCACGTTCCCGGTCCGCTTTGGGGCCCCTGCGAAGAAGACGCTCCCGGAAGGGGCTTCCTCGTCGTATTCGTAGACGGAATCGAACCCGGTTATGTCGAGGGCGTCTGTGATGTCGCCGAGTCCGTTGCCGTTCCAGTAGAGCGCGGAAACGAGGAACCTTGGAAGGGATTCTTCCTTCTGCCGCAGCCATTCGCGCGGGTGGTGGACGAACCAGACGGCGACTGTCGCCAGCAGGACGTATCCGCAGACGACTGCCGCCAGGGCAATCAAGACCGCCCGCCTTGCGGCGGACGGCCTTTTTTTCTTTCCCCGCCTTGCACTCATATGTCGCCGAGTTCGATGCGTATCGTGCGGCTCTTTATCGCCTGGGTCCGGTTTGGGTCGACGTCGCTGGCCGAATGGCGCGTGATGCCGTCGTCGCGGTTGTCTGGCACGGTGAGCTTGGCGCCGCATGCCGGACACTCGGTCTCCTGGCCGATCAGGTCGAAGGTGGCCTCGATCTCGGTGTGACAGTGGTCGCAGAGGAAGCAGGTGAATCCGTCGTCGTTCATAGTCCGAGCTTGGTGGCGCTGCGCCACGCGTAGTACTTCTTGAGTTTGAGTTTCTTGGCGGCCGCTTCGTCGCAGAAAATCCACGCGTCGTTGTGCGCCTGGAGCGCCGAGGCGGTGCAGAACTGGCTCATCGGGCCTTCGACGCAGCCCTTGATGGCGTCCTGCTTGTTCGCGCCGAACGCGAGAAGAATGATCTTCTTCGCCTCGCAGATCGTGCCGACGCCCATCGAAAGGGCGCTCTTCGGGACGGCCTTCATGTCGCCCTTGAAGAAGAGGCGCGCATTGTCCTTGACCGTCGACGGCGTGAGGTAGACGATCGAGGTGCGGCTCTTGAGCGAGGTCCCGGGCTCGTTGAACGCGATGTGGCCGTCGGAGCCAATGCCGAGCACCTGGATGTCGATGCCGCCGGCCTTCTTTATCTGCGCTTCGTACGCCTTGCACTCCTTCTCGGGGTCCTTGGCGAGGCCATTGAGGACGTGCGTGTTCGAGAGCTTGATGTCGATCTTCTCGAACAGGTTCTTGTTCATGAAGTAACGGTAGCTCTGGTCGTGCGTGCCGGGGAGCCCGTAGTACTCGTCGAGGTTCCAGCTCTTCACCTGCTTGTAGCTGACCTTCTTCGCCTTGACGGCCTTGGCCATCTCGGTGTACATGAGGACAGGCGTCGAGCCGGTGGCGAGGCCGAGAACCGTCTTGGGGTTCTTCTTGACCGCGGCGGTGATCATGTCGGCGGCCAGCTTGGAGGCCTCCTCTTTAGTCTTGCATATTACGACTTCCATGTTTATTTCTCCGTTTCTGTTTGGTGGTTGGAATCAATGTAGAAAGGTTTTAGCGGAAGGGGTTTTCTGTCAACTGGCGCTTTCGTGGGAGTTTGAGCCTCAGTTTTAGTTTCAGTTGGAGTTGGAGCGGGGGCAGTGACCTCCGTCGTCTCGACCTCTTCCTCTGTCGGGGCCGTCATTGTCACGCAGTAGAGTGCGCGGACGCCGAAAATCGCGATAAGGAGAATCGCCACGGCCGCCGCGCCGAGCGCTATCATGCGCCAGTTGACGATTGGCATCGAAAAGCCGTCGTCGATCGGCATAGGCGCCGCATAGCGCGAAGGCTGATGTTGTGGAGGCGGGGGCGGCTCGGCGACGTGAGCCGGAGCGCCGAAGTCGATGGTCGTCTGGACTTTTTGCGGAGGTTCCGGCGCAATCGGCCTTGTCGTGGCGGGCGGAGGTTCCGGCGCAATGGGTTTCACCGGTGTCTGGGGCGGAGTGGCTGGCTCCGGTTTCGCGGCACTTGCGCCGCGGTTCCCCGAGTAGATCTCCATGAAGGCATCGACGAGCGGCTTCGGTTCGAGCCCCACCGCCTCGCAGTAGAGCTTGACGAATCCCCGCCCGTAGATCGGCGCGACGATCTTCGAGAAGTCCTCCTTTTCGAGGCCTTCGACCATCTGGACCATCATGTGGGTCTTTTCCGCGATCTGGCCGGGTGTGAGGCCCTTCGATTCGCGCGCCGTCCGCAATGTCTTTCCGAATTCAATCATTGTGGTTCCTCCTGGTTTGCAAATTCACCGTCTGGCTCTGGCTCGGGCGTCGTTCCGCCTGCCTCGCCGTCTGTCGCGTTGCCGTTGCCGTTGAAAATGGCGAGAAGCTGCTGCTGATCCATGATTATCGGCCTCGGGCCCGCGCCCTGCTGGGGGCCGATCACGCCTGCGTCCTCGAGCTTGTCGCAGAGCTTTGCCGCGTGGTTGTAGCCGATGCCGAGCCGCCTCTGGAAGTGCGACACCGACGCGCGGTTTGTGTTGATGATGCATTCGAGCGCGCGCTTGAAGAGATCGGCGTCCTCGTTTGCCTTGACCATCTCGCGTGTGCTCGGCGTGTCGTCGCCCTGCGGCTGGTTGTCGGGATCGTCCTCGTTCGACGCGAACGGATCTTCGATCGACGCCTCCTTGACGCGACCGAGCTTCGTCGCGAACTTTTCGTCGAACTGCGTGTTCGAGTGCTCCTGGATGAAGTTCGTGATGTTGGCGATCTCATCGTCCGAGATCCACGCGCCCTGTGCGCGGATGAGAAGCCCGTCCTTGCCCTTGAAGAGCATGTCGCCCTTGCCGATGAGGTTTTCGGCGCCAGTGTCGTCGAGAATCGTGCGAGAGTCGACCGACGAGGCCGTCTTGAACGCGACGCGGCCTGGGATGTTGGCCTTTATCGTGCCGGTTATTATTTTTGCGTCGGGACGCTGGGTCGCGAGGATCAGGTGGATGCCGGCGGCGCGGGCCTTGGCGGTCAGGCGCGAGATGTCGGGCGTGACCTCCTTGGAGCACTGGCTCATGAGGTCTGCGACCTCGTCGATTATTATCACGATGTAGGGGACCGTCTTCGGCGTGTCGGACCCGACCTCCGAGTCCTGCCCGAACATGTCGGTCTGGGTGAACGTCGCGCGGTGGTTGAAGTCGTAGATGTTCCTGACGCGGGCGCGGGCGAACATCTTGAGCCGCTTTTCCATCTCCGCGACGGCCCAGTGCAGCGAGAAGACGACCTTGCGGTTGTCGGTGATGACAGGGACGAGCAGGTGGGGGATCGACGCGTATGGCGTGAACTCGACGGACTTCGGATCCACCATGATGAGCTTCAGCTGCTCGGGCGTCCTTGTCATGAGAAGTCCGCAGATGAGCGAGTTGAGGCACACCGACTTGCCCTGTCCGGTCGCGCCTGCGACGAGCATGTGCGGCATCGACGCGAGGTCTGCGACGAGCTCCTTTCCGTCGGCGCGCTTGCCGAAGAGAAGGGGAAGCTCGGCCTTCGCGCCGCGCCACGCCTCGGATTCGAATATCTCGCGGAAGCTGATCCCCGCTGACTTGCGGTTCGGGACCTCGATGCCGATTCTGTCCTCTCCCGGAATCGGCGCCTCGATGCGGATCGACTTTGCGTGGAGCGCGCCCTTTAGGTTGTCGGTGAGGTTCGTGACGGCGGAGTAGCGCGTCCCCGGCGCGAGCTCGATCGCGTACTTTGTCACGACCGGCCCTTGCACCGTGTAGTCCAGCCTCGCGTCGACGCCGAAGAGCTTGAGGGTCGATACTAGGCGCTGGCTCATCTCCCCGACGTCGCTGTGGTCGGCCGCGCTCGGGCGGAGCGGATTCAGGAGGGAAAGTGAGGGGAGAATGTACGGCCCCTTGTCGACGACTGGCTCTTCCTGCGCCGGCTCGGCCGCGGCGCGTCCTGCGGCTGTCGGCGGCTCGCTTGGCAAGGGCGCTCGCGCCGCCTCCTTCGCGGCTTCGCGTTCGGCTCGCGCTGCCTCCTTCGCCGCGCGGATGGCGTCCTTCTCGGCCTGGCGCGCGGCTGCCCGCTCCGCCTTTGCGCGCTCCTTCTCGAGACGGGCCTGCTCCTTCGCGTCCTTCTTCGCCTGGAGCGCGGCGAGATAGGCGGCCTGCTGCTGCTCGTACTCCTCTTCCGAGCCGGCGGCATCGCGCGACGGCGCGACATGCCCGTGGGCCGTGGCCCAGCGGTAGAGCGCGACGAAGAACGCTGCGATGTTCTTCGGGCCGACGACTTCTACGAGGGCGACGAGGGCGACGAGGATCATGACGACCGATCCGCCGAAGTCGCTTAGGAGCGGCGAAAGCAGACGCGCCATAACGAGATATCCGACCGCGCCGCCGGCATCCGAGAGATTGAGCCGGCTAATCGCCGCCTCGATCCCGGGCGCATGGTGTTGCGCCACCTGAAGGAGACAGGCGCATGCCGCGAGAAGGACGACGAACCAGGCAATGCTCCTTAGCCCGCATCCGCGCCTTGCAAAGACGAGTGCGAGCCCGAGGGCTATGCATGCAATTGGGATGATCCAGACGGCGAGCCCGATGAGCATGTAGCCGTGGTAGGCGAAAGCGTCGCCGAGCGCGCCTACCCAGTTCGTGGTCGCCTGCGGCGGAGTGTGCAGCGCGGCGATTGCGCGCCAGTCGTAGGTAAGAAGGGCGACGAGAGGAAAGAGAAGCAGGATCGGGAAGATGAACCACCCGAAGACGTGCTTTTCGCGGTTTGCGTCAGCGCCAGTGGAAGAGGTGTCTGTCATTTGGGTCTGTATCTTTCGAACTCCCTGTCTTGAGGGTGTGGTATACGATTATCGCGAGCACTAGGGCCAGGAGCTTCAGCCCCCAGTTGTGCGTCAGCAGCGATGCCGCCCGCGAGAAGAATCCCGCTTTCTGGTGCTCGGCGTTCATTTGCGTTTTCCTTTCGGGAGGAAACCCGTCCAGCCGCGCAGCCGCGACCTGATCGCGCCTATGCGCGTCGCGCCGCCGTTTGCGCCCGGAAGGGCTCTTGTCAGCCAGCGGTGCAAAGACTCGGCGCGCTGGTCGCCGGAGTAGCGGAAGATCTTGCCGTTGCGCGCCACCGATATGTCGCCGGACTCCTCGGAGACGACGACGACGAGCGCATCGGTCTCCTCGGAGAGCCCGACTGCCGCGCGGTGGCGCATGCCGTTCGAGATGAGCTCCGGGTTGTTCGACACGGGGAAGATGCAGTGGGCGGAGGATATGCGCCCGTCGCGCATCACGGCACCGCCGTCGTGCAGAGGGAGAGGAGGAGTGAATATGCTCATCACGAGCTCTCGCGAGAATACGGCGTCGAGCGTGATGCCGGTTCCTTCGTAGCCCTTGAGCGAAATGCCGCGCTCGAAGGCGAAAAGCGCGCCGATGCGGAGGTTGGCGAGGTGGATCAGCGTTTCGACCACGAGTTCCGGGGTCGCGGCGTCGCCAGGGCCGTATTTCGGCTTCTCGAAATAGCCAAAGGCGCCGACCGCGGCGAGGACGCGGCGGATCTCCGGCTGGAAGATCACGACGGTCGAGACGGCGATGTAGATGAGCAGGAATTGAACGATGCGCGTGAGGACGTCGAAGTGGAAGAGGTATGCGAACGCAATCAATATCGCGGCAAGGATGCCGAAGCCCATTAGCGCCTGGCCGAAGCGCGAGCCTTTCGCGCTTTTCAGGATCGCGTAGAACACCAAGTAGAGTATCGCGATCTGTATTATGGCCGAGACGTTGATGGTCATTTCGCCTGCTCTACCTCCTGTGTCTCGTGTGTTTCCTCCGCAAGTTCGATGCCGACGAGCTTTGCGACGTCGCGCCCGTCCATCGTCTCGCGCTCAAGAAGGGTCTTTGCGAGAAGCTCGACCTTTTCCTTGTTCTCCGAAATGGCCTTCTCGGCTTTCGCATAGGCGTCAGAGACGAGTTTCGCGACTTCGGCGTCGATTGCGCGCGAGGTTTCCTCGCTGAACGCCGGAGGCATTGCCTCGACCGAGACGTAGGGGCTTGGTTCGTTGAACGCCTGGAAACCGAACTTCTCGCTCATGCCGTAGGTGCAGACCATCTTGCGCGCGATCTCTGTCGCCATCGCGATGTCCTGCGCGGCACCGGTCGATATTTCGCCGGTAAACATCTTTTCCGCGATCCTGCCGCCGCAGCAGATGACGAGCTCGTCGAGGAAGTGGCTCTTCGTGCGGTTGAGGATGTCGCGCTCGGGAAGCGACATGGTGACTCCAAGCGCCCGGCCGCGCGGGATGATCGTGACCTTGTGGAGGGGGTCTGCGTTCTTGGCGAGGAGCTGGAGTATCGCGTGCCCCGACTCGTGCCACGCCGTGATCTCGCGGTCTCTCTGCGAATAGCCGGCGCTCTTCCTCTCGCGCCCCCAGAGAACCTTGTCGCGCGCCTCCTCAAGCGTCTCCATGTCGACGGCCTCGAGTTTCTTCCTGACGGCCATGAGCGCGGCCTCGTTCAGCAGGTTCGCAAGGTCCGCGCCCGAGAAGCCGGGCGTGCCGCGCGCGATGCGCGAGAGGTCGGCGTCGGGCCCGAACTTGATCTTCTTGCCATGGAGCGCGAGGATCTCCTCACGGCCCTTGAGCGTCGGAAGGTCGATCATCACCTGGCGGTCGAAGCGGCCGGGCCTCAAAAGCGCAGCGTCAAGCGTGTCGGGGCGGTTCGTCGCCGCGATTACTATCACGCCCTCGTTCGGCGAGAAGCCGTCCATCTCGACGAGCATCGTGTTCAGCGTCTGCTCGTTGTAGCGATTGCCGCCAAGGGCGCCTGCGCCGGTGCGCTTCATGCCTATGGAGTCGATTTCGTCGATGAAGATGATGCATGGCGCCTTCTTCTTCGCCTCCGCGAACATGTCGCGCATTCGGCTCGCGCCGACGCCGACGAACATCTCTTCGAAGTCGCTGCCCGAAATCGCGAAGAAGGGCACCTGCGCCTCGCCGGCGATCGCCTTGGCGAGAAGCGTCTTGCCCGTTCCGGGCGGGCCCACGAGAAGGACGCCCTTCGGGATGCGTCCGCCGAGCTTCCGGAATGCGGCTGGCTCCTTGAGGAAGGAGACTATCTCCTGGACTTCTTCCTTCGCCTCGTCGACTCCCGCGACATCGGCGAAAGTGACTTTTGCTTTCTCCGCCTTCCCGTCGAGCAGTTTTGCGCGCGACTTGCCGAAACCGAACACGCCGCCGTCGCCGCCCATCTTGCGGTAGAAGAACCAGTAGAAGAGGAACATCATGCCGCCGAAGAAAAGGATGTTCATGACGAGCGGCGAAAACGGGCTTCTGCGCTCCTTGACCTTGACCTCGATCTGCTGCCTGAAGAGGTCTTCCATCAGAGATTCGTTCTCGCCGGGAACGAGCGGGACGCGGTATTTGACGCGCACGGGATCGCCGTTCTTGTCGGCGAGGGGCTTGCCGTCCTTGTCGATCTTGTCCGTCTCCATTTCGCCGGTGAGATACGTCGCGCCCTCGTCGCGGTCGAGGAAGCGGATGACGGGCTCGACAATCTTCCCCTCTTCGAGCGCCTTGTAGAATTCGGTCTGCGTCAGTTCATGCATCGCCGGCTCGCCGGGATTCGCCTTGTAGAAGGCGAAAAACAGCGCCACGGCGGTCGCGATGAGTATCCACGATCGCATCGCGCCGACAGTGTTCCCCTCCGGCTTCGCAGCAGGTTTCTTGGTCTCGTTGGACATATAGGTAAATTATACCAAATCCGATTGACTTGTTGGGCGAATTTTTGGTAAATTCTGCGCCGTCAAATGGGAAAGGAAGGGACATACACGTCTGGCGAGGAAATCGCCAATGCCGTCACGCATGTCGTCGGGTCCCACCTCGGAGCCGCGATGCTCGCGCTTCTCGTATGGAAGGGCGCGACGAGCGGCGTGGACGTGGCGTGGAAAACGACTTCCGGGGCGATATTTGGCTTCTCGATGATTCTTCTCTATGCGATATCGTCTGCTTACCATACTGTGACGTATCTGCCGGCGAAGAGGGTCCTCCACAAGATGGACCACATGGCGATCTACTTCCTGATAGCGGGAACTTACACGCCTTTCTGCCTTGTCACGCTGAGGCCCGACCATCCTGGGCTTGCGTGGACGATTTTCGGCATCGAGTGGGGCGGGACGCTTGCCGGGATTTTCTTCAAGATCTGGACGACGGGGCGGTTCAGGATCGTGTCGACCTTGGCGTACATCGTGATGGGGTGGGTGGCGATTCTCGCGATTGTGCCGCTCATACGCTCGCTTCACGGGCTCGGCACGATGTGGCTGACCCTTGGCGGCGGACTATACACGCTTGGCTGCGTCTTCTATCTCTGGAAGTCGCTTCCCTATGCGCACATGGTCTGGCATCTTTTCGTGCTCGCGGGCACGATCTGCCACTTTTTCTGCATCCTCTGGTATGTGATGTAGCCGGGGTTGCCTGTTGCGGCGCATTTTGGTAAAATTACGGCATACGGCGATGTCCGTATCCATATACAGGAGGAACAAAATGAAGATTGCGACAATTGCCCTGCAGATGGCGGCCATAGCGGCTCTTGCCGGTTGCGCCACAGCGAAGAGACCGGGATACGACACTCTCATCGCCCACCGCGGCGAATCGAAGGACGCGCCCGAGAACACCTTGCCCGCCTACAAGCTCGCGGTGGAGAGAGGGTTCGGCTTCGAATGCGATCTGTATCTTTCGAAGGACGGGCGCGTCTTCACGTTCCACGACCCCGACCTAAAGCGCACCACTGGCGGGACGAACGCGAGCAAGTGCGCGGACGTGACCTGGAAAGACACGCTCTCGAAGCTCGACGTCGGCAGCTGGGGCAAGTGGAAGGGCTCGCAGTACGCAGGAACGCGCCCCGCGCTTCTCGAGGACGTACTCGCGCTTGCGCAAAACGGCAGGCGTATCTATCTTGAGATAAAGTCCGGCCCCGAAATTGTGCCTGTCGTCAAGGCAATACTCTCGTCGCAGGACAATGCGACTCCCGACAACGTGCTGTTCATAAGCTTCAACCAGAGCGTGTGCAAGGCTGTGAAGGACATCCTTCCTGAGTACACTGTCTACTGGCTTGTAGGCTCGCACGCCGGCAAGGGCGAGTCTCGCCGCCCGGTCACGGTTGACGAAGTGATAGCGGGTGCGCGCGAAGCCGCGGCTGACGGCGTGGACATGCAGTTCGATCCCGACGTCGTGGACGAGGCGTTCGTCGCGGCCGTCAAGAAGGAAGGGCTTTCGTTCCATGTCTGGACGGTTGACGACCTCCCGCATACGCTTCGGGCCTTTGCAGTCGGTGCCGATACGGTCACGACGAACTGCGCGAAGGACCTTCTGGATGAATACGCCATGCTTTTCGCCCCCGAGCCCGACGGGCGAGACGAATTCTCCGACCGTTCGGTCGACGGGGCCGCGTACCCGATGATGCCTTGAGCAAAATATGGTATAATATATAGCCATTATGGCAGAAGAAAACAAATCGTCGCTCGACGCGCTGTCGGCTTTATGCAAGCGCCGCGGATTCATTTACCATTCGTCTGAAATCTATGGCGGCATGCCGGGTTTCTGGGATTACGGCCCTCTTGGATGCGAACTCAAGGCCAACGTCACGACACGTTCGCCGACCCGATGACGATGTGCAAGGACTGCAAGAAGCTGATGCGCGCCGACCAGATCAAGGACATCTACGCCGACCAGAAGAAGAAGCCACAGCCGAAGGTTGCAGGGAGCGATTTCTTCTGCCCATACTGCGGCGGCGAGCTCACGGAACCCAAGCCCTTCAACCTAATGTTCAAGACGGTCGTCGGTCCTATCGACGATCCCTCGAACGTCGCGTATCTCCGTCCCGAGACGGCGCAGGCGATCTTCGCGCAGTTCCTGAACGTGACGGCGACCTCGCGCATGACCGTCCCCTACGGCATCGCGCAGATGGGCAAGTCCTTCCGCAACGAGGTGACACCCAGGAACTACACTTTCCGCTCGCGCGAGTTCGAGCAGATGGAGCTCGAGTTCTTCATCCGCCCCGACGAGGCGATTGAGCTTCAGTACGGCCATGTTGTGACGCTTGCCGACAATCCCGACATTACGGGGCCCGTGCAGGACGACTGGGGCTGGGAAGTCTGGCACAAGTACTGGGTCGAGCAGAGGAAGAAGTTCCTCAACGCTGTCGGCCTCCCGACCGAGAAGTTCGTCGAGTACTGGCAGAAGCCTGACGAGCTCGCGCACTACGCGCGCGCCTGCGTCGACATCGAGTACGACTTCCCGTTCGGCCGCCAGGAGCTTGAGGGCATCGCGGCAAGGAGCGACTTTGACCTCACGCAGCACCAGATCCACTCGAAGGTGCCGCAGCTCGTATTTGACGACCCGCTGAAGCAGGCATGCAAGAAGCTGACGGACGAGCAGAAGGCCGCGTTCATCGCGAAGACCCAGAAGGAATGGGTCGAGCGTCGCGAGAAGGCCCTGTCCGCCAAGGCCGGCAAGGAGATCGTGCTCACCGAGGAGGAGCGCGCCGACGTGTTCGCGAAGGCGAAGGCGTTCTGCGAGAACCTCTTCGACGGAAAGTACATCCCGCACGTGATCGAGCCCTCCGCGGGCGTCGACCGCCTGATGCTCGCGCTCCTCTGCGAGGCGTACGAGGAGCAGAAGCTCACCGACGAGAAGGGCAAGGAGGACATCCGCACTGTTCTCCACTTCAACCCGAAGGTTGCCCCGATCAAGGTCGCGATCTTCCCGCTCATCAAGAAGGACGAGGCGCAGTTCAATTTCGCGCGCGACATCTTCAGGAAGCTCCAGCAGAAGGTCAACTGCATGTGGGACGTCTCGGGTGCGATCGGCCGTCGCTATCGCCGCCAGGACGAGGCGGGGACGCCTTGGTGCATCACCGTCGACGAGCAGACGACGAAGGATGGGACCTTCACCGTCCGCGAGCGCGACTCGATGGAGCAGAAGCGCATGACTTATGAAGAATTTCTAGCCATGATGTACGCCGCGCTGGAATTTTGATATAATTTACGCACACGAAAGGACATCAAAGATGAAAAAGCTCATCGCCGCCGCGTTTCTGATCATCTCCGCCTACGTCGCGTCTGCAGACGCTACCTGGTGCCAGCTTAGCTTCTATTCGCCTGGCGACCTCATGCTTCCGTGGGCGCGCAGCGACGTCTACGGTCTTCGGCTCGATCTCCCCTACGGCAACAACAAGGGTTGTCTTCTTGGCGCCGACATCGGCGTTGTCGGGCTTCTCAGCGAGAGGATGACCGGTTTCCAATGCACTGGCTTCAACCTCGTCGATCTCGCTTCCGTCCGGGGCTTTCAGTTCGGCGCCATTGCGAACAGGGACAAGGATTTCCACGGTGTCCAGATTTCGGGAATCTTGAACTGGAACGAAGACGAGTCCGCTGGCGTCCAGATTGGCACGGTCAACTATGGCGGCGAGTTCACGGGCTTCCAGATTGGCGGCGTAAGCTGGATGATCGGCAACTTCTCTGGCGTTGCGTTCGATGCGATGCTCACCACGCGCAGCAAGTTCACCGGCTGGTCGATCGCGGGCTTCAACTACGGCCTCAAGGACGTTTCAGGCGCCCAAATGGGCTGCATCAACGTCTCCGCCGAGACGTCGACGGGGTTGCAGCTAGGTGCCATCAATTTCGCGAAGCATCATGAAGGTCTCCAGCTCGGACTCATCAACTTAAACAGCTCCGGCTTCCTTCCCTGCTTCCCCTTCGTAAACTTCAACTTCAGCCGTTGAAGTTTCGCCATTGACTTTGCGCCGCGGAAAGCGTATACTATCCGCCACTTTCACCTCGTGAAAGTCCCGACGTCGGAGCGTAGCGCAGTCTGGTAGCGCGTTTGCTTCGGGAGCAAAAGGTCGAGGGTTCAAATCCCTCCGCTCCGACCAAATCAAAAAGCCGCACTTTGAAGTGCGGCTTTCCGATTTTCAGGTTGTTGAACCCCGGATTATTCGCCCCAGACGATCGTGGTGGTCGATCCGATGATGCCGAGGATGTTCTTCACCTTGTAGTCGACGTGGTGAACCTTCTTGATGCCGCCGTTGTCCATGGCGGCCTTGAGGGAGGCATCGCCCTCGCAGAAGACGATGATGCCTTCGGCCTTTGCGGCGCCCATCTTGGCGGGTCTGACGTCGTTGTCGACGAAGCTCATGTCAGGGCTCTGGACATCGAGCGTGAGGAGGGAGTTGGCGTTGGAGGGGCCGACCACGACGCACCCGGAGGCAACAGCGGCGAGTGCCGCGACAAACAGCAGTTTCTTCATTGTTGTGATTCCTTAGTTTTGCCGGTCCAGACGTTGAACCGATGAACGTATCATACACTTTTTCCGTCGTTTGCGCAAGGGCTATGCGGCGGCGTCCGCGATTTTCTTCTCGAGCGCCGTCTTGAGCGCGTTGAATTCGTCGGACTCGAACGGCTTGTCGTTCCAGTCGATGAACGTCTGCTGGAGGTCCATGAAGAACTTGCGCATGTCCGCCTTGCTCTCGATGGCGTATTCGCCGAGAAGGGCCTTTTCGACAATGTCGAACATTACCTTCTGGCGGGCGACCGGCGTCGTCGCGTCTGATTCGGAGAACGCGTTCTGCTGGAGATATACGGCGTCAAGGAACTCTGCCTTCAGGTAGGTAGTGAAGTCGGCGAGCGAAGTTCCCTCTTCGCCGACGACCTTCATCATCTGCCCGACTTCGTTGCCCTTGCGCAGTATCGTACGCGCCTTTTCGACGCGGGCCTGCTCGATTACCGAGGTGTAGTGGCTCCAGCTGTCGAGAGGGTCGATCGCGGGGTAGCGGCGTGCGTCGGAGCGCGCGCGTGAAAGCCCATGGAAGCCACCTACGACCTTCAAGGTCGCCTGGGTCACGGGCTCGTCGAAGTTGCCGCCCGCGGGTGACACCGTTCCGCCGATTGTGACCGATCCGGTCGAGCCGTCCTTGAGCATGACACGGCCTGCGCGCTCGTAGAACGCCGCGATCCTTGATTCAAGGTAGGCGGGGAACGCTTCCTCGCCAGGGATTTCCTCAAGACGGCCCGAAAGTTCGCGCATCGCCTGCGCCCAGCGCGAGGTGGAGTCTGCGAGCACGAGAACATTGAGCCCCATCTGCCTAAAGTACTCGGCGAGCGTCACCGCCGTGTAGACCGACGCCTCGCGCGAGGCGACAGGCATCGACGACGTGTTGCAGATGATGATCGTGCGCTTCATTAGCGACTGGCCCGTCTTGGGGTCGACGATCTCGGGGAATTCCTTTAGCGTCTCGACGACTTCGCCTGCACGTTCGCCGCACGCGGCGGAAATCACGATGTCGACCTTCGCATAGCGCGCGGTGGTCTGCTGGAGAACCGTCTTGCCCGCGCCGAAAGGCCCGGGAATGCAGTAGGTGCCGCCGATCGCGACTGGGAAGAACGTGTCGATCGTGCGGACCGTCGTCTCGAGCGTCTCGGTCGGCGCGAGACGATCCTTGAAGCACTTGATCGGCACCTTGACGGGCCAGCGCTGCATCATCTGGACTGGAACGTCCTTGCCGTCGGGGCCGGTCAGCGTCGCGATCGTGTCTGTCACGGTGTAGTCGCCTGCGGGGGCGAGCGACTTGACGGAGTAGACGCCGCGGAGCGCGAAGGGGACCATGATCTTGTGTCCCGGCATCGTCTTGTCGTCGAAGATGCCCTCCGTCACCCAGCCGAGGAAGTCGCCAGCCGTAACACGGTCGCCGACCTTGGCAAGCGGGTGGAAATCCCATTTCCTGTCGCGGGGAAGGCCGGAGAGGTACATGCCGCGCTGGAGGAAGAATTCCGCGTCCTTTGAAATCTTGCCCGCCTCCTTTGCGAGATCGGCGAGAGGGTTCTGGAGGCCGTCGTAGACCTGTGCGAGCATGCCGGGCCCGAGCTCTGCGGCAAGCAGTTCTCCCGTGAACTCCACGCGGTCGTCGACCATGAGGTCAGTCGTCGCGTCGAACACCTGCATGTCGCAGCGAGTGCCGCGCACGCGCACGATTCGCCGCACACGGCGTAGCCGACTTCGTTCTGCGCCACGGCGCCGTCAAAGGCGACCGTGATCATGTTGCCGTTGACGGCGACGATTTTTCCGGTAGTTGTCATACTTTTTCTTTCGTTTCTGCCGTAAGCCTGTCAAACGCCGCATTGCCTCTCTCCGTCGAGATGGCGGAGCGGCGCAGCGCGATCTTGAGCCGGACCGCGTAGGTGGCGATTGCGCCGGAACCAAGCGGCGAGGCCGGAGGGGTAAGTTCGCCAGCGGCGTCCCACCAGACCCTGTCGATCATGTCCTGGCGCTTCGCGACTTCCTTCTCCTGAAAACAGGCGGTGACGCGGTTTTTCCAGTAAAGTGAGCAGCCGTCCGCGGGACGCTCGTATTTAGCGCCGCCTCTCGCGGCGGCCATGGCGTTGCGGAGTTGGGTTTCGAGGTCGTTCCATCCCGACGTGGCGACGAGGCGTTCCGCGTCCGGCGCGGCTTCCGCGAATTTCTCCCACGTAATCGGCGCCGGCGCGTCGAAGGCAAGCGTCGGGAGACTTGCGACTATGTAGTCGGTGGACATCACTTGAGCAGCTTCGCGAGGTCTGGCCTGAGGCGCTTTGCAAGCTCGTCCGCAATCACGTCGCCGGTGAACGCATGCTCAACGCGGCCGCCGTCGGTCTTTACGGAGAAGCCGGTTCCGAGCGTGTCGTCCATCACTACCGTGACATTGCCCTTGGAAGCAAGCTGCGCCTTGAGGGCGGAGGCGAGCTTCGGGGCTGCCGCGATTTCGACTGAGCCGACGAGATCCTTGATCGCCTCGGCAACGAGGCCGGCTGCTGTCTTTTCGTCTGCAAGAGCGATGTCGACATCCGCCTTGAGGACTTTTTCGAGAAGGGCGGTGACGGATGACTCTATTTTGAGTATTGTGTCGCGTTCGGCCTGGCGGACGGTCTCTGCGGCGCGCGCGGCATAGTCGGCTGCGGCCTTTTCCGCGTCTGCCTTGGACTTTGCGGCCTCGGCGCTTGCCGCCTTCACGATGTCGGCGGCCTTCGCCTTGGCGTCGGCAATTATCTTGTCGGCTTCGGCACGGGCCTTTTCAACGCCCTCGCGGTTGATCTTCTCCAAGAGACTCTGCAAATCTTCAGACATGTCGTTCCTCCAAAAGTGTTTTAGATTATATCTTTTTTGACGCCGACAAGTCAAGGCAGGGAGCGTATTTTTTGGTATAATGGGAGACAACGGAAACCACCCTAATCGAGGATATCGAGACATGAGACACGTAAGCTTTGCCGCCACAGCGTTCCTATTTTCCGCAATGACAGTCGTCGCGGTCCCGGTAGAATGGGATTTTCCGCGCATGGGGAGCTGCCACGAGGGAATTGCCTTTGGCGACGGCAAGACTGGCTTCCTCGTCTGGGGTGGCGGCGACGAGATTCGCCTCACCGTCGGGCGCTCGGACCTCTGGGATCACCGTGGTGGATATTCCTGGATGCCCGAGCAGAACTACACGAACATCGTCGCCGCCGTCCATTCTGGCGACAAGGGCCGCCTCTACGGACTCTTTAAGAAGGAGACGCCAAAAGGCGAGCCGCGCAACCCCTACATGCTTCCCTTGGGCCGTGTCGTCATCAAGGTCCCCGGCAAGACGCTGAAGCGCGGCACGCTCGACCCGTTCACGGGGCTCGGCAGCCTCGAGTTCGCCGAAGGCGGCGCGGTTGGCCTTGCGATGTCGAAAATGGTAGGTGGCACCTTTGTCGAGAAGGCGAGCGTGTTTGATGTTATTGACGGGGACGGAAGCTGCGGCGGCATGCGCTGGAATCTCCCCGCAGATCCATCCGTCTGGCTTTCCTGGTGGAAGAAGGACGGCGTGATTACTCTCAAGACGGGTCGTGGCGGCGACAAGGTGTTTGCGGACGGAAGGCATTTCGACAGCATTGCGAAGGAATCAGTCGCGTACTGGAAGATTTTCTGGTCCGAAGGCGCGCGCGTGAAGGTTCCTGATCCCGTGGTCCAGCGCATCTTCGACTACGGCATGTACCGCTTCGGTGCGATGACAGACCCCGACGGCGTTCCCGCTGGGCTTCAGGGCGTCTGGCTTGAGGATGACCGGCTCGTTCCGTGGAACGGCGACTACCACTTCAACATCAATGTCCAGGAATGCTACTCGCCCGCGTTCCGCGGAGGGCACTTCGAGAACCTTCTGCCGCTATTCAGGATGGTCCTTTCGTGGCGGCCGCTTCTCAAGGACAATGCGAAGAAGTTCGTCGGCATCGACAACGGCTATGTTCTTCCGCACTCCGTCGATGACCGCGGCGTTTGCATCGGCGGCTTTTGGACAGGCACTATCGACCACGGCTCTACGGCGTGGGTCGCCGCGATGATGATGCGGTATGTGCGCTACTCGGGCGACGTCGAGTTTCTAAAGGGCGGTGCGTTCGACTTCATGAAGGGCGCGATGAATGTCTACCGCGCGATGATGGAGGAGGAGAACGGCAAGCTCACGCTTCCGCTCGGGCCTTCTCCAGAGTGGGGCGGAGCGGACGTGAGAAGCGCGGTCGGACGCGATCCGAGTTTCCAGCTCGCCGCGGCGCATCGCCTCGCGCGCGATCTCGTCGACGCGGCGAAGCTCCTTGGCGTACAGCCGGACGCGATGTGGCTCGACGTCGAAAAGCGTCTTCCGCAGTATTCGGCGGGGCATAGCGGAATCGAGCTTTTCAGGGGGCAGCCGCTCACCGAGTCGCACCGCCACCACTCGCACATGGCGGGCTTCTATCCGTTTGACACGCTCGACCTCTCCGACAAGACGACGCGCGATATCGCGGCGAAGACTTACGGGACATGGGTCGCGCGCGGGACTGGCTACTGGTCCGGCTGGTGCGTTCCATGGGCGTCGATACTCAACACTCATGTCGGCAACGCCCAGGCGGCGGCGGAGCTTCTCAGATCGTGGGACGCGTACTTCTGCAACCCCGGGCACGGCTCGCTGCATAACGCGTACGCGCCCGGCTTCTCGACATTCACGATCTTCGGCAGCTTCGCCGGGTCGGGTGACGGGCAGATCATGCAGATGGACGGGCAGTGCGCGGCGGCTACGGCCGTTCTCGAGATGATGGCGCACGAGGTCAACGGCAAGGTCGAGTTCTTCAAGGGCTGCCCCGAGTCTTGGCGCGAAGTCTCGTTCGAGAACCTCGCGCTTTCCGACGGCCGCCGAGTGAACGGTCGCCGCATCGCCGGGAAGATCGCGATCGAGGAAGTGAAGTAACTTTTGCGGTAGCGCATTTCGGCGCTGAATTTGGTATAATTTGCACATGAGCAAATTACACCTCGGCGTTCTTGGGTCCGGCGCGGGCTCGAACATGCAGTCAATCGTTGACGCGATCGAAGCGGGTACGCTCGACGCAGACATCAAGCTTGTCCTCGCAGACGTCCCGGACGCGAAGATCCTCGATCGCGCGAAGAAGCACAACATTCCGTGCCAGTATCTCGACTGCGCGCCGTGGAAGACTAAACTTGAAGGCCCTGCGGAAGATCGCTGCATCGAGCTTCTGAAGGGCGCAGGTGTAGACACGGTCGTTCTCGCTGGCTTCATGCGCATCGTGAAGCCCAAGCTGCTCGCCGCATTCCCGAACCGCGTCCTCAACATCCACCCCGCGCTTCTTCCCGCGTTCCCCGGCGTCCACAGCTGGACGCAGGCGCTCGACTACGGATGCAAGGTCGCGGGCGTTACGGTTCACTTCGTCGACGCAGGGACGGACTCCGGCCCCATCATCGTTCAGAAGGCGGTTCCCGTCCTTGAGGATGATACGCCGGAGACTCTCCACGCGCGCATTCAGGTTCAGGAACACATCGCGTTCCCCGAGGCGCTCAACATCCTCGCGTCGGGCAAATACCGCGTCGAAGGCAGAAGAGTAAGGATAGGATAAGCCATGAAAAAGTCACTGTTGCTTCTTGGGTTTGTTGCTGCGCTTGCCGCGCAGGCGGAGACGATTTTCATTGAGGCCGAGTCGTTTGACGACTGGGGCGGATGGGTGAACGACACGCAGTTCATGGACCAGATGGGCTCGCCATATCTCCTCGCCCACGGCATGGGCAAGCCCGTTGCCGACGCGAGGACGAAGTTCGTAGTTGCCGGCGGCAGATACAACGTCTGGGTGCGAACGAAGAACTGGACTTCGTTCTGGCACCCCGACATTGGCGCTGGCACTTTCAACCTCATAATCAACGGCAAGAAGCTGCCGAACTTGCTCGGCTGCCAGGGGAAGGGCGAATGGCTGTGGGTCAAGGCGGACGATGTGACGCTCAAGGGCGGCAAGAACACGCTGGCGCTACACGACTGCGATGGTTTTGACGGACGCGTCGATGCGATCGTCTTCACGACCGAGGTCAATCCGTTTGCGTTTCTCAACAATCCTCGCCGCCCGTCGTGCGTCCCTGCGATAAAGAGTCTGAACTTTCCTCGCTACGATGTCGTGGTTGTTGGCGGAGGGGTCGCTGGAATCTGTGCGGCGATTTCGTCGGCGCGGCTCGGACTCAAGACGGCGCTCATCCACGATCGTCCTGTCCTCGGTGGCAACAATTCGTCCGAGGTGCGCGTCCATCTCGGCGCATACGCGAACCTTCCTCCTTATCCGCGGCTTGGCGATGTGCTCGCGGAGTTCAGCCCGAAGTCCGGCGGTAACGCGCGCGAGGCATCCGTATACGAGGATGACCTCAAGATGAAGGTCGTCAAAGAGACGAAGGGTCTCGACCTCTACCTTAACCAGCATGTAAACGGCGTTGTTACGAACAGCGAAGGTCGCATCACTGCCGTCGTCGCGCAAGACACGCGCAAAGGTGGCCTGCAAAACTTCGAGGGTAGCTGGTTCGTTGACTGCACTGGCGACGGCCGCATGGGGCGCGAGGCGAAGAGCGAGACGAACGAACCCGACGCGCCCGAGAAGGCCGACATGATCACGATGGGCGCGTCCGTCCAGTGGTATGCGGGAAAGGCCGATGGCGACGCGGCGTTTCCTGTTCGGCCGTGGATGCTTAAGACGATCAATGAGCAAAACTGCTCGCCGCACTTGAGGGGCGACTGGTGGTGGGAGGCAGGGCTCGGCCGCGACCAGATCGCGGAGGGCGAGTACATACGCGACTACGGACTTCTCGTCGCGTTCTCGAACTGGGCGTTCGTCAAGAACGGCTATTCCAAGAAGGCGGAGTTTGCGGACAAGGAGCTCAAGTGGGTCGCGTACAACGCTGGCCGCCGCGAGTCGCGTCGTCTTCTCGGTGACTTCATCCTCGACCAGAACCACCTCCGCAAAAAGGACTTCCAGCTAGACGGCACGTGCGCGACGACGTGGACTATCGACCTGCATCTCCCGAAGACGGCCGAGGAGTCGAAGTTCGAGGGCGAGCCGTACCAGTCAAACTCGCTCAACGAGAAGATATGGCCGTATCCCGTGCCGTACCGCTGCCTCTATTCGCGCAACGTGCCGAACCTCTTTATGGCAGGGCGCGACATCTCCGTTACGCACATCGCCCTCGGCACGACGCGCCTCATCCGCACGCACGGCATGATGGGCGAGGTCGTCGGCATGGCGGCGAGCATCTGCAAGAAGCACGGCTGCAATCCGCGCGACGTCTACACGACGCACCTTGACGAGCTTAAGGAGCTCATGACGAAAGGAGTCGGTGACGGGAAGAAGCATCCGCGCCAGGACTATAACGTCCAGCAGTCTCTTGATCCCGACATCAGGAAGCATCACGAGGAAAGCGTCAAGGGGAGAGTTGAATGAAGGAAGAATTCCTTGCCATAATCGAGAGGACGCTCGACGAGGTGCTGCCTAAGGAAGGGGAGCGCCCTGCCGAGCTGAGCGAGGCGATGCGCTATGCCGTCGGCACTGGCGGCAAGAGGATTCGTCCGCTCATTTGCCTGGCGAGTGCAGTCGCGGTAGGCGGCAAGGCGGAGGACGCGCGTTATCCCGCAGCGGCGATAGAGCTTCTCCACAACTACACGCTTGTCCACGACGATCTTCCCGCGATGGACAACGACACGGAGCGACGCGGGAAACCCTCGGTATGGGCGAAGTTTGGCGAGGGGAATGCGATTCTTGCGGGCGATGCGCTCCAGGCGCTTGCGTTCAAGGCCGCGGCAAATGCGCCGCGCAACGTCGCCGAGATAGTCGCGGCGCTTGGCGCGGCAGGCGTCGGCGTTGTGCAGGGACAGGTCGAGGACTTGAAACGCGAGGGTGGAACGGACGGGGCTTCGGGCGGTCCCGCATCCGTGCCTGTGGAGGTTGTAGATTTTGTTTACACCCACAAGACCGCCGATCTCTTTGTCGCGGCGGCGGCGATGGGCGCGCTCGCGGGCGGCGGCGATGCGGCGAGCGTAGAGAAGCTTCGCACATTCGCGCTCAATCTTGGGCTCGCGTTTCAGTACGAAGACGATCTTCTCGACGGCGACTCGCCGTTCCCGAAGGAAAAAACGGAGTCGCTCGTCCACGAGACTACCGCCGCTGCGATTGCCGCGCTTGCGGGGCTTCCCGGCGACACGTCGTTTCTGAAGTCGCTGTCGGAAAAGCTCGTCGGCCGCACCGTCTGATCAGACGACTGGCGTCACTTCACGGCCTTGAAGTCGTAGAAGAAGTTCCGTCCTTCGCATCCTATTATGCCGGCAACGAAGTCGTCCGGCAGCGTCTGGTCCTCGTGGGTGAAGGAATAGCCGCCGCACGAGATCTCCACGCATTTCAGGCCATGACTGTCCTTGAACACCTTGACCGAAAGCGAATACTTGACGTTTGGCTTGAAGCGTTCTTTTTCAGGAAGCCGCATCGACGCGGCGAGACTCCATTTCTGCTTGCCTTCCACGAACGTATGATGCCACAGGTTGACTCCCTTGTCGAAGAGGCATGCCTCCCAGTGTTCGCGAAATTCCGGCGTACCGTCCGCCGCGGCGCCGAGTTCGTGCGCGAACACGACGATGGGGGCCATGCGGTGGTCGAACATCATCGTGGACGAGACAGTAGTCCCTAGACTTAGGCGCGTCTTGTGCACGATCGCGGCGTATACGTCGTTCGAGTGCTTCTTGAATATCTCTTCTCCGCTCTTGTCGGGGCATCTGTTCACTATCGCGTCGTCGATCTGGTCGAAGACGCCGAGATAGCCGAAGCGCCAGCTTTTCACGGCGGTGAAGTCGTCCTTGTTCCATTTGCCGCGCGAGAAGTCCACGTCAACTACGGTGCTCTCCGCCATGAGCGTGCCAGCGATGGCAGCCATTGCCGCGGCTGTAGCCAGTCTTACGGTGTTCATGCCTTATGATTCTCCTTTGTGCCGTGATTATACCATAGTGCGATGCAAAGCGCCAGTTCGCAGCGTTAGTGGATTTATGGTATAATTCTTCCAAAAGGAAATTGCAATATGGTGATGAAAGGGATGTTGTCGCTCGCCGCAGGCGCGGTCGTCGCATTTGCTGCAGGCGCGGCGGAGACGCGGATTAACGCAATCGGAGAGAAGTCGCGCGATGAAATCGTCGCGTTCTTCGCCGACAACGAGTTTGGGCGTCGCCCTGCGGAGGCGGAGAAGCCGCTGCTTCTCAAGTTCGAGAAGATTTCGGACGACAAGCTTATGCCAGGCGGCAAGATGGTGCGCAAGCAAGTTCGCGTCGTCTACGGCGGTTCGTTTGGGACTAATTCGTTTCCCGTGACGGCGTTTGTGCCGGCCGATGCGAAGGGGCCAGTTCCGGCGTTTCTTCTCATCTGCAATCGCGACTACAAGGCGAACTGCGACCCCGAGCGCGAAAAGAAGAGCCCGTTCTTTCCGGTGGAGGAGATTGTGAAGCGCGGCTTCGCGGCCGTCTCGTTCTATACGTGGGACGTGGCTCCTGACTACAACACCGGCAACACGAAAGGCGTGTTCGAGGCCTTCGAGAAGCCGGGAGCGTACAGGGACCCGAAGCTCTGGGGCACGATCTCCGCGTGGGGCTGGGGCGCGAGCCGTGCGCTCGACTGGCTCGAGACAGTCCCGGAGATAGACGCGAAGAAGGTCGCCGTCGTAGGGCATTCCCGCGGCGGAAAGACCGCGCTCTGGACGGCAGTCACCGACCCGCGCTTCGCGTGCGTCTGCGTGAATGGCTCAGGCTGCGCCGGCGCGAAGCTCAACCATCTCGACCTCCCTAAGTCGGAGCACATAGCGCAGATCGTCCGCACATTTCAGTACTGGTTCTGTCTCGACTACACATTGTGGGTCAACCGCGAGCAGGAGATGCCTTTTGACCAGCACGAGCTTCTTTCCTGCGTAGCGCCGCGGCTTTTGGCTGTTGGCTCGGGGAGTACTGACGACTGGGCGGGTCCCGAGGGCGAGCGCAAGGCGACTGAGCTCGCCCGCGCGGCGTGGAAGGATCCGTCGTGTGTCTCGTACCACTGCCACGAGGGGAAGCACGATCTCGGGCTATTCGACTGGAACATCTATCTTTCGCATGCGGAAAGGCACTGGAAGGGTGTTGCAAAAACTCCTCCGCAGACAGTCGACGGACGACAGCAGACTTTCGAATGTCCGCTGGCGGATGTTGGATGCCAGTTTGTGTTTGACGAGCAGGCGAGCGACGAATTCGAGGGCGAGACGCTTGATCGCTCGAAGTGGGACGACTGGGTTGAGTCGTTCCAGGGGCGGCGCAGCGGGTTCCTTTTCTCGCGCGACAATGTCGATGTTGCGAAAGGGGAGCTTAAACTGACGGCTCGGCTTCTAAGGGAAGACGAGAAAACGGCGGACAATCTCGCGCGTGGCTTCGACACATACGCGACGGCGATCGTGAAGTCGAAGAAGAAGACGTTCTACGGCTACTACGAATGCCGCGCGAAGTCGATGAAGGCGGCGGTGTGCAACGCGTTCTGGCTATACGATCCGCTTTCGGACGAGCCGAAGAAGAAGTATCGCCCCGGCGACTTCTCCGAGGAGATCGACATCTTCGAGATCTTCGGCAAGGAGGGATCTAAGAAGTCCGATTGCGCGCGCGCGTTCTACAACACTGTCCACCGCCTCGGCACGCCATATCTTGAAGGCCGCGTCCTCGGCAGCGTCGAGAAGCTGCCGGAAAAGTCGAGCCGCAAAAAGGTCGACTTCGATTTTGCCGACGGCTACCACGAGTACGGATTCCTCTGGACGGAGAAGGAGATGAAGTGGTACGCGGACGGGGTGGAGATGTTCTCGCGCCCGAACGACCACTTCCACAGGCCGATGCACGTGACTTTCGACTGCGAGATCATGTACGGCTGGGTCGGCGAGCCTGACAAGGCCGACCTCCCGCAGACGTTCTCCGTCCAGTATTTCCGCCACTGGCGCTGCCAATAAGCTGATCCGCCGCTCGTAGAGAAAGCATGGACAAGACGGAAACGATGAACGGCGGCGTCAGTCGCAGAGACTTCCTCGGCGGGATCGCCGCCGCCTCGGCCGTGGCGTCCGCAGCGGGATGTCGGTCCATTTTCCAGGGGTCGTCCTTCTACGGACCAACGATCCGCGACCGGCTGTGGATGTGGGGGCACCACGCCCAGATGTGCCACAAGTCCGGCTTCAAGAAGAGCAGCGGGCGCAAGTGGGAGGGCCCGACCGTTGAGCAGGCGGAAGGTTGCAGGCTCATGGGCATTCCCAACGACTGCTTCATCCGATGGGGCAACAAACCCGCCCATCCGTGGGGCGACTACATCGAGCAGTTCCGCCAGCTCAAGCGCTTCGCCTTCGGCATCACCGACGGCGGCAACGGCACCGTCTGGGACAAGCTTGACTGGGCGATCAACGAGATAAAGCCCGCCTTCCCGAACTTCACGGGCGGGTTTCTGGACGACTTCTTCGCCGTGAAGGAGTACACGCAGACCGAGGACGTGGTGAAGAAGATCGCCGACCGCCTTCACGAGAACGACCTCCGCCTCTCGATAGTGGTCTATTCCGACCAGGACGGCATCAAGCCCGAATTCAAGCCATATATTGACATGTGCGACGAGACGAGCTTCTGGTGCTGGCATTCGGAGAACCTCGGCCAGCACGAGGGCTCCGTACGGCAAATGCGCGACTTCATCGGCCCGGATAAGAGCCTTCTGATGGGCGTGTACATGTGGGACTACACGCTTGGGGAGCCTGTCTCGGCGAGCCGCATGGAGATGCAGCTCGAGTTCGCCGAGAGGCTTCTCCGCGAGGAGGTGGTGACGGGGCTCATCTTCCACCCCACCTACTCGGCGGCGCTGGACGTCCCGGCGGTGAACCTGGCGAAGCAGTGGATCCGCGCCCACGGCGAGGACCGCTGTGGCCGCGGATAGATGAAGCCCTGATGGTGCACAACGCCACGGCTTTTGGTATAATCTACGCCATGAAAACGCCGCCCGACAAGAGAATAGCATTCACGTTCCGCTCGCATCCGACGAAGGACGAATCCTTGCGCTGGAGGGCTACCATAGTGTTTCCTCCTGGGGCTGTCGCTGAGACTCCTCTCGATATCACAATTGTCGATGACGATGGTAACAGGATAAAGTCGGCGGTCTTTGAGTTCGCCGGCAAGGAACTTTCCGTGGTCGACGGTTCGGCGTCTATGACGTTCGCCGAGTTCGTCGCCGGCAAGCATTCCGTTCCGATTTGGCTGCACCGCAAGGGGCTTAGGCCCGTTCCCGGCGTGCCGACGTTCGAGTGAGGGGGGGGGAGAGATGGACGACAAGACCTGGTGGCAGCTTGTTAAGGACGGCAAGGACGAGGGGTGGAAGCTCGTCTGGGAGCGCGTCGTCGAGCCGGAGTCGAAGTCGATGCGCTCCGCAGACATGATGGAGCGCTTTTCGCTGACGGCGGGCGATCTTATGGGGATGCTCTTCGACGAGATGATCGGGAAGGGCAAGATAGACCTCTATCGCGGCGAGGGAAGCTTCGAGGGCTGGCTCAAGCGCTATGTTCGCGGCTATGTCCTCAACGCCGACCCAAACAAGCACGGCGAGATTTCCATTGAGGGCGCACATCCAGATGCGGAGGGCGAAGGCGAGGCGCTGGCGCTTCCAACTCAAGACAAGGAGACGATCCGGCTTGAGGTGTGGCGCATGACGCTATACTTCTTCCGTTTGCTTTGGAACGAAGACCCTGAGAGGTGCTACATACACCTTCTTAAAACGCGCTTTTTCCTTTCGAGCGAAGAGATAAAGGATTTCCTCGATGTGTCGTCTGCGGCGAATGTTGACCAGATATTTTCACGTTCAATCAAATTTATGCGTGAAAGTTGGAAGAAATGGGATCGCATAAAAAAATAGAAAAATCTTTGTCAGTTTTTGCGGGACTCGTGCCCTATCTTCACGTGACCGCAAAAAGCGGAGAAAGGAAAGACAAAATGAACAAGAAACTTATACTTACATTTGGCGCGATTCTGGCGGCGGGAACGCTTATGGCTCGTCCTGGCTTTGGCGGTCATCGCGGGGGCTTCGGTCATCACGGCGGCTTCGGTGGACCGCGTCCTATGATGCACCACCGTCCGGCACCCATGCCACACCACTACCATCATCACAGCGGTTGGGGTCATGGCGGGCGTCATTTCTGGCCTGGGTTCGTTGGAGGGGTTGTCGGTGGCGTCCTGACTGATGCGATCATCGGCCCGCGCGTCATCACAACTCCTGTTGTCGCGGCTCCCGTGGTGACCACGCCTGTAGTGACGACGCCTGTCTATACGACGCAGCAGGTCTGGGTTCCCGGCACATACGTTGATCAGATTCAGCCTAACGGCACAGTCGTTCGCGTGTGGCAGCCAGGGCACTACGAATCGCGGCAGATTATCGTGCAGTAAACGATTCGCCGTTGGTGGACCGGGCGGGACTTGAACCCACGACCAAGGGATTATGAGTCCCCCGCTCTGACCGACTGAGCTACCGGTCCTCCAAACGGGCGTAAATTTTACCAAATCTCCCTCTTGCGCACAAGAGGGAGTTCTTTGTTTTTTTTTCTCGAATACAAGAACGATTCCGACACAACCATCCCACATCCGTGATTCTCCAACTCCAACCGCTAATCAACCTCAATTCAACCTCAACCACCACTCGTCCGCTTCCCAACACTTCAATCGCTTTTCAACCATCATCAACTTTACGAAATTGTAAACTAAAAGTTTGACATGGGGCGCGTGCGATGTGATAAACTATTTTGCCATATGAACACGAAGACATCGATTCTTATGGCAAAAGCGCGCCAGCCTTTGAGGTGTGGCATGCGGAAATTTGGTATACTATTAACCGTAATGGCCGCTGCAATCATAGCCTTGCCCAACACGGTGACGAACGACGTCGTCGTCGCGACGAGCGACGCGGAACTGAGGATTTCGGACCGCGGGCTCGGCCTTGGGCTCGAGGTCGTCGGCGGAGGCGCCGCGGAGGTGAAGCTTGAGGCTCGGCCTGGATGGCGCTTCCGCGACGGCAGAACCGCCGTCACGCTCAACAAGGCGGCGGGAGAGCCCGCGAAAAGCCCAGATGCCGTCGGCGAAGGCCAAAGCGCGGAGGGCTCCGCAACGATCGTCATTGAGGATGGAGAGGATGATGACGACGAGAATGGAGATGGCGAGGGCTCCGTCGAGCACGAGAAGCCGATTCTCTCGATGACGGCAACGGCACCGAAGGTCGTCGCCTACTCCGTCCAGGACGGCGGCACGAACGTCAGCATATCGCTGTCCGCGACAGTCACGACGAATGGCAAGCACCGCAAGCTGGACGCGGAGGGCAATGTCGTTGAAGAGAAGGAGTTCTCGCCCAAGCACTATGTCTGGAAGATGACGGGCGTCGCAACCGGCGAGGCGGAGACGGATTCGTCGACCCATACGTTCACTGTAAATCTGACGAAAGGCGAGAGCAAG
>CADCGZ010000040.1 GCA_902801025.1 uncultured bacterium | reverse complement strand
CACCAAGGGCGTCGAGGGCGTGTATCGCTTCCTCAAGCGCGCCAACCGCCTCGTCACCGAGACGCCTGTCGTCGACCGTGCGATGACCAAGGCCGAGGCGAAAAGTCTCGCCGCGATGGTCAAGAAGGTCGGTGAAGACCTCGAGACGATGAATTTCAACACCGGCATCTCCGCGATGATGGTGTTTGTGAACGAGGCGGAGGAGCACGCAAAAAGCTCAAGTTCCGCTAGTGAGGGTGCGGGGGAGACTGGTCTTCCCCGTCCGTTCCTTGAGACCTTTGTCCTCTGCCTCTCGCCGTTTGCGCCACACCTTGGCGAGGAGCTTTGGCAGTTCCTCGGCCACGACAAGTCGCTAGCATACGAGCCGTGGCCCAAGTTCGACCCCGCAGCGCTCGTCGAGGACGAGATCGAGATTCCCGTTCAGGTCATGGGCAAGCTCCGTGGGCGCGTCATGGTTCCCGTCGCGGCGACTCCTGCCGAGATGGAAGCCGCGGCAAAGGCGAACGCCGACGTCGCCAAGTTCCTCGAAGGCAAGACGATCGTCAAGGTCGTCGCCGTCCCGAAGCGCATGGTCAATTTCGTAGTCCGCTGACGAACCGTCCCGATGAAGGCGCTTGCGACACTTTTTGCCCTTGCCGCGACGTCTGCCTTTGCGGGGCGGGTGCCGTTCCTTCCCGAGACGGCGCCGACCAACGACACTCCTGTCGCGGTTCGCGTCCTTGGCAACAACATGCCGATCGTTCGCGGCGAAGTGGACGGAAAGCCCTGCACGCTTCTCTTCGATACCGGTGCGACACATACGACGCTCGACAAGGGCTTCGTTGAGCGCGAGCTCAAGGACCACAAGCTCGAGAAGGTAGTCCTCGCAGGCGTAACGAATGTCGAGGGCTCGCCGTCGCTCGTGCATGCCGATTCGTTCAAGATCGGCGCGGCGGAGTTTGGCGACTTCGACGTGATGGTGCTCGACATCTCGCATTTCCCGAAGGGGATCGGCGAGAAGATCGACGGCGTAATAGGCATGAACGTCGTCGGGCGTGTCACGACGCTCGTCTCCTTGGGCGCGGGCGAGGTCGTCTTTGCGCCAGCGCGCGCGCGTCTTGCGGGGTTCACGAACGCCGTCGATCGCGCGGCATCCGATCCCTTCAGCATTGCCCTCAAGGCGCGCTATGGCGAGAAGGAGATTCCGCTTATCGTCGATTCCGCGGCGTCGATGACGTTTCTTGGACGCGAAACCGGCTGGCCTACTACAGACGCGAAAGTCGAAATCTCCGCCACTGACGTGAACGGTAGCGGCTCGTCTCTCGCGCCGGTGGTCGGGAAGCCAGGCGAGCTCGACCTCGGGATTCCGGTGTCGATAAGCCCAATGGTCGTTGCGGAGCCGATGAACCGCATCGGGGCGGACGCGCTTCTAAAGAACGATTTGCTCATTGGCTGGCGGCGCGTCGCGTTTCGCCCGCGCCAGGCAAATGCAGAAATTCTACACGATCAACATGTTCTACACGGTTCAACAGTGGAGGTAATGAAATGAAAATCAAGTTCCTGAAGGTCAAGGGCACGTGGCGCGAGGTCGCCGACGCGGCCCGCACGACGATCCGCCGCGAGGAGGGCGAGGGCGAACCGAGCTCCAAGTGGAAGAAGCGCATTCTGCTCGCGGAGCATTCGCCAGTCCGCAAGCTCTGCTTCAACTGGAAGTGGATGGACTTGCCTTACTGGGTGAGTGTCCACTTCGTGCGCCATAAATTCGGCATCGAGCACTTCGTATCGACCCAGCGCACCGACAGGACAGGCGTCCAGCGCGACGCGAACCGCCAGGACGCGCCAGTCGTGCACGAATGCTTCGCAAACGCCCAGTCCGTGATGTTCATTTCGCGCCGCCGCCTCTGCGGGCAGGCGAGCGCGGAGACGCGCGAAGCGTGGAAGGCCGTAGTCGATGAAATCGCTAAAAAGGAGCCCGAGGTCGCGGCCTGCTGTGTTCCCGAATGCGTCTATCGCGGGTTCTGCCCCGAGTTCAAGCCGTGCGGCTATTGCGGCACCACCGCGTGGAAAAAAGCAGTAGACGCCTACCGCGAAGTGAAATAATTTGATATAATACGCGCTTCCAACGGAGAAAAGACAGAGATGAACAATGAACTTTTAAAGAAGGCCCACGAGAAGATTCCTTCTGTTCCTGTGCTGGTGAACCTCATTTCCAAGCGCGAGCGCGAGCTCATCAACGGCGCGAAGCCGCTCGTGAAGCCCCAGTCGCTCGACGAGGACAAGTGCGACATCGCGCTCCGCGAGGTTGCCGAGGGCAAGCTTATCGCCGAAATCGACTTCGACGCCATCGCCAAGGCCGAAGAGGCCAAGACGAAGTGGAACCAGAAGCACGTCAACGTGAATTCGCTCTACTCGGACTAAGTGGCGGACAAGAAGTTCAATCCGGTCTTCGCCGAGAACAGGAAGGCGAGGCATGACTATACCGTGCTCGAGACGATCGAGTGCGGTATAGTGCTTACGGGAACCGAGGTGAAAAGCGTCCGCCACGGGGAGATTTCGCTTTCTGGGAGTTACGGCGCGGTCCTCAAGGGCGAGCTCTGGCTCGTCGGTGCAGACATCGCGGCCTACAAGTTCGGCAACCGCTTCAACCACGAGCCGAAGTCGATGCGCAAGCTCCTCGTCCACGCGAAGGAGGTGCGCGACCTCCAGCTCAAGACCGAGGCGAAGGGGCTTACGCTCATTCCGCTCAGGGTTTTCCTCAAGAACGGCCGCGTAAAAGTCGACCTCGGCGTGTGCCGCGGCAAGCAGCTCCATGACAAGCGCGACGCGCTCAAGAAAAAAGCAATGCGGCGTGACCTTGAAAGGGGCGACTGATTTTTGATATAATACACAAAAGTTTTCGCAAAAGAAGGAAAGAGAGATCAAAAAATGGCGATGATGAAGGGCTTTTCGAACGCGTTCCGCATCCCGGAGCTTCGGAAGAAAATCTTGATTACGCTCGGCCTCGTGTTCGTGTGCCGTCTTGTTTCGCAGATTCCGACGCCTGGCGTCGACTGGCAGGCGCTTCAGCGCATCATAGCTGACTTCAAGAGCCAGGGCGCGGGCGGCGGCATGCTCGACTGGTTCGAGGTCTTCACGGGCGGCGCGCTCGGCCAGTGCGCCATCGGCTTCCTCTCGATCTGGCCCTACATCTCGGCGCAGATCGTCATTCAGCTCCTCGGCTCGGTCATCCCCGCGCTCGAGAAACTTAAGAAGGAAGGCGAGTCGGGCCGCCAGCAGCTCGCGCAGATCACGCGCTACCTCACGATCGTCCTCTGCGTCGTGCAGTCCTGGGGCATCGCGACCGTCCTCAGCCACCCGGCGATGCTCGGCCCTGCGTTCGCGGGCACCGAGATCGTCGCGAATCCCGGCATCGGCTTCCACCTGATGACGGTGATCGGCATGACGACCGCCTCTCTCTTCGTCATGTGGCTCGCCGACCAGATCACCACCTTCGGCATCGGCAACGGCGCTTCGCTGATCATCATGATCAATATCACGTCTCGTCTCCCCCAGGCGCTCATCGGCGCATGGGAGCGCTACTTCGGCCTCGCCGGCGTCAAGGCCTCAGCCCCGATCGCCGAGCTTCCGATCCTCATACTCTTCTTCCTCATCGTCGTCATGGGCACCGTTATGCTCACGCAGGGCGTCAGGAAGGTCGCGATCCACTCGACGCGCCGCTCGGTTGGCGGCGGCAACACCTACGGCATGCAGCAGACGTTCATGCCGCTGCGCGTGAACTACACGGGCGTCATGCCGATCATCTTTGCCCAGCCGCTCATCCAGATTCCCGCGGCGATCCTCGTCAAGATGACCGACGCGACTTCCGGCGGCATCTCCGGCAAGCTCAACGGCTTCGGCCAGGCGCTCGCCGACCCGGGCTCTGCGCTCCACGTCGTCATCTACGCCGCCCTCATCATGTTCTTCGCGTTCTTCTGGGTTGCTACGCAGTTCAACGCCATCGACATCTCCGACAACCTCAAGAAGGACGGCAGCTACGTCCCTGGCATCCGCCCTGGCCGCGCGACAGCCGAGTACCTCGACGACCTGATGACGAAAATCACGCTCATCGGCGGCACGGGGCTTCTCATCGTTGCGCTGATCCCGATGCTCCTCATGGGCTGGATGCGTCTCCCGTGGGTGATTGCGTCGTTTTTCGGCGGCACGTCGCTCCTCATTATCGTGGGCGTCGCGCTTGATACGCTCCGCATCATGGAGTCGCATCTCCTCGTCCGCAAGTACGAGGGCTTCCTGTCGCACGGCTCGCTTCGCGGCCGCGGCGGGATGTAAGCGGCAGCTCGCGGAAATCCGCGCACGGTTTTCGGATTTTATGGTATAATGTCCTCCGTCAAAAACGGAGGACATTTACTATGAATACAGATCGCAGGGATTTCATCAAGGGTGCGGCGTGGATGGGCGCGGCGGCGGCTGTCGTCGGATGCTCCACGACAAAGGGCTTCGGTTTCGGTGACGGAGGGTCCATGGCGACCTACGCCGACAAGCCGTTCAAGAAGCTGAGAGTCGGCATCATCGGCCTCGGTCGCGGCCAGGCCGGCGTCACCGGCTTCAACGCGATTCCCGGCTGCGAGACAACCGCGATCTGCGACCTGAACGCCGTGCGCGTCAAGAGTACGCTCGCGGCAATCGAGAAGGCGGGCCGTCCCGCGCCGAAGGTCTACACTGGCGGCGCCGAGGAGTGGAAGAAGCTCTGCGACGACGAGAACGTCGATCTCGTCTACAACGCGACGCCGTGGGAGCTTCACGTTCCGATTGCGCTCTACGCGATGAACGCCGGCAAGCACGTCGCGATCGAGGTTCCGGCCGCGTTTACCGTCGATGAGTGCTGGGAGCTCGTCGAGACTTCCGAGCGGCTCAAGCGCCACTGCATGCAGCTCGAGAACTGCTGCTACGGCGAAATCGAGATGCTTGCGCTCAACCTCTGCCGCCTCGGCAAGCTCGGCGACCTCGTCCATGCCGAGGGCGCGTACATCCACGACCTCAGGAGCTACAACTACGGCGACTGGATAGAGAGCAGCCCGGGATGGGACGAGAAGAACAAGATTGCGTCGTACTGGAACTTCTGGCGCCTCCGCCACAACGTCGCCCACAAGGGCAACCAGTACACGACCCACGGCCTTGGGCCGATCTGCTGGTACATGGACGTTAACCGCGGCGATTGCTTCGACTACCTCGTGTCGCTCGAGTCCAACCAGTTCAACTTTGAGGCCTACGCCAAGGCCACATTCCCCGCGGACAACTGGAAGCACAACCTCAAGGTCGAGATGGGCGACATGAACACGATGCTCATCAAGACGAAGAAGGGCCGCTCGATCATGATCCAGCACGACGTGAGTTCGCCCCGTCCCTACAGCCGCATCAACACGATCACCGGCACGAAGGGCATTCTCACCGACTATCCTTATCGCGTCGCGTGGGAGGACAAGCCAGGTGCGGGCGCCCACTCGTTCTTCGCTGGCGACAAGGCCGAGGAGATCCGCAAGGAGTTCATGCATCCGCTCTGGAAGCAGTCTGGCGAGATGGCCAAGAAAATGGGTGGTCACGGCGGCATGGACTTCCTCATGGTCCTTCGTCTCGCCTACTGCATGCAGAACGGCCTCCCGCTCGACCAGAACGTCTACGACCTCGCGAGCTGGTGCTGCCTGTGCGAGCTCAGCGAAAAGTCGGTCAGGAACCGTAGCGCCTCGATGGACATCCCCGACTTTACGCGTGGCGCGTGGAAGACCACGGCGCCTCTCGGCGACCTCTCGGTCGACCTTGGCAAGATGGGGCTTGCGTGAGAGATTTCGTACGGCGATTTCTCTCGCACGACTGCGGACCGTTTGCACAGTTCGTCAAATATGGCGCCATAGGCGTCGCGGCGACCTGTGTTCAGTTCGCGGTCTTCTACGTCTTGGCGTCGACGTGCCTGAAGTGCCTGACGCCTGACGACAAGGCGGTGAAACTGCTGGGGTTGCCGAGCGTCGTCTTCACGGGCGCCGAGCCGTGGTACGAGGCGCGCTGGTTCCTCGCCGGCGTTGCGACGGCGGCTGGGTTCACTGTCGCGAACGTCTTCTGCTGGCTCATGAACCGCGCGTTCGTGTTTCGTCCGGGGAGGTTCCGCTGGTACGCCGAGTTCGGCATGTTCTTCGGCGTGGCGGCGCTTGCAACGGCTATTGCGCTTGCCGTCCAGAGCGTTCTCATCGAGTTCGTCGGCATGACGACTTCGGCGGCTGTCGTCATCGAAGTCGCCGTGTCGTTCATGCTAAACTTTTTTGCCCGTAAATTCTTCATTTTCAGGGGCTAATTTGGTATAATTCCTTTCCAAAAATGAGGAATACTGTCCTGTCATTGGTGCTTGTGCCGATTCTGTCCGTCGCGTTCGCGGCCGATGGGGTCGATACTGTCGCGCCTGCGGTCGTCGCGGCAGACCCGCCCGATCCCGTGGTACTCGATCCCGTGGTAGACGATCTCGTCGCGTCTCCTGACGTCGACGAGTTGTCGCTTTCCAACGCCGTCATAGTTGCCTCGGCAGCGGCCCGCGCCGCCGAGGAGGTGCGTGTCGCAGCCGCCGCCGAGGAGCGTGCCGAACTTATGAAGGAGAGGGCGGCTGCCGAGGCGAAGGCCGAGATTGCCCTCGCACGCCGCCGTATATCGACGCGCACGTTTCACCTCGCGCACGCATCCGCCGAGGATGTTGCCGCGAAGCTGAACTCCACGTGGTCCGGCGATTTCGGCGTCGTCTGGAAAATCAACAGGATGGCGATTGCCTTCCCTGAATCGAATTCCGTGATGGTTACGGCCCCTGCGGTGATTCTTGACGCCTGCGAGCAGGTTATCCGCGAGATCGACGTCGAGCCTAAGCAGGTGTATATCGAGGCGCGCTTTGTTGAACTTTCCAACAATGTCTTCCACGACATTGGCATTGACTGGTCGATGCTTGACGGCATGAAGGGTACGGTCTCGCTCGGCGGCGGCATCCAGAAGAACCGGCTTGGGAAGGGTGTCCAGGACTACACGCGCACGACGAAGGACGGCACTACGTCGTATACGCTCTCCGGATCTGCCCTGAATGGCGGCGCTGACGGCGACATTGCCTATTTTAACGGCACCCTCGACTTCTCCCAGATGTACGTCGTCCTGTCGGCGCTCGAGGGCAGCCAGGATGCGCGCATATTCTCCAATCCGAAGATCATCGTCTCGTCCGGGCGCAAGGCGACTGTCGACATGACGACGAAGTACCCGAATGTCAAGATCGCGGCTAAGCGCACGACGACGTCCGGCAGCGACTCCCTCGATCTCGACATGCAGATGGCTTCGATTCCAGGCGAAGACAAGTTCATGTTTGCGAAGGAAGCGTTCTTCAGCTGGGGCATATCGCTTGACGTTACGCCGAGGATCGGCACCAACGGTCTCATCAACGTCTCGATCGTCCCGACGATCTCCTCGCAGAACGGCTGGGTCGAGTCGGGCACTGAGTCAGATGCCGACAGCGGCACGATTTCCGCCCGTTTCCCTGTTATAGAGGTTCAGAGGCTCGTCACCGAGTTTGCAATGGCGAGTGGAACGACGGCGGTGATCGGCGGGCTTTCCCGCACCGTTGAGGAGCAGGTCGACAACGGCATTCCGCTCCTTCGCGACATTCCGTGGATCGGACCGCGGCTCTTCGGCTCGTCTGCCCGCAAGAAACAGCAGAAGGAGATCATCGTCTTCGTCACCGTCGGCCTTGTAGACCCGAACAACCCGCACAAGGACGCCGGGCTCCCGAAGAACGCCGTCCTCGGTCGCCAGTACACGAAGGGCCAGAAGCTTGAGCCGGGCGACCGTCCGGAGAAGAATCTTGAGGGAATAGGCTCGCTCGACCTGCGGTCGCTCGAGGAGCAGGCGGAAGACCCGCTTCCGCCGCCGCGTCCCGATACGTCTTCGTGGATTCCATTTGTAAAGGATCCAAACTACAAAAAGGAGAACAATCAATGAAAAGACTGATGCTTGTGGTAGCGGCGATGACTGCTGCTTCCGCATTCGCCGACAGGGTAATCATGAAGTCCGGGTCGGTGCTTACAGGTTCCGGCGCCGTCGTTGCCGGCGACAAGGTTAAGTTCACCTCCGACGATCTCGGGGCCGTCGAGCTTCCCGCCGACAAGGTCGCGTTCGTCGAGACGGCCAACGAGAACAAGGTCGAGGTGGCTGCGCTTCCTCCCGAAGAGAAGCCGCCGGAAACATGGCACGGCTCGATCAACGTCGCCTACGAGAGCGCCCGCGGCAATACCTACAAGAACAATGCCTCGGTCATAGCGAACCTCAACCGTCGCTGGGACGATGATCGCGTGAACTTCGACTTCGGCTACTACTACAGCGAGACGGGCACCTCCAAGGACACCCGCGAGAAGTCGACCGACCGCTGGGAGCTCGAGGGTCAGCATGACCACTTCTGGAGCAAGGCGTTCTACACCTACGAGAACGGCCGCTACGAGCAGGACGACATCGCCGGTCTCGACTTCCGCCTTCGTCTCGGCGGTGGTCTTGGCTACCAGTGGTTCGAGAAGGAAGCGCTTTGGTCGATCGGCACCTTGAGCTTCAACCAGGAAATCGGCGCCGCGTGGATTCGCGTGGACTACAAGGTGAAGGATCCTGATGCCGAGAAGAGCTATGCGACGCTCCGCTATGCGCATCACCTCAAGTACTTCCCGAAGTGGAACCCCGAGATCGAGGCCTTCCACAACTTCGAGATACTTCCGCAGGTTGACGACTTCGACAACCACCTCATCAAGGCGGACGTCGGCTTCACGACGAAGATCATCATGGACTTCGACCTCCTCGCGAAGATCGAGTGGGACTACAACTCCGTGCCTTCCGTTGGCCGCAAGTCGAGCGACTTCCGCTATATCGTCGGACTTGGCTACAAGTGGTAATTCATGAGGATCGCGATTGCCTATCCGCCGCTGAAGAGCGAGAAGGGCGTCGCGCTCCTCACGCAGAACCGCCAGTTCCAGTGGTTCTCGCGACCCACCTACATCTTCCCCGTCGTGCCGGCCACGGCGGGGACGATGCTTAAAAAGGCAGGGCACGAAGTCCTCTTCCTCGATGGTATCGCCTCGGAGCTTTCGCCCGAGGCGTTTGACGCGAAGCTCGCCGAGTTTCATCCCGACCTCGTCGTTCTCGAGACGAAGACGCCTGTCGTCAAGCGTCATTGGAAGTGGATTGCGGAACATTTGCCGACTGGAACGGACGGGACCTCGGGCGGTCCCGCACCCCTACCCAAGGATGTTAAGTTCGTCCTCGTAGGCGACCATGTCACGGCGCTTCCCGAGGAGTCGATTGAGAAGCCGGGCGTTTGGGCGGTGATTCCCGGCGGAGACTGGGATTTCGGGCTTCTCGACTTTATTGCCGCCGGCTGCCCCAAGGGCGTCCAGCCGTTTGCCCTTAAGGACTCCATCGCCGATGCTCCCTGGATAGACCGCGACCTCGTCCATTGGGAGCTTTACGCCGAGAAGAACGGCAACTTCCGCCGCAAGCCTGGCACCTACATCATGTCGGGCCGCGACTGCTGGCACGGCAAGTGCACCTTCTGCAGCTGGACGACGCTCTATCCCCGCTACCGCGTCCGCAAGGTGAAGGACGTCGTAGACGAAATCGAAATGCTCGTCTCGAAGTACGGCGTTAAGGAGATCATGGACGACTCGGGTTCCTTCCCGGTCGGACAGTGGCTCACCGACTTCTGCAACGAGATGATTTCGCGCGGGCTCAACAAGAAGGTCCGCATCGACTGCAACATGCGCTTTGGGCGGCTCACTTTGGCCGACTACCAGCTCATGCGAAAGGCCGGCTTCCAGTTTGTCCTCTTCGGCGTCGAGTCCGCGAACCAGGAGACGCTCGACCGCTTTTGCAAGGCGCTCAAGGTCGAGGATGTCGAGAGGGGCGCGAAGTGGGCGACCGAGGCGGGGCTCGATGTCCATGTCACTTTCATGTTCGGCCACGCCTGGGAAGGGCCGAAGGAAATCGCCAACACCGTCGCTCTCGCGCGCAAACTCCTTGCGAAGGGCTGGGCGAAGACGCTTCAATGCACGCTTACGATTCCCTATCCCGGAACGCCCCTCTTCAAGGAGCTAAAGGCGAATGACGGCCTCACGACGCTCGACTGGGACGAGTACGACATGCGTCGCGCGATAACGAAGACGCCGCTCGTCTCGGAGGACGAGATCAAGTGCGCGATTCGCAAGGTCTACCGCGGCTTCCTCCAGCCTGCCGCGCTTTGGCATCTTTTCCGTCGCAACCTCTTTAACTTCGCTTTCTACTACCGCGGCCTCCGCTATCTCATCGGACATCTTCTTGATTTCAAAGGAAGTAAATGAGCACTTCGACTTTCAAGGCAGTCATTCTCGCAGGCGGTTCGGGCGAGCGGTTCTGGCCGCTCTCTACTCCCGAGCGCCCGAAGCAGTTTCTGCGCGTCTTCGGCGGCGCGAGCTTGATTCGTCAGGCGGTGAGCCGTCTTGACGGCTTCGTCTCGCCAAAGGACGTTTTTGTCGTGACGGCGAAGAACCTCGTCGCAGCGACGAGAAGGGAGCTTCCCGAGATTCCTAAGTGCAATATCTTGGGTGAGCCGATGCGCCGCGACACAGGCGCCGCGGTCGCGCTTGGTGTCGGCCTGGCCTCGGAATCTGGATTAGGGTCTTCTAGGGCCGACTTAGGGTCTTGTAGTCTAACCGACCCTAACCAGACCCTAACCGACCCTAACCAGACCCTAACTGACCCTAACCAGACCCTAACTGACGCTAACTCGACCCTAATTGACCCTATCATAGGCTTCTTCTCGAGCGACCAGATGGTGGCGAACCCCAAGGCGTTTCGCAAGGTCGTTTCAAAAGCCGTTGCCCTCGCCCGCCGCAAGCCGGTCATCGTCACTCTCGGCATCAAGCCGACCTATCCTGCGACATGCTTTGGCTACATTTCGCCAAAGACGCGTACCTTCGTCGAGAAGCCCGACGCGAAGACGGCGAAGAAATACGTCAAGGCCGGTTATCTCTGGAACGCCGGAATGTTCATCGCCCGCGCCTCGACCTTCCGCGGCGCATTTGCCGCGCATGCGCCGGAACTTGAGCAATTGACCCGACTCGAGACGGACGGGACGAACAGGACGGACGGGACTCGCTCACGCTCCACGGCGATTGCAGGCGGCAGTCTGGCCAAGCTTTATTCCGCTCTTCCAAAGATCAGCTTCGACTATGCCGTGATGGAGAAGTCGAAGAACGTCGAGGTCGTTCCCGGCGACTTCGGCTGGGACGACGTCGGCAGTTTCGCCGCGTTCGACAAGTACTTCCCGCACGACTCGCGCGGGAACGTCCGCGAAGGTCCGTGCACGGTCGTCGAGGCGGAGGGCAACATCTGCGTCGCCCGCTCTGCGCGCATCTCGCTTCTCGGCGTGAAGAACCTCGTCGTCGTCACGACCCCCGACGCGGTTCTCGTCGCCGACAAGTCTCGCCTCACCGACATGAAGAAGCTGTTCGCGCGATGAAAGCAACAGGGTCAGACCCCTCTAATACAGCCGTTGACACAGCTAAAGCTGCGTCGAACGACTGCAATCAGAAGGGTCTGACCCTAAGAAAATACCGCGTCGTGATTGCCTACGACGGTACGGCGTATTCCGGCTGGCAGTACCAGGAAAACGCCGTCGGCATCCAGCAGGTCGTCGAGGAGGCGCTTGCGTATCTCGACGGTGCGCCCGTTCGCGTTTATGGTTCGTCGCGCACGGATGCAGGCGTTCATGCGAAGGGTTTTGTCGCCCACTTCCACCTGACGAAGCCGATTCCAGCGAAGAACCTCGTGCGGGCGATGAACGCGCGTCTTCCCGACGCGATCCGCGTCCTCAAGGCGTCGTATGCGAAGGAGGACTTCGACGCTCGCCTCTCCGCGAAGGGCAAGGAGTACCGCTACCAGCTCTACCAGGCGGACATCCTTCCGCCGCACCTCGCGCCATACTGGACTTTCTGCCACCGTCCGCTCGACCTCGCCGCGATGAAGAAGGCCGCGTCCTACTTCGTCGGGAAGCACGATTTCGTCTCCTTTGCGGCGAACCCCGACCGCGTTCTCGACTCGACGGTTCGCAGTGTCTTCTCCTTCGAAGTGAAGAAAGCGGGGCCTCGCTACACTTTCATCGTGCGCGGCGACGGCTTTCTCTACAAGCAGGTGCGTTCCATGGTGGGCTTTCTCCTCTCGGTCGGCAAGGGAAACGAGCGCCCAGAGGCGGTAAAAGAGCTCCTCGCGGCGCATTCGCCGCGCACCGCCCGCGTTGAGACGGCCCCCGCCCGCGGCCTCTTCCTTTGGAAGGTGTTTTATTAAGGCGTCCGCACCCCCTTGCATTCTGGCGGGGGAAATGATATACTATCCCTTGTTTTCCGATTTGGGGCTGTAGCTCAACTGGATAGAGCATCAGACTACGAATCTGAGGGTTGTGGGTTCAACTCCCGCCAGCCCCGCCAATCGGAAAGGCCAGATTGCGGGGTGGAGCAGCCTGGTAGCTCGTCAGGCTCATAACCTGAAGGTCGTTGGTTCAAATCCAGCCCCCGCTACCAAAACATCTGGCACGTCGTCGGACCGTAGCGCAGCCTGGTAGCGCGTTTGCTTGGGGTGCAAAAGGTCACGAGTTCAAATCTCGTCGGTCCGACCATTTCCCCTTATGCTATAATACCTGTCATGGGAGAGTCTGCAATAACATTGCGTAGGAGATGGATTGTTTGTGGCGTCTGCGTCGTCATTGGCGCGGCGCTTTTGATTTTTTCTGGGTGCGTGTCTGGTGGCGTGTTGCGCAGGACGCTGCGGCTCGCTGACGGCGGGAAGCCCCTTGCCGACATCGTCATCGCGCCTGATGCCGACGAAAGCCTCAAGTTTGCCGCTGCTGAGCTCAAGGAACATCTCGACAAGATCACCGGCGGGGATTTTGCCATCGTCAATTCGCCGCGCGAAGGGAAGAAGCAGCTTGCGATCTCCCTTGCTCCACGCCTTGCAAAGCAGGAAGTCCGCATATCGTTTTCCGATTCCGGCGTTACGCTCGAAAGCGGCGCACACCCAGAATACGCAGTCTCCGATTTTCTCTGGGACTACTGCGGGGTGAGATGGCTTGATCCGACGGACGCCGGCACGGTCATTCCCCGCGATCCCTCCCTCTCCGTCAGACGCCTCGCCTATGCCGCCCGCCCGTTCGCGAAAGGCCGCAATCCAACCGGGGCGTATGCTCCCGAGCTCTGGGACCGCGGGACACCCGGCTGGACCAACTATCTCCATGTCGCCTATCCGTCGGCCTTTGCAAATCGCACGTTCGGAGACGCCGTGCGCGAAATCTCCCGCCGCAAGGCCCTCTTCCTCAGGCGGATGAAGACTGGCGGCGAAGTCACCCACGCCTGCCATTCCTTTTACGATTGGTACGACCGCTTCTGGGACAAAGGCCATCCGAAGTTCGAGCGGTTCGAGCCCGACTACTTCGCGAAGGGCTACGAATCCGACGCGCGGCCTCCGCAGCTCTGCTACTCCAATCCCGCCGTCGTCAGGCAGGCGGTCGCCGACATCAGGTCGTACTTCGACAACGTCGCGAAAGGCGGCAGCGGAAAATGGGGCAAGGACGTCTGCTGTGTAGAGCCAATGGACAACAGGACCTTCTGCAAGTGCGAAAGGTGCTCGAGGCAATACCATCCCGAGCTGAAGAACCTGAAGTCCCAGCAATCCGACTGTTGGTTCAGGTTCGTAAACGCCGTCGCGAAGGAAATCGCGAAGTCTCATCCCGGCAAGAAGATCTCGACGCTCGCCTACGGCTCTCACTGCAGCCCTCCGTCGTTCATGATCGAGCCGAACGTAGTCGTCCACTTCTGCTACTGCTGCAATCGCATACCGTACACCGGGCGCGGCAGGATAGAGGTCTTGCAACTTCGCGAATGGCGCGAGACCTATCCTGACCGTCCGTTCGGGCTTTGGCTCTACAACACCTTCCCGAAGGAGCGGATGAACCGCAAGGCGGGCGTCAACTGCTTCCCCGGGTTCTTTGCGCGTGTCCTCGCGGAGGAATATGCGCTTTTTGACGAGCTCCAGATCTCGGAAAACATCTACAACTGCGGCTTCGTGGACGACTACGAGGACTTCCTCTCCCTGAGGTGGATGTGGAATCCGCGCGAACCGCTCGCGGTCCTCGAGAACGACTACTTCTCGTCTTACGGAAAGGCGGCGGCGCCGCTTAGGAAATTCTACCGGATCGTGGAGGAGCGGTACTGCAACCGGGCGAACTATCCGAGCGACTTCCTCGCGACCGATTTCCACCAGTCGGAGGATATTGCGTGGAAGGTGCTTGGCACACCGGCCGTGATGCGCGAGCTCAAGGCGCTGATGGAGGAGGCGGAGCGGCTTGCCGATACGCCCCAGGCGAAGGCCCGCGTCGCGAACTGGAGGGCGGGCATCTATGAGTATATGCGCCAGGGCGCGGCCGAGGCGCGAAAGGAATGACGCCACGGCCGCGGCTTTTTTGGTATAATAACCGACAAACAACAAAAGAAAGGAACGATTCAAATGGGAGGCGGTCTGATTTTCTTCGCCATTCTGGCGGTCATAGTGTTCATAGCGATCATCAAGACTGCGGTCATAGTGCCGCAGAAGACGGCGTACATCATCGAGCGCTTGGGCAAGTACCGCTGCACTCTCGACGCGGGATTCCACATCCTCGTGCCGTTCTTCGACCGCGTCGCCTACCGCCACACCCTGAAGGAGCAGGCGATAGACGTGCCGCCGCAGGAGTGCATTACGAAGGACAACATCGCCGTTTCGGTCGACGGAATCCTCTACATGCAGGTGATGGATCCCGCGAAGGCCAGTTACGGCATCGGGAACTACCTCTTCGCGACGACCCAGCTCGCGCAGACGACGATGCGCTCCGAAATGGGCAAGCTCGACCTCGACCGCAGCTTCGAGGAGCGTACCTCCATCAACGCGGCGATTGTCGCGGCGGTCGACAAGGCGTCTGATCCGTGGGGCATCAAGGTTACGCGCTACGAGATCAAGAACATCACGCCGCCGCGCACGATCCGCGACGCGATGGAGAAGCAGATGCGCGCCGAGCGCGAGAAACGCGCGATGATCGCCGAGTCCGAGGGCGAGCGCCAGGCCAAGATCAACCGCGCCGAGGGCGAGAAGCAGGAGGCGATCAACCTCTCCGAAGGCGAGAGGCAGCGCAAGATCAACGAGGCCGAGGGCCGCGCGAAGGAGATTCTGCTCGTCGCCGAGGCGCAGGCCGAGGGCATCCGCAAGGTCGCCGAGGCGCTGAGCGGGAAGGGCGGCGTCGAGTCCGTCAACATGCAGCTCGCCCAGCAGTACCTTGCGCAGTTCGGCAACCTCGCCAAGACCAACAACACGATGATCATCCCGTCCGACCTCGCGAACGTCGCGGGAGTCATCAAGGCCTGCACGTCGATCGTAAAGCAGGTCGAGGGATAGGACTGACCAAAAAAGTCCTCATTAGGGTGCCCCCAGAACGCGATTGCGCTTCTGGGGGCTCGATTTTTTGAAAGCAACTCTATGCGCTTTTGGCACTTGCTCGAAGTGCGAGAAAATGATATACTATGTCCCAATATCTGTTGGTAGGCCATAGAAATATGACCAATTGTATTATTCCTTCTAATGGGGGGGGGGTAGATAAGTAATGGAAAAGATGGAAAAGTTGATGAATAATGATGGATGTGTGAAACGTTGGCGGCGTCGTATGACGGCTGTCTTGCTGGCGTTTGCTGTGTTTCCAATGATTGCCTCGGCTTCGGTGCAGGATAAGGTCGCCCGGTTTTCAACGCCTGGCCCAGACTGCTACGCCGACGGTACGCTCGTCGCCGACGGCGAGTGCTACGCTCTCGTCTGGTCGCCGGAGGGCGCGACCTTCGCCGGCTTCAACGCCGACGGAACGGCCATTTCGGCCAATGACCGCGTCGTTTTTGCCGCGCCGCTCGCCCTTGAGGGCAAGTGCCGGGATTCTCTTTTTCAGATTTCGGCCGATGAATACGCCGAGCTCGAGGGCGGCGAATGGGCCGTCTGCCTCGTCGATACGCGCATGGCGAACGGGGTTCCGGCGGGTGTCGCGAACAACGCGCCTCTTCGCGTAAACCGCTGGGGCGCGGTCAGGAATGAAGTGAAGATTTCCACCGCGTCGACGCTTGTGCTCGATAGTATTGCCGCTCCAAAGGCCGGCGGGCGCTCTCTGCTCGCGGCAGCGGCGCCAAGCGAGGCAGGCGTATGCGCAGGCACGCTCTCGGCGGTGCCCGATTCCGTCAAGCCGCCAACGATCACGGGGCTTGACGTCTTGGACAGCGGCGAGGTATGGCTTGAGGTGGCGGACACCGTGCCATTCCTCTCGTACACCATAATCTCAGGTTCTGAGCCCGGCAATCTGCAGGAGGACGGCTGCGCGGAAGTCGTAGACGGCAAGAGCGGCGGGAAGATTTTGATCGGAACGGCGCAGTCCTCCGACTGCCGATTCTTCAGGGTCAAGAGAGCTGAATAAGGGAAAGGAGAACAATGACAATGAAACGAATATCCCTTATCCTCGCCGCCGCCGCGCTTGCCTTTGCCGGATTTTCCGCCAAGGCCGCCGACAGCTTGACGATGGACAAGTTCGCCTACACGAACAAGCTGATGGTCGCTGGCTACACCGGCACGGAAACGCTCCAGAACTTCCCCGTGCTCGTGCGTCTGTCGGAAACGCGCATCCCGGGCTTCCTGTATGCAAACTTGACGAACAGCAAGGGCGCTGACATCGCCTTCTTCGATGACCACGGCAACCATCTTGCCTCTCAAATCGAAACGAACTCGTGGAAGGTTGGAACTGCAAAGGATTCGCAAATTTGGGTCAAGCTTCCGCAGATGAAGCAGGGCACCAAGTTCTACATGTGCTACAACACGTCGGCTTCGGGAGCCTGGGTTACGAACGAGAATCCCTGGGGCGACTACGTCGGCGTGTGGCACTTGGATGAAACCGGAGGAAGCGGCATAACAATTTACGATTCAACGACAAACGGCCTGAACGGTCTGACCTACGCTGGCTCGATCAATGGCTCCGACAAAGGTGGCGGAGCGGTCGGCAAGGCCCGTAGAATCGCTACCGACAGCGGACATGCCTACGGCATCGTCGTCGATGCTACGAATGGCGTCAAGAAAACGGTGGTTGACTCCCTCGGTACAGACTTCCATGCATCCTTCTGGATGATGTCGCAAGCGGGGACCGACTATGACAAAAAACTCAAGTGGGGCAATATTCTTGGGCGCCGCAAGGGCGATAATGGCAAATCATGGGGCATTGGGTTTGGCGGTGACGCTGACCCAGGAACGACGGTTGACTATATGCGCGTGCATTCAAAGAACTCCCAAGGCAGTTGGAAGTATACGACACGTCCGCTTGGCTCGTGGTTAAAGTTGGACGATAAAGTCTGGAAAAAGGTTGACCTTATCTGGAAGTATGCGACAAATGACAATATACCGTACATCGATATCTACACCAACGGCGTTTACATGGAGTCGATGAAGACGAGTCCCAAAGTGGAATTGGAAGTCGCCAACATCGGTATCGGCTGTTCTACGCAGGACAATCCACAAAACAAGGATGGATACAAAGGTCGTCGCTTCAACGGCTCGATGGACGAGGTTCGCTTGCGTCCGGGAGTGTCGCATCTGCTGTTGGACACAACTGACCCGTTGCTCAACAAGTCCGACTGGATCAAGGCCGACTTCGATACTGTCAACAACGAAAGCTTCGTGACGATTGCGCCGCCCGACGCTTTGGAAGTCGAATGGGCGGAGGATTCTGAACGGGTTGGAGTCACGAATATCGCCATGCATGCCGTCGTGGTCGGGGGTGTCGTCTCGGGCTTCGGCCCGAATACGACGGCATGCACGATCCAGGGCAAGTTCTGGAAAGAGGGGGAGAGCGAGCCTTCCGAATGGACGGATCTTGGGGGGGACTTTGCCTTGTTCGATGAATTTGCAGTTTCGGTGCCCTGCCAGGATGGGGCGAGCTACAGCTACAAGCTCCGAGCGGTCGATGACGCCGGCGGCGAAACGGAGGCGATCACAGGGACCTTTACGACTCCGTCCAGCCTCGCGGTGACGTGGGCGGAGAGGTACACGGTCGGCGTGACGAACGTTTTCGAGCACATGGCCGTCATTGGCGGCACGCTCGACGACATGGGCAGTTCCGCCACCGTCACGGTCCAAGGCAAGTTCTGGCATGGCGAGACGGAGCCGACGGAGTGGACGACGGTAGGCGAGCCCCTTTCGCAGACGGGTCCCTTCTCGGTGTCCATTTCGGGGCTGGCGGTTCATACAGACTATTCCTACAAGCTCCGCGTCGCCGGTAGTAGCGGTGCGGTGACCGTGCCGATCTCGGGTACGTTCACGACAAAGAACGAATTGACGGTTGTGTGGTCTAACGCCTCATCCGAGAATCCCGGCATTGCTCGTGTCTCATACGGCTACGTCGTTGCCGGCGGCACAGTCTCCGACCTTGGCGACGCGACATCATGCCGCATCGTGTACAAACTCTGGGTAGATGGCGAGACGGAGCCGAGTGAATGGACGACGCTTTCGGAGGGCCTTGCCGAACACGCCGCGTGCAGCGAGAGCATTACTGTGCTTGACGGCAAGACCTACCTTTACAAGTTCAAGGCGGTTGGAGATAACGGCGAGGAAACAGTGGAGGTTTCCGGTACGTTCACGTCCATGAGTCCCGCTTCAGACGAAACGCACTACTACGACGACGGCACGAACGCCTTCTGGGTAGCGAACGAGTTCGAGCGCTTCCTGCCGTTCACCGTGACGGGTTACCCTGGCACCGAGACGCTCACGAACTTCCCGGTGCTGGTCGACGTCCGCAAGAAGGATACCAACGGCTTCAGCTACGACGACTTCTACCATACCGGCGGCAGGGACATCGCGTTCGTCGACGAGAAGGGGCACGTCATCCCGCACGAGATCGACACGTGGAACCCGAACGGCATGTCGCTTATCTGGGTGCGCCTCCCCGAAATGACCAACGGGACGAAGTTCACGATGTGCTACCGCAGCCCGCTCGTCAATCCGCCGGACGACCCCGGCAACACGTTCGAAAAGTACGTCGGCGTCTGGCACATGAACGAGACGGGAGACGGCATCGTCCAGGTGCATGACTCCACGGTCAACAATCTCACCGGCGAGACGCACGCGAATTCGCTTGCTTACAGCAACGGCCGCATCGGCTACGCGCGGCGCGTGGCGCAGCACAGCGGCACCTCCTCCACCTACGGGCATATCCTCATCAACGACCACGACGACATTCTGCGCACAAGCGTCGGGAACGTGTTCACGTATTCCTGCTGGAGCAAACTCGCGGACAAAAAGCCCGGATGGGCGTACCTCGTCTCGCGTAAGCGCGAAGACGCCGACAAGGGCTGGGGCGTCCAATACACCGACGGCGACGTCGCAACAGCGCTTCGCGCCTGGAGCGGAAGCACGATCAAGAACGGATATACGCCTTTCGCCGTGACTGGTTATTCCCATGAGGAATGGGCCTACTGGACGTTCGTCTACAGCAATGATACGTTCCACGCCTATCTCAATGGAGTAGAGCAGGCCAGTACAGTGGGCGGAAAGCAGCTCAAGGGCAACGACGGTCCGGTTCATCCCGTCGCGAACGACGAGACCGCCGACTACGACAGCCTGGTCATCGGCGGACAACAGATCGGCACCGGCGCGCTCAACGGCTGGGTCGACGAGTGCCGCTATTCCAAGGGGATGCGCTCGGCTGACTGGATCAAGGCCGAATACTACTCGACGATGCAGGCGACATGGTGGAACGACCAGGAAAAGCGGTTCGTGACAAAGGGCACGGTCTGCAAGGGCGACGACACGCCCGTCCCTGTCGTCGTCTGGGAGACGGGTGACGGAATGCCGACCACGGTCATCGACGTGAGCTACGCCTACGTGCAGTTCGCCGGTACTGTGACGTTCTGCGGCGCGAACGCGGATTCGTGTTGGATCGAATACCAGCTCTGGGCCGACGGCCAGGAGCCGCCGGACGAGGACGACTGGACGCACTTGCTCGATGATGCCACTCCGGGCACGAAGTTCTCGATTCCCGTGTTCGGGCTCAAGCAGGACATGCCCTACAACTTCCGCATCCGCGCGGTCAACGAGGTGGCCGGGGAGCGGCGCCAGACGCGCGAGCACACGGGGTCGTTCCGCACGAACGGCAACGTCAACGAATCTGCTGCGGACGGCGAGCTGATGCGCCTTGACAACAAGTTTGTCCATCTGTACCGCCGCGGAGAATACACGTTCACGGCGCCGGACTACGTGACGAACATCGAGATCATCGTCGTGGGCGGCGGCGGCGCGGTCATCACCGTCGGCGGCGGCGGCATTGCCCCGTCCAACACCACGACCGCAAGTTCGGTTGGCATTGGCGAATACTCCACGTTCTCGCTTGACAGCGACCACGAGCATCCGCTGATTGAAGTTCCCGGCGGCGGCGGCGGCGGCAGCTGCAGCACGACTGCGAATGTCGTGACCGGCGGCGACGGCGCTTCCGGCGGCGGCGCCGGTGGACGCGGCGACACATCGTCTACAGGCATGTCCGGTGGTTCAGCCTTGTCGGTTGCGGGCATCGTCTACGGTCACGAAGGCGGCAACGGCAACCATCAGCAGAAAGGCGGCTCCGTGGGTGCGTATGCGGCCGGCGGCGGCGGCGGCGGCCAGCGCGCGGGGTTGAGCGCAAGTTCCGATACCAACTACGGCGGCGGCGCGGGCGGTTCGGGCGTTGTAGCCAACATTCTCGGCGAAGAGCTGTGGTTTGGCGCAGGCGGCGGCGGCGGATATGCTTACACGACTGATGGCAAAGGCGGCTACACCAAGCCCGGCGCGGGCGGTTCGGGCATCGGCGGCAATGCGGCGGACGTCCTGAACCAGACCCTTGCTACCTCCGGCGTTCCTAACACCGGTGCGGGCGGCGGCGGCGGATCCATGAAGTATGGCAACAACAACGATAAGACCTACTGGCAGGGCGGTAACGGCGGCGACGGCGTGGTGATCATCTCCTACGAGGTTCACGGCCGCGACCCGATCGCCGAAGAGCCGCGCATCTCGATGACGCGCTGCAACTACGTGGAGGAGGTCAACGAAGAGGCCGGGGACAATGTCGCAGGCATCGCCAAGATCGACTACCGCCTGTACTGGGCGGGCGTCCAGAACGACCTCGCCGACATCTATGTCCACTACAGCACCGTCAGCTCCAATGAACTCGACAACGCCGATGGCGGCGAATGGGTCAAGGTTACAGAAGCTTCTGTCGGCATCGGAGACCTCGTATTCGTGCCGCCGGCGGTCGGCTACACGTACTGGGTGCGCCTTGTCGCGCGCAAGGGCGCGAACTCGTATGCGTTTTCGGAGGAGATCGCCTCGTTCACCGTGCCCGCTATCTCGCTCACGGCCGCCCAGTGGACAGAGTCGAAGACATCTCCCGCTGAAGACTTCGCGACCGTCACATACAAGCTCCACGAAACGAACGAAGTGGTGCACCTCTACTGCTACTGGAGCGAAAACAGGGCAGCTCTCGAGGGCAGCGAGCCGCCGTTCGGCGAAGGCGTGTTTATGCTCGACCTCGGCGCGAACACCGAAACGGTCCTTTCCTCGAAGACAACCTTTACACTGCCCGCGACCGAGGGACTTGAACGCAACAGGACGTACTACATCCGCCTTGCGTCCGGCGACGCCCAGGGCATCGAGCTCTTCCCATCGGAAGAGATCGTTGAGCTTGACACGAAAGAGACTCCGAGCACCGTCCTCAACGGCGCATCATGGGCGGACAGCAATGTGGCCACGGTCAACTTCAAGGCGACTGTCGGCAAGCTCGACCCGGAGGAAGTGCAGCTCGTCGCGCTGTACTCGCGCGTGCAGGACGACGTGAAGGGAGCGAATCCCGAGACGGCGGAGTCGGTGAAGACCGTCAGCCTCGGTCTCTGCGCCGATCTCGGTCTGGACGCTGCATCACCATCTGCTACTTTCCCGCTGTGGTCCGACGTTGCCACCAACTACTACGTGCGCATTGCGCTCGCGACGAACGTCGTCGAAGAGATTCCTGCCGGCGTCGTCACGAACGTCGTAGAGGATCCGCCGGGCACCTTCACTACAAACATTGTTGAGACGCAGGCGCATCTCGTCACAAACCTCGTCGTTATCGGCGGGTCGTATTCGCAGGCGACGAGGCAGATTGCCGTAACTGCCGTCGAGCCGCTCACGCTTCTCTACATTGTGACGGCGAATCCGAAGGTGATGTGCTACGGCGACGAACCGCTTCCGCTTGACTACGGTCTCCAGTATGCCGGCCTGACGGAAGGCTGGGGGTGGACGAACAGGTATGCGCTCGTTGGCGCGATTTCTAGCGCTGTGACGAGGGTGTCGGCGTCTGGGAACTATCCTATCTTGCAGGGAACTCTTATGCTCGAAAACGGCGGACAGGAGCAGAAACACACCGATGACCAGGGCGTGGAGTGGAAGTACCAGTACAAGCTGGTCTTCTCTGGCGCGACGTACACGATCACCAACGCCGTGTTCACGGCGGATATAGAGGATGTCGTAACCAACTACACGGGCGAGGCGGTCGATGCGAGCGTGCTAATGAAGACGATCTCCGGCGTCCGCAACGAGCAGCCCGTCACGTACCTCTACCGTGCGAACGGCGCGGGCGACTGGGGTGAAATGCCGGCGTTCACGAATGTTGGCAACTATCTCGTGCAGTTCAAGGCGTCGGCCCCGAACCACGACGAGGTGCACAGTTCGTTCAAGGTGACGGTGGTGCCGGCACCGCTGACGGCGACAATCGAGAACATGACGATGGACTATACTGGTAGTGCCGTGACGCCTGATTTCGTCACCAACGTGACTGGGCTCGTGAAGGGCGACGTAAATCCGCTCACGTGCGAGTTCCGTGAAGAGGCGGGCGAGTGGCAGACGACCGTTCCGACGTTCACGCTGCCGGGCGTGTACAAGGTCTTTTTCCGCGCGTCGGCGCCGAACCACGAGACGGCGGTGACGAACTGCACAGTTGTGGTCCGTGGCTGGGACTTCAAGGTCAACATGGACGGCAGGACTGGGTATGAGGCGCCGATCGTCATGGGCAAGCCCGAATGGCTCATCAACAACAACCTGTCCGGCATGTCGGGCGAACAGCTTGCCGTTGACCTTGCCCGCTACGGCGCACTTGACGCAATCTGCGAAAACGGGCTTCGTCTGTGGCAGAACTACGTCATCGAGCGCAAAGACTTCAGCAAGAGGGTTGTCGCCACGATCATGCAGCAGGGCAGCACCGTGGATCCGAATGCGTTCGTCGTCCACTTCCCCGACATCGAACCGCTTATGGGCACCGGCCTCAAGGTGCAGTACCGCCTCGACAAGAAGCTCAGGGGCACGAAAACCAAGAGCGAATTCGATGCGGCGAGCTTCGAGATCGGCGAACTGACCGGCAAGTACGAGACGAACGTGCCGCTCGGGCCCCATGATCCAACGGGCCTCTATGTCTTCAACATCGTCTTCTCGCCGACAAATACGCAGTACGAGGGCCAGTCGGTGATCGCCTCCTGTGCGACAATCGGCGTCCTTCGCGTGTCGAGCGCGCTCACGAACACCGTGACTGTTGCGCCGTGGCTCTCGATGTCCATCGACAGCACGAACGAAATCGATGTCGCGGTTGCCGATGTCGTCAATCCGTTCAGCATCGGCGGTGGCGACACGATCCACGCCTACGAAACCGATACCGGCACGTTCCGGATGTGGGAGCGCAAGGACGACGGCGACTGGAACGCTCCTGTGACCGTCAACAAGAAGGGCGTCTCTCAGTCTACGGCGGAAGAGTCTACCTTCGAGCCGGGCAAGGCGTTCTGGCTCGGGCGCAAATCACCTGGCGAATACATCTATCTCGTTGGCCGCTATACTGGCGAAGACTACGTGTTCGACCTTGAGGGCGGCAGCGTCGCGGAGCCTGGCCACACGCTCGTCGCCAACCCGACGATGTTCGACGTGCCCTTGAACGACCTTGAGTTCGTCGACGGAGAGGGCAATCCGGCGACGCCGGCGGACGGTGATCGCATCATCTTCCAGGACATCGCGGGCGTACAGACGATCTACTACAGAAACAAGGAGACAGGTAAATGGGGACGCAACGTGCCGACGAAGAAGGTTGGTCGGCGCATCCAGAACGTGTGGACGGAAGACGGCACAAATACGGTCGGCACCGGATTCTGGTACTACCGCACGGGGAGTGAAGCCCTTAAGATTAAATTTGAAGCGTCGAAATGAGAGCTGGTATATTGATGAAAGTGAGTATATTCAAGATAGCCGCGTGTGCGGCAGTGGCATTGACGGCGAGCGTCGCGTCCGCCGGTGACGATGTTCTGTACTGGATGGTCGACAGCGGCGCAACCATCACGACGGATTCCGAGAGCAATCCGCAGACGACGGCCACGATAAGTGAATTCTTCGCCAACATCGGCGACTATTTTCCGGATATTAGCACAGGAGAGGGTTCTGCGTTTGCTGCGCGCGTGCGCGTGACAGGCGGCAACATCACTGAAGACACCTTTCTCGACCTGTACATCCCTGGCTCCGGCGTTGACGTGGGCGGAGGAGCGTATGGTGTTGAGTTTGATACGGTGGGCGGCTACTGGGGTGCGGGCGTGCCCACTGGCAACCAGTCGCCTTCGGGCGACTATTCGGCCGGGACGCCGGAGTACAGCTTCATCGTGGAGCTTGGCAACATCGACTCCAGCGACAAATGGACGACTGTCGCTACGAGCGCTGCGAAGGCATATTCCGACCTTGGCGACTACATTCACCAAACGTTCGACATCAATCCTGGGCAGATCGCTGTCTGGACGCCGGCGCAGTTCACGGCGGTGCCAGAGCCGTCGGGCGGGCTCTTGACGTTGATGGGCGTCGCGCTCCTCGCGCTCCGCAGGAAGCGCCTCGTGGAAGTCGCATGACAGCATGATGACTGACGGCAGACAGAGGTTTTTAGACCGTCTGTACGTGCTTCTTCTTGGCGCGGCCATTGCCGCACTTGCCTGGTTTTGGCGCTTTGACTCGACGCCTCCCGATCTGATGGACGACCTCGCGGCGGCTGCGGGGCTCAGGCCGCCGACCAGTCCCCTCGGACTTCTCTGGCAGCATATCGCCGCGCCGCTCTGCCGGAACTACGGCCTCGCAACGGCAGAAGTGGTGCTAAGGACGGCTGGCCACGTCTCTCTCGGCGTCTTCGCGCTGCTCTCGTCAATCCTCTTGGAGATGATGCTCCCGGCGACGCTTCTCCGCGGCATGCACGTCGCCTCGTGGTGGCGGCGGGCCGTCAGGTTCGTCCTCTTCCAGGGAATCATCCTCTTCTGCTGCGCCGATCCCGTCTGGAACGCGTTTCGCTGGTTCTCTCCGCTTTCGCTCCGGCTCCTGATTGTGGCCTTCGCCGCGATTATCTTCCTTGAGCACCTCAGGACCGACCGCCGCTTTCTTCTTTTCGCGACATTCGCCGTCCTTGGGCTTCTCGCGGCCGATACGCCGATCGGCGCAGTGCTTTTCGTAGTCGTGGTCGGTACGCTCGGCGTGAGACGGCATTTGCGCAACAGAGGAATTCTCGAGACGCCAGAGGAAAGTCCGTTCGCCAGAGCGTTCATGTCGCTGCGTCTAACGCTCGCGTTCGGCGTCGGCCTTTTCGCCGGCGTTGCGCTTGAGGTCTATGCCTTTTCATCCCTCGACGGTCTCGCGGCCTTTGACTGGACATGGGGCGACTATGCGCTCGAAGTGCCGATTCTCTACATAAAGGCGCTGCTATCCTCGGTTTCTCCGGCAGGCGCGGCGTTGATTCTCGCGGGCACGGCTCTTCCTGTCGTCATAGAGTTTCAGCTCATCCGCCGTGCGACGGACGACGAAAAGCATCTCGCCTACGTCTACGGCGCGACATTTGCGGCGTTCGGCGTCATCGCGTTCTCGCAGCTCGCGGGTGCGAAGTCGCTCTGGTTCTGGACGTGGGGCGGCGGATGTGTCGCGGACGGGCTCCTCAAGTGCATAGCCGTCTACCTCTGCGCGCTTTCGGCCGTCTGGTCGCTCGCCGTCTTCGTCATCGAGCTTTTCCTGAGGAACTTCCGCCGCATAGAGACGCTGCGTTTCCCCGATGCCTTGGATGCCGAAGACGCCGCGCCGGCGCTTGCGTCGGCCAGGCGTCTCCAGCGCATCGTCCGCGCCGTGTTCCTGCTTGAGCCGATAATCGTGCTCTCCTGCGTCGTTCCGTTCCGCTCCCAGCGCGTCGAACGGGCTATGCTGTCGACCGTCGACGCGGTCGCGCGCGAGACGGCCGAGGAGTGCCGCGACGTCAGGTGGCTCTTCACCGACGGAGGGCTTGACGCCGCGGTCGAGCTTGCCGCCGCCGTCGAAGGCCGTGAGCTTAATGCGCTTTCGATGATGGGCGCTGCGGCCGAAAGCCGCGAGATCTACATCCGGACGCGCGGCGTGACAAACGCGGTGGACAAGGCGCTTCTCGAAAGCGGTTCTGCCGACGCGCTGAGGATGTGGGTGCGCACGCGCCCCGACAAGGCGCGGGAGTATGCGGTCCAGATCGGCTTCGAGCTCTGGCGGCGCGACGGGCGGCCCATGCCGCGCTGTTCCGGTCTTGTCGCTCGTCCGGAAGGGCTTTCTGACGAAGAGGCCGAGCGCGGCGCATCTGCCGCGCGCAATCTCGCGAAGCGCGTGCTCGCGCTGTACGACCGGTGGCAGCCCGACAAGATCGCCGACCGCAAGCTCCACGACGCCTTCATCTTCGCGCAGTGGCGGCTGGCGATTCTTTCGCGGCACCGCGCCAACGCCTACGACGAGCGTGGCGAGAGGGGTCTTGCGATGGAGGAGACGCGACTCGCCGACGAGCTCGACAAGAAAAACGCCGCGCTCGCGAGGATTCGCGCGACGATGGCGTGGGCGAGCCGCAAGAAGCTCGAGCGCATGACGCCGCAGGAAGGTCTCAGGGCCGGGCTCGCGCGCGCCGACTTCGCCCGCGCGAGAATCTTCGCGCAGCAGGTGCTCGCCGTCGACCTCGACAATCCCGAGGCGAACTTCGCGCTTGGCATGGACTATTTTGTGCAGAAGCAGTACGCGCGTGCGCAGGTCTACCTCGAGCGCTGCCTCAAGCTTCGCCCCGAAGATCCCGCCGTTCTCAACAATCTCGCCCAGTGCCACCTTCGCCAGGGTGACTTCAAGGGGGCGATGCCGTATGCGGAGCGTGCGCTTGAGGCGCTTCCCGACTCCCCCGAGATAAAGCGCACGATCGAGCGCATAGAAAAAGGGATGCAAAAGGAAGCTTCTGGGGAAAACGGGAAGAAGGAGGGTGGAACGCCATGATCTGCGACACTATTCTTGATGCGATGGGGCATACGCCGCTCGTGCGGCTCAACCGCATGACGACGCCTGACATGGCCGAGGTGCTTGTCAAGTTCGAGGCGCTGAACGTCGGCGGCTCCATCAAGACGCGCACCGCCTGCAACATGATACGCGACGCCGAGTCGCGCGGGCTTCTCGGGCCGGATTCCATAATCGTGGAGCCGACGAGCGGCAACCAGGGAATCGGGCTCGCCCTCGTTGGCGCGGTAAAGGGCTACAAGACGGTGATCGTCATGCCCGACAGCGTCAGCGAGGAGCGGCGCAAGCTCGTGCGGCACTACGGCGCCGAGGTGATACTCGTCCATGACGCGGGCAACATAGGCGACGCCATCGCGGAGTGCTGCGCCATAGCCCAGCGCATGGCGAAGGAGAACCCGAAGGTCTTTGTCCCCGAGCAGTTTTCGAATCCGGCGAACCCCGCGGCGCACCGCCACGGAACCGCGCTCGAGATCATGGAGCAGGCGGCCAAGCCCATCCACGGTTTCTGCTCTGGAGTCGGCACCGGCGGGACCCTCAGCGGCATTGGCGAAGTCCTTAAGGCGCAGAACCCCAGCATAGAAATCTGGGCCGTTGAGCCAAAGAACGCCGCGATTCTCGCTGGTGGCACGGTTGGCACTCATCTCCAGATGGGAATTGGAGACGGACTTATCCCCGACAACCTGAATACGCAGATATACTCCCACATCTGCGTCGTCACCGACGAGGAGGCGCTTGGCTGCGCGCGCGATCTCGCGGCGAAGGAAGGGCTTCTCGCCGGCATCTCCGCCGGGACGAACGTCTTTGCCGCGTTGAAGCTCGCAAAGCGCCTCGGCCCGGGTAAGACGGTCGTCACGGTTCTTCCCGACACCGCCGAGCGATACTTCTCGACGCCTCTTTTCGAAGGGCCTAACGGCGCGGCTTAAATGTCGCGCATGTTCGGAGCCGTCGGCTTGGGCGGCTTCTGGCTTTTGTCCAGCGCCTTCTTGATGGCCGCGTCGCCCGGCATCCAGCCCGTCCTGACGAGCATGTCCACAAAGCGCTTGAACGCATGGAACCTCTCCGGGACGCTTAGGTCGCCACGGCCTTCGGCGAGCGCGGAAAGGCATTCCTTCTCGGCGGCTGCGAAACGGGCCTTGACCGCGCGGTCGGGTTCGTAGCAGTATGACTCCCAAAGCCGTATGAAGCGCTCTGCCGGATCCTTCGCCTCCTCCGCGAAAGCGAGGGACTCGGCCGCGAGCCGGTGGCGTAGCTCGGCGACGTCGCCTCTCTTCAGCCCTATGCCGCCGTTTACGGTGTCGGCGTAGCGGGACGGGATTCGCCTTATCCAGATGTTGCGGAACGGCACCGGATGCCCGTGGTCCTGGAGCATCAGCGGTCCGGAGGACTTTTCGGCGTGCGGGATCCTACGGCACCAGGTCGTGCAGCCCTGAAACGGGAAGTCGTCCTGCACCAGGACGCCGTTGAAGAAGACCGTCGTGGACCCTGGGTCTACGAGCCGCTTCCCCTCGTAGAGCGGCGGATGGAAGACGATGTCGTAAGTCTGCCATTCGTCTGCGGCGCGGCATGGCTGGACGAGCGGAGGGTTCTGCCCGTATACGGCTCCCGCCTGTCCGTCCGCGTAGTTCGCCGGTTTCCACGGCGAGCGCGAAGGCCGGACGTCGGACGAGTCGAGTATCTGTATCTCGTACCTGCCCATGAAGATGACGCCCGAGTTGCCCCAGCCATAGAGGTCGTCTTTCGGCGTCTTCCATTCCACGTGGAGCTGGCAGTCGCCGAATTCCTCCGCGGTGAATGCGCCGCCAGAGCCGGGCGTGCATACGAAAGCGCCGTCCTTGACCGTCCACTTTGTCGGATTGCCCTTGCCGTCGCGCCAGTTGCGCGCGATGGACTCTTCCGTGCCGTCGAACAGCACGATGGCGTCGCTTGGCGGCTTTCCGGGCGCTGCCGCGACTTTTACGGGGTCGGGACGGTTCACGTCGTGCACCGCCCATGCGTGCGAGTCGTTGGGACGGTCGCCCGAGGGCTCGGCCGTCAGTAACATGGCCGCCGAGGCCATGACTCCGAGAATTGCTGATTTCGCGTTCATGCGGCTCCTTCGCTTTTCTTGATTTCCTCCGCGCAGTCGAGACGCTCGCCCGGGCGAAGCTGCGCGAGATTGCCCAGGAATCCCCATTCTGTGAGGCGGCAGGCCATCGAGAAGGGGCTTGTCGTCCTTCCTCCTCTTAGACAGCAGTCCGCATACTGGTGGTAGTGCGTCGGGGCGGTCTTGACTCCGGGCAGGTCCTTCACTACGGTGCCGTTCTTGAGCACGCAGTACGGCTCCTTGTCGTAGTGCGTGGAAAGTATCCATCCTTCCGATCCCTCGATGACGCGGCCCTGCGCGGGCAGGTCGCCCATGGGCGTAAGCGCCGCGATGTCGCGCAGGCGCGCCGGCGGCAGGAACTTGGGCTCAAGCCGGAAGGCGACATTGCCAAAGCCGTCGCACCATTCCACCTCGAACGGCTTCATGCCGCTCGCCTTGATGCCGGGGAAAGTCCATGTGACATGCGACATCGTCGGCCAGAACTGCTCGCGTTGCTCGGGAGTCCAGTCGTCGTCCGAGATCTCGGCCGTGACAGACTCGGGAAGAGTGTCGCCGAGCTGCATGCCGAGCCACACCGGGCTCATGAGGTGTAGCCCGAGGTCGCCGAGCCAGGACGTGCCGAAATCCCTCCACATGCGCCAAACCCCCGGATGGTAGGAGCCTGCGGCATATTGGCGCCATTTCGCAGGACCGAGCCAAAGCTTCCAGTCGAGCGTTTCCGGGACTGGCGCAGATTCGCGCGGCCAGCGGTATCTTGACGGGTTCGGCTCTGGACGCCGCGTCGAGAAAAGCCACACGTGGCTGATTTCGCCGATCCAGCCGCGACTTATGACGTCTGCCGTCCTGCGGTCGCACTGCCAGGCGGCGATCTGAGTCCCCATCTGGGTAACGACCTTCTTCTCGGCAGCGAGACGCGCGACAGCGCGGCTTTCGGCGAGGTCGTGGCACAGGGGTTTCTGTCCATAGACGTTCAGCCCGCGCTTGAGCGCTTCGACGATGTACTGCGCGTGGGTGTGGTCGGGCGTCGAGACGTTCACGGAATCGATCTTGTCGCCTTCGGCGGCGAACATCTCGAACGCGTCCCGGTAGATCCTCGCGCCGGGGAAGCGCCTGTGCGCCTCTTCGAGATAGGCGGAATCCACGTCGCAGAGCGCGGTGATGTTGACTTCTGGATGCGATGCGATTTCGCCCAGGTCGTAGCGGGCCTGGTTGCCGCACCCGATCGCGGCGTGGGAAAGCATTTCGCATGGCTTCCTGAGCTTGAGTATCGCCGGGAATCCGCGTGTCGGAAGAAGTGCCGCCGCCGCTCCTGCCGCGCGCAGAAACGAGCGCCGGCCCATGATGTTTCCAGTCGTTTCCTTCATGCAAAGAGAGTATCATTTTTCGTGCGTCGGCGCAAGGTGTTTGTGATACAATATTCGCAGTGAAAGTCTGGCGAAGAGTTCTTGATCTCCTTTGGCCGAGGAACTGCGAGATATGCGGCCGTCCCGTCGACCGGGAAGGGCGATATGTCTGCGCGGACTGCCTGAACAGGATTCCCTTCGTCCGTCCTGAGGACGGCATGTACGAGATCGACGACGCGGCGAGCGCCGTGCGCTTCGAGTGCGAGACGCGCGAGATGGTCAACGGCTTCAAGTTCAGGGACCGCATTTGGCTCAGGGACGACTTCGTTGACTGGATGGAGGCCGCGGCGAGGACGCGGTTCGATGTTGCGTCTATCGATGCCGTCGTCGCCATCCCGACGACGCTCTCCCACAGGATCAACCGCGGCTACGACCAGAGCGCGCTGCTCGCCGCCGCACTCGCCAGACGTCTCGACAGGGTCTTTCTCAATAGGGCTCTCGCCAGGATCGGCCACCCGAAGCGCCAGAGTTCGCTTGCCGAGGAAGAGCGAGCCGAGAACGTGAAGGGCACGTTTGCCGTGCGTGAGCCGTCGCTTGTGCGCGGGCGGACGATCCTTCTCGTCGACGACATCATGACGACTGGCTCGACGCTTTCGGAATGCGCCAAGACGCTTAGGGCCGCAGGCGCCTGGCGCGTGTGGAGCGTCACGCTCGCACGAAGCGTCAGGACATGAATAAAGCTAAAATATGGTATACTATTTCTGGTCCATTAAACAAGGAGAAAAAAATGATACAGACGAGCAGGCGCGATTTCGCGAAGGGGGCTATGGGCCTCTTCGGTTGGGGAATGTTTGCAGGCGGTCTTGGCGGCTGCAGCGTGTTTTCGGAGGGCTCTGGACCTCGGCTCGCGATTGGCATCGTGAGCGACATCCATATCCGGCTTGATCGCAAGAACGGAAAGGACTCGTTCGCGGGCGCCGAGCGGTTCCGCAAGGCGCTCGAATGGTTCCGCGACCAGGGCGTTGACGGCGTTACGATCAGCGGCGACCTCGCGGACCACGGCCTTGTCGAGGAGCTTGAAGAGGTTGGGCGGGTATGGCGTTCGGTATTTCCGGGCGACAAGGCCCCCGACGGGCGGCATGTCGAGCGCCTTTTCGTCTACGGCAACCACGACTGGGAGGGGTTCAACTACGGCAGCGCCGGAAAGAATATCTTCGGCGAAGACTATGCCGCTCATACGATTCGCGCAGATCTCGCGGCCGCGTGGAAGAAGGCGTTTGGAGAGGAGTATTCGCCTGTCTGGCGCAAGGAGGTCAAGGGCTATACGTTCGTCGGAGCGCACTGGATAGCCGACCACTGCAGGGCGTTTAATGAAATCGGCGTACCGCAGACGCCTGAATGGTTCAAGGAGAACGGCCAGACGATCGATCCCTCCAAGCCGTTCTTCTACCTCCAGCATCCGCCGCCCAAGAATACGTGCCACGGTTCGTGGCTCTGGGGGCATGACGACGGCCGTCTCACCGAGACGCTCTCGCATTACCGCAACGCAATCGCGATAACAGGCCATTCACATGCATCGCTCACGCGCGAGCAGGCGATTTGGCAGGGGGCGTTCACCGCCATCGACGCGAGCTCGCTCAGCTACACAGGACTTGAATACGGCGATATCAAGCCGCATTGGCGCGAGAACGACAACAACAACGGCAATGCCTCGGCGGAGAATGCGAAGAAGATCATGCGCAGGATGTCCACGGGAGACGGGCATCAGGGAATGGTCGCGCGAGTGTACAGCGACCGCATCGTGTTCGAGCGGCACGACTTCGAAAGCGGGGAGCGGCTTGGCGACGACTGGATCATGCCGCTTCCGGCGACGGAACCGCTGCCGCTCGCGTTCGAGCCGCGCGCGAAGACAAGCGTCGCCCCGCAGTTCCCGGCTGGTGCCGCGCTTGCAGTCCGCATGACTAAAGGCAAGAACCGCGGCGGCGGGAGCGTGAAGTCCGAGGAGCGCCGCGTTCTTGAAGTGACGATTCCTGCGGCAAACCGTGCGGGAGCCGGAAGGGTGTTCGACTACGCTCTCGAAATCTCGGGGAAAGACGGTGGAACTGACAAGAAGTTCGTGTTCGCCGCAGGCTTCTACAGGTCCGCTGGCAGCAAAGAGGCCAACGCGCCGACGGTCTTCCAGGTTGACGCCGACCTTCTTGCGTCAAAGGGCGACTACAAGGTCAAGGTCGTGCCGCGCAATAGCTTTGGCGTCGCAGGCGATGCGATAAGCTGCTGATAAATTTTTCCGCTGGCTCCTACTTGACATACATACCCGTAGGTATGTATAATATGTGTCCATCATGGCTAGGAGAAGGAAAGAGGACGCCGAGAAGACGCGCAGGAGGATTCTTGCGAGCGCTCTGTCGCTTTTCGTGAGGAAGGGCTACGAGCGTACGACCTTCAACGACATCGCCGCGCGGCTCAAGATGACGAAGGGCGCGGTGTACTGGCACTTCGAGTCGAAGGAGCGGCTTCTCGTCGAGCTTGTCGAAGAAGCTCTCGTTAAGTTCCGTCGCCAGCTCGAGGAGCTTATGCCCCATGGCGAGCTCACGTTCCCGAAAGTCGCCGACATGATGGTGAGAAACGCCATGCACATGGTGGATGATCCGAAGAGCGCGGCGTTCTTCCGTTTGATGAAGTGCCAGATCAAGTGGTCGGACGACTCGATGGCGAAAGTGCGCGAGGATCTTCTCGCGAACGAGAATCGCGGTCCAATGTCGGCGTTCAGGAACGCCGTGGCGGCGGACATCGCCGCCGGCCGCGCGCGCGTGGACATTGACGCGGACGAGGTGGCGGTCGTTTCAATCGCGATTTGGGACGGACTCGTGCAGGCCCGCATAGACCATTTTCTCGGGAGAGATCTCGAACAGACACTCAGACACGCCTACGAGGCAATCTGGAACCGCATACGTACAAAGGAGTCAAGCAATGGCTGAAAAGGAATCAACGGTCGGTAGCATAATAGGGACTATAGTCCTCGCGGCGGTATGCGTCGCGGGCGGCTGGATAGGGAAGGACATGTGGCCGAAGGGCGACGGTGGCGCGGCTGCCGCGCAGGCCGCGAAGCTCGCTGCGATGGCGGCGATTACAATCTCCCCGAGAGGTTCGTCGCGCACGCGGAGGCGGTGCAGGAGGTCGATCTCCTTCCGCAGATCGACGGCTACGTCCGCGAGATCAAGTTCAAGGAAGGCGACGTCGTGAAGGAGGGTCAGGTCCTCTACGTGATCGATGACGAGCGCTACCAGGCCGTCGCGAACCAGCGCAAGGCCGACCTCGCGGCTGCCGAGGCCGAGGCGAGGAGAGCCGAGCGCTACTTCGAGCGAATGGAGAAGGCGGACGAGCGCGGCATCACGCAGCTTGAGCGCGACAACGCCGAAGCGGCCGCGGAAAAGGCGAAGGCCGCCGTCCTTCAGGCCAAGGCGAACCTCGTTGTCGCGGAGTACGACCTCAAGAAGACCACGGTGTTCGCTCCGATCTCCGGGCAGATCGGCAAGTCTTCTGCCCATGTCGGCGACTACGTCGCACCGTCGAAGGGCGCGCTCGCGAAGATCGTGCAGATCGACCCGATCCGCGTCTCGTTCCCGCTCACCGACCGCGCCTACATCGCGTGGCGCCAGGCGCAGCGCGAGGGCACTGACCATGCGTTCCGCATGAGGCTCATCCTCCCCGACGGGAGCGAATACGACCGCGAGGGAACGTGGGACTTCGACGACAACCAGATGTCGCGCGAAACGGCGTCGATCATGATGCGACTCAGGTTCCCGAACCCCGAGCGCCTGCTCATTCCGAACAGCTATGTGACGCTCCTCACTGACTACCAGGAGCCGCCGAGCTACCCGTCCGTCCCGCAGCAGGCGATCGTCGACCTTCCCGGCGGGAACCAGGGAGTGTGGATCCTGAAGGACGACATGACGGTCGAACAGCGTCCCGTCGAGGCGAAGGAGGCGTTCGGTGGATGGACTCCGCTTGTGAAGGGCGTGAAGGAGGGAGAGCGCGTCGTCATCTCCGGAATCTCCAAGCTCGGTCCCGGGGTGAAGGTCGCGCTCGTCCAGCCGACCTCGAACGACGACATCAACGCCAACCACAAGTCCCCGATCGAGGAGTGAGGACCAGATGAAACTTCCTCTCAGACCAGCAATAGACCAGATCAAGACGTTTTCGCGGACGTTCGTGGAGCGTCCGCGCTTCGCGATGGTCATTGCGATCGTGCTGTCCATGGCCGGCACGATGGCGATCTTCAACCTGCCGGTAACGCAGTATCCGCGCGTGACGCCGCCTTCGATACAGGTGAGCTACACCTACCCGGGCGCGAATGCGAAGGAGGTGCTGAACACCGTCGCGATGCCGCTGCTTCCGTCGGAGGTGAAGCAGCTCGGCAAGCGCGTGCGCGCGCAGAACTCGGACATGCTCGGCTTCATCGCGGTCAGGTCCCCCAACGGAACCCTCTCGCGACTGCAGATCTCGGACTACATCTACGCGAACATCCAGCCGGTGCTCCTGCGCGTCAAGGGCGTGGGCGACGCGACGGTGTACGGTCCGAAGCTCTCGATGCGCGTGTGGCTCGATCCCGCGCGCATGGCCGCGCAGGGAATGAACACCGAGGAGGTGATGGCCGCCGTCTCGAAGCAGAACATCCAGGCCTCGCTCGGCTCGGTCGGCGCCGCGCCGACAGGCGACCACGCCGCGTGGACGATGTCGCTCCTCGCGAAGGGGCGCCTCATGTCCGCGAAGGAGTTCGACGATATCGTCGTGAGGCGTGACGCGAACGGCGGCGTCGTGCGGCTCAAGGACATCGCGCGCACCGAAATCGGCGAGCAGAACTACATGTTCACCGGCCAGCTCAACGGCGGCAACGCCGTCTCCATCGCGCTCCAGCAGAAGCCGGGCGCGAACGCGATCGCTACGATGAAGGCGATACGCAAGGCGATGGCGCAGCTCCAGGAGTCCTTCCCCGACGACCTCGAGTGGGTCATCCCCTACGACGCGACGGACTACGTGAGTACCTGCATCGACGAAATCGTCTTCACGCTCCTCATCACGTTCGGACTCGTCGTGCTCGTATGCTACCTCTTCCTCCAGGACTGGCGCGCGACGCTGATCCCGTGCCTCACGATCCCCGTGTCGCTCTCCTCGACGTTCATCCTGATGGCCTTCCTCGGCTACTCGATAAACATCCTCACGCTTTTCGGGCTCGTCCTCGCGATCGGCGTCGTAGTCGACGACTGCATCGTCGTGGTGGAGCGCGTCCAGTTCCTAATCGAGACGCGAGGCCTCAACTCGAAGGAGGCGGCGATCCAGGCGATGAGCGACGTGACGTCCGCCGTCATCGCGACGACGCTTGTCCTTCTCGGCATCTTCGTCCCAGTCGGCTTCATGAGCGGTATCACGGGACGAATCTACCAGCAGTTCTCCGTCACGCTCTCCGCCGCGGTCTGCTTCTCGACCGTGTGCGCGCTCACGCTCGCTCCGGCGCTCTGCTCGCTCATTCTCCACGAGGCAAGGCCCTACAAACACGGTCCGCTCGCGTGGTTCAACTGGGCGGTCAACTCGTTCAAGGGGCTCTTCGTGAAGCTCGCGAAGTGGCTCGCGTCGCGCATTTTCCTCGCGCTCGCGCTCCTCATACTTACTATCCTGCTGACCGTGCAGATGTTCCGCTCGACGCAGACGGCGTTCCTCCCCGAGGAGGACCAGTGCGTCATATTCGCCGCGATGGAGATGCCCGAGGGCTCGACTCGCGACCGCACGCGAGACGTGTCGCTCCGCGCCGTCGACCTGCTCCTCAAGGTTCCCGAGGTCAGGAGCGTTCTCACGATTACTGGCTTCTCTATGGTCGGCGGTCGCGGCGAGAACCAGTCGATGGTCATCATCGACCTCAAGGACTGGTCGGAGCGCAAGGGCAAGGACCAGAGCGCTGCGGCGATGGTGCAGAAGCTGCAGGCCTACCTCGCGCAGGTCCCGGAGCCGAACTGGAAGGTGTTCATGCCTCCGGCCATTCCCGGCCTCGGCATGACGAACGGCATTAGCGTCGACCTTCAGGACAAGGGCACGGCGGACCCGATTCGCATGGACCAGGTCAAGAACCGCGTGCTCGCCGAGCTCAACGACAAGACGAAGCATCCGGACATCATGGTCGCCTACTCTGGCTACAACGCCGTCACGCCGCACCTCCGCTTCAACCTCGACCGCGTGAAGGCGGAGATGTACAAGGTGCCGGTCTCGACAGTCTACGCGACCTTGCAGAACTACCTCGGCTCCAGGTACGTCAACGACGTCAACCTCGGCACGCAGGTGAACCGCGTGACAGTGCAGGCAGACTGGGACGGACGCGCCACGCCAGAGGCCGTCTCGCGCCTCTACGTGCGCGGCGAGAACGGGGCGATGGTGCAGATCGGCTCGCTCGGCGACATCACGCGCGAACTCGGCCCGCGAACCGTCTACACGCGCGACAAGTATGTCTCGTGCGGCATAACCGTGATGCCCATGCCCGGCGTCGCGTCCGGCAAGGTCATGAACGACCTCAGGAAGGTGTTCAAGGACATCCTCCCGGACGACTACGGCTATGACTGGGCGGCGCTCTCGTTCCAGGAGGCGCGCAACGAGGGCGGTGCGGCTCCCCTCATCGCGCTCGCCATCTTGTTCGGCTACCTCTTCCTCGTCGCGCAGTACGAGTCGTGGACGATCCCGCTCCCCGTGATGCTCTCGATCTTCGTCGCCGTGTTCGGCGCTCTCTGCGGACTCAAGTGGTTCGGCATATTCATGACGGGCTCACCGTATCCGCTCTCGATATACGCGCAGCTCGGCCTCGTTCTTCTCGTCGGCCTCGCCTCGAAGAACGCGATCTTGATCGTCGAGTTCGCGAAGGACAAGCGCGAGAACGAGGGCTACTCGATCGCTGACGCCGCAGGCGCGGCGGCGGGCGAGCGCCTTAGGGCGCTCCTCATGACGGCTCTTACGACGCTTCTCGGCACCCTCCCGATGATGATCGCGACGGGCGCGGGCGCTGCGAGCCGCAACCACCTCGGCACGACCGAGTTCTGGGGCATGTTCGCGTCCGTTTCGTTCGGCATCCTCCTGGTGCCCGGGCTCTACGCCCTCTTCCAGACGTGGCGCGAACGCATAAAGCGCCTCTTCGCCTATCTTTCCACGACGGCGCTCCGCCGCCGTCAGCTAAAAGCAAGGAGTGATGCATGAAAAGACTGATTCCGTTTGTCGTGATTGCCGCCGCTGGCTGCTACATGCTGCCTTCCGTGGGGCCAGACTACAAATGCCCCGACATGGACGGGCTTCCGGCATACGCGATGCCAGACGCCGGATACCCCACGACGAACCGCACCGAAGTCGGCGAGTGGAAGCCGGCGGAGGGCGAGGACGACATTCGTACGCTCGTCACGACGAACGACATTTCATGCTGGTGGTGCCGCTTCGACGACGATGTCCTCACGAACCTTGTAGCGAGCGCCGTCTCGAGCAACTTGACCTACCGCATGGCGCAGCAGCGCCTGCAGGCATCGGCATGGATGCTCTTCGGCTCTTATGCCGCGTTCATGCCCAAGGCGACGTTCGGCGCGAGCGGCACGATGGGGCACCACGAGCGCTATACGTCGTCGCAGTACTCGTCGTGGCTTGCGTCCGGCTCGAAGCGCAACTACTCCGACATCTTCCGCGCCGGTTTCGACGCTTCGTGGGAAGTCGACATTTTCGGCGGCAGTCGTCGCGCTACCGAGGCCGCATGGTCGGAGATGGCGGCGTCTTATTGGAGTCTCGAGGACGCCTGGGTCACGCTCACCGCCGAAGTAGGGCGCGAATACATACAGCTCCGCACGACCCAGCAGCGCATCGCGGTCGCGCGCACGAACCTCGTCCTCCAGACGGAGACGTACGACATCTTGAAGTCG
>CADCGZ010000039.1:20771-47813 GCA_902801025.1 uncultured bacterium | reverse complement strand
GGGAGTACTTCACGAAGGCGTATCTCCGTCCGCTGATGGAGGCGGGGTTGATTGAGCGCAGCGACCCCGTGCACCCAAACTCGCCGCAGCAGAAATACGTCTTGACGAAGGACGGCAAGCGGCGAATCGAAAGGGTCGCGCCGCTATGACAAGGAAAACCTACTGTGGCAATCTACTGTGGTAATCAGGTCTGACCCTGTTGGTTCTGTTGGTTCTGTTGGTTCTGCGCGACTGATTCTGGGCAAGGAGTGCGAAGGGTATGAGGTAAAATGAATGAAAGGAGTGCCCATGAGACTTTTACGACTGTCGTGCGTACTTTTAGTATGTGGTTGCTTTTCTCAAAACGGCTCGGATTCTCAGGCGCTGAATAATGATGTTGAACCCTGTCGCGACTTCCGCTGTTTGCATTGGGCGATGAATAGGGGTGCTGAACCGGAGGAACCTGCCTGGCGCGAGTGTTCGTGGGATGAGGTGTCGGACTGGTTGGCGTCCGATCCAGATTGCCGTCGACAGGGCGGTACGCGTGGATATGAAATGCTTAAGTCAGAAAAGGATAGATGGGGTATGCGTTCAGAGGTGTGGTTTTCTCCCTGTTTTGGCACATGGGCGTCGAAAAGTGCCGAGGGTTTGACGGTAATATGTCAAAACTGGACGGAAAATATTCTGCCGATAAAAGGTTTGCCAAGATGTTGTAAAGGGGTTGAAGTGTCAGGACCGTTTGATATGTCAAATGTTGTCATTGCAGATTCAGTTGAATACTTCTACAGTAAAGCTCATGGTATAAGTGATTGGCCGCAATATTATGAAGCGTATGATGATCTGCCTCGTTTCAATGCTACAAGCAAGTTGAAGTATCTGTCAATTACGCGGTGTAGTAGTGGTGACGATGGCAGAAAGCGGCTACGTATTCCTTGTCTGGATATGACGCGCTTTTCAGAAATGGACAATCTGGAGGAGGTCGACGTTTTTGTCGCGGGTTTGGCTGTGCATGCTGAAGAACTGCTGGATAACAATAAACTACGCTGCCTGTCTGTTACGGAATTCTATGACTATCTTGTTGACTCGGATGAGGGAGGAACAGGCGTCGATATAGGGTTGGAAGATGATTCGAACAACGAGTTCTTGCAGCATTATGTTGTCGACGATGCTTCGTTTGATGAGTTTATTAAACGTGACTTTTCCGGAATTAAGAAGATGCGTGTCGAAATAGAGCTGAGCCAGGTTAAAACCTGGGATATCGCCTATCTGGCGAATCTCCATTTTGATTTTCTTTGCATAAGCACAGAAAATTGTATGATTGCTGGAGTCGAGGCGTTCCAAGGGGGAGAGGGAGCGAATGCGCTTTCTATATATATGAATATAGCCAAGGAGGAGTGCGGGAGGGACTTGTGATACGGTAGATGAGTTACGAATATGCAAGTGAGGTGGATGGAAATACGAGCGGTAGTAATTATTGGTGGAATTGCGCTGCTTCTAGCGGCGGCGGTTGGCGTTGTTGTTGCATCGCGCAACCGTCGCCAGCCTTTGCCGCCGCCGGATGTGCCGGTTTCTCCATGTCCCACAGAAGTACGCATTAAGGCGGTGGAGCGCAAGCCAGAGCCGTCGGATCATGAAGTCATCGAAGCGTCCGCTGCCGTCGCAATCGTCTGCGGGGCGGATTCCGCGACCGACGACCGCTACGAGGCGCGGAACGACGCGCTCAGGTCTATTGCGCGTCGGCGGGATATGTCTGAAAAGGATGTCGCCGCGCTGATTGCCTATCTGCGCACGGCAGACAATGCGATGCGGGTCAGACCCTTTCAATGAAGATTGCGATACTTTCCAATTTGCCGCCCCGTTCGGGTTGATATTGCCCATCGGGCGTCAGATTTTAGGAAAATCAACCCGAACGGGTTGACAGGTGGCAATGGGAAATGATATACTTCACGGCATGAAAACGACATCAATGGCAGATATAGCTGGCATTGTCCGCCGAGAGAGAAAGCGTCAAGGAGCAACACAGGTCGAGTTGTCTCAAGTTGCCAATGTTGGAATTCGCTTTTTGCGGGATGTCGAAGACGGTAAACCATCTGTGCATTTTGACAAGTTGATGCGCATTTTATCTGTTCTTGGCATTACAGTCGATATTCTTACGAACGAAGAGACGACGGCATGACAGAACGGCTCAAAGTCTATCTGAGCGGAATACAGGCGGGATACCTTACATGGGATTCTGAACTTGATGTTTTCTCGTTTAGATACATTTCCGATTATCTTGGGCGAGACAGGGCGGTGCCAATATCAAAGTCGCTGCCACTTAGAGAAGACGCTTTCGACGCCCTTGCCTCGCGAACTTTTTTCGAGAACCTTCTCCCGCCGGAAGTTGTCCGCCGCAAGTTGGAGAAGATCCTTCATCACGATTGGCGCAATACTTTTGCCTTTTTGAAGGAGCTTGGCGGTGACTGTGCTGGTGCCATATCACTTTGTCCAGAAAATGTCGAACCGGGAAGTGTCGATGACAACATCCGAGAACTTTCGGAAGATGAGGCCGATGAAATACTGAGGGCATTGCCGGAGAGACCTCTGCTTCAAGGTCTTGTCGAGGGGTATCGAATTTCCGTTGCAGGAGCGCAGGACAAACTCGTTGTCAGAGTCCGCGACGGACGGCTATCCTTGCCTCTCTATGGTGCGGCATCGACTCACATTGTCAAGCCGGAAATGTCGATTTGTCATGGTTCTGTCGAAAACGAGTGCTTTTGCCAGCGTCTTGCCTCTAGGCTCGGTATAGCGGCGGCAGAGGCGTCTATACTTGACATCAAGTCGAGGGCGTATTATGTGTCGGAACGGTACGACCGCGAGGAGAACGGCGGATCCGTTCGACGCATTCTCCAGGAAGATTTTTGCCAGGCGATGGGAGTCCCAGCCGAAGAGAAGTACGAGACCGACGGCGGTCCTTCGGCAGTTCGGTGCTTTCGGTTCCTGCGTGATAATGGTTTCGGGTTTCCCGCGCTTGTGGGTTTTGTCGATGCGCTTGCATTCAATTTCATCATCGGGAATGCCGATGCTCACGCGAAGAACTTTGCCATCCTCTATCGTGATGGCAAGGCGTCGCTCGCGCCGCTTTACGACACGCTCTCAACGGCTGCCTATCCAAATCTGACGCCGCGCATGGCCATGAGCATCGGTGGCGCACACGACTTCGACGAAGTGACAGCGGCGTCGTTCGATATGTTTGCGGAGAAGTGCGACATAAATCCGAAGTTCGTGCGAGACAGGATCGCGAAGCTTTCCGACGAATTATCCGACGCGATGGACGATGTGTCCGCAGAGCTTTCCGACACAGGGCATCCATCTCCACTCTACAAAGAAATCGCAGCACAGTCGCAGCGCAGACTCAGACAGCTTGTTTAGCGCAGCAGACAGAGAGACTTAGGAATCCATAATTTTTTGATTTTGTATCACTTGGTTACGCACAACGCGGACAAATATGGTATAATACGCGCCGATGACACGAAACATCATCATTCGAATTATCATTGGACTTGACGGGTGCAGATCCGCCGGGTATTCCGTTGCATAGTTCGACAACAGACCCAAGGCACCCAAGTAAAAAGGCGGATCACCAAAACGGCGATTCGCCTTTCTGCATAATGGCGACCGCAAAAAAACACGAAAGGCAAAAATGAACGAACTGAAGGAGATATCGTCGCGCATAAAGGAACTGCGCGAGATCGGTGGCAAGACGACGGCCGACATGGCGCGTCTAACGGAGGTCCCAGAGAGGGACTACATTGCCATCGAGTCCGGGCACATGGACCCGCCGTTCACGTTCCTCCACAAGTGTGCGCTTGCGTTCGGCATTGACATCACCGCGCTTCTCGAAGGCCATTCCGCCAAGCTCTCGCATTTCCAGGTGAACCGCGCGGGGCAAGGCCCCGTCACCGTCAACGAGCAGGGCATCCTCATCCGCAACATGGCTGCGATGTTCAAGGGCCGCCTTGCGACGCCCTACTTCGTCACGTACGAATACGACGAACGCCAGCAGAAGATGCCGATACACACGACGACCCACGACGGCCAGGAGTTCGACTACGTCGTCTCCGGCTCGATGCGCGTCAAGGTCGGCGACCACGAGGAGACGCTGAACGCCGGCGACTCGATATTCTACAAGTCGTCGACGCCCCACGGCATGATAGCGGTCGGCGGCGAGAAGTGCACGTTTATCGCGATGATCATGGCGGGCAACACCGAGGAGCAGTCGCTCCCGATGGTAAGGATGCGACGCCGCAAGCCGAACGAGCCGCTGCTCGCCGAGAAGTTCGTCAAGTGCGAGGAGGACGAGAACGGGAAGCTCGCCCACATCCGTTACGAGCACGACGACGAGTTCAACTTCGCGTTCGACATCGTCGACGAGATCGCGAAGAAGGACCCGAACCGCCTCGCGATGCTCCACGTCTCGGCGCACATGCGCGAGAGGCGCTTCACGTTCAAGGACATGATGGAGCTCTCGAACCGCGTCGCCAACTACATGCAGTCGCTCGGGATAAAGAAGGGCGACAAGGTGATGCTGATCCTCAAGCGCCACTTCCAGTTCTGGCCGACGATGCTCGCCTGCCAAAAGCTCGGCGCAATCGCGATTCCGGCGACGAGCCAGCTCAAGAGCCACGACCTCACATACCGCTTTAAGGCGGGCGACGTGAAGGCGATCTTCTGCACCGGCGACGGCGATGTGGCGATCGAGGCCGACGCCGCGGAGAAGGAAATCGGCGCAAAGCTCGTAAAGGTGCTTGTCTACGGCAAGCGCGATGGCTGGCACGACTACAACGCCGAAGTTCCCGGTTTCCCCGACGTCTTCGAGCGTACCGCCGACTCGCCGCGCGGCAACGACCCGATGCTCATGTTCTTCACGAGCGGCACGACCGGCTATCCGAAGATGGCGCTCCACAGCTGCAAGTATGCGCTCGGCCACTATGTGACGGCGAAGTACTGGCACCTCGTCGAACGCGACGGGCTCCACTTCACGATCTCCGAGACTGGCTGGGGCAAGGCGCTCTGGGGCAAGTTCTACGGGCAGTGGCTCTGCGAGGGCGCGGTGTTCACCTACGACTTTGAGCGCTTTGACGCCGAGAAGGTGCTGCCGATGTTCGAGAAGTACAACATCACGACGTTCTGCGCGCCGCCCACCATCTACCGTATGCTCATAAAAGAGGACATCTCGAAGTACGACTTCACGTCCGTTCGCCACGCTACGACTGCGGGCGAGGCGCTGAACCCCGAGGTGTGGACGCAGTTCGAGCGCGCGACAGGACTACAGATAGCCGAGGGCTTCGGCCAGACCGAGACGACGCTTTCGCTCGCGAACCTCCTTGGCGACGAGCTTGAGCCGGGGTCGATGGGCAAGCCCGTTCCCGACTATGGCGTGGATCTCGTGGACACAGACGGCAACCCTGTGCCCGCAGGCGAGAACGGCGAGATAGTGATCCGCACCGACCGCAAGAACCCGCATCCCGGCATCTTCCTCGGCTACTACAAGGACGAGGAGAAGACGGACGAGGTGTGGCGTCATGGCTTCTACCATACGGGCGACCTCGCGTGGAAGGACGAGAACGGATACTACCACTACGTCGGTCGCGCAGACGACGTCATAAAGTCGTCGGGCTACCGCATCGGCCCCGCGGAGATCGAGAATGTCATAATGGAACTTCCGTTCGTCCTCGAGTGCGGCGTTTCCGCCGCGCCGGATCCCGTGCGCGGGCAGGTCGTTAAGGCGTCCATAGTGCTCGTCAAGGGAGTGCATGGCACCGATACGCTCAAGGAGGAAGTGCAGCGGTACGTGAAGGAGCACACCGCCCCATACAAGTACCCGCGCATCGTCGTCTTCCGTGACGAGCTGCCGAAGACCATCTCTGGCAAGATCCAGCGCAACTTGCTCTAGGGTCGGCGGCGGCTTGGAGCGTCCAGGCAGATTTGATATAATAGGGCCATGAACAGGAATATCGTCTGCATCGGGGCGGGGTACATCGGCGGGCCTACAATGGCCGTCATCGCCAAGATGAACCCCGACCGCAAGGTCTATGTCTGCGACATCAACGCGAAGCGCATCGCGGCGTGGAACTCAAAGAACTACGCTCTCCCCATCTATGAGCCGGGGCTTGTCGACGTCGTGAAGGAAGTGCGCGGCAAGAACCTCTTCTTCACGACCGACATCAAGTCCGCCGTCAAGAAGTGCGACATAATCTTCGTCGGCGTCAACACCCCGACCAAGATGTTCGGGCGCGGCGCGGGCAGGGCGAGCGACCTCCAGTTCTGGGAGGCGACTGCGCGCGAGATCAAGGGCTATGCCGACTGCGACAAGATCGTCGTCGAGAAGTCGACGCTTCCTGTCCGCACTGCCGCTGCGATGGAGGCGATTCTGAATGGGGGAACGGGGAACGGGGAACGGGGGATTCGTTTCACCGTCCTTTCGAACCCCGAGTTTCTCGCCGAGGGAACGGCGATAAAGGACTTGCTCTCCCCCGACCGCGTGCTGATCGGCGGGCCAGAGACGCCCGAGGGCAGGGCGGCCGTCCGCGAAATCTGCGACATCTACGCCGGCAAGGACGGCAAGTGGGTCGAGCGCTACAAGATACTCACGACGAACGTGTGGAGCGCCGAGCTCACGAAGCTCGCGGCGAACGCGATGCTTGCGCAGCGCGTAAGCTCAGTGAATGCGCTTGCGGGGCTTTGCGAGGCGACTGGCGCCGACATCGACGAGGTCGCCCGCGTGATGGGCGCGGACAGGCGAATCGGCTCCAAGTTCCTCAAGGCGGGCCCCGGTTTCGGCGGCAGCTGCTTCAAGAAGGACGTCCTGAACCTCGTCTATCTCTGCGAGACTTTCGGGCTCCACACCGCGGCGGAGTACTGGTCGGGCGTCATCAAGATGAACGACCACCAGCAGGAGCGCATCGTCTCGCGGCTATTCAAGGCGATGTTCAACACGCTCGCGAACAAGAAGATCGCGATGTTCGGCTTTGCGTTCAAGGCGGATACCGGCGACACGCGCGAGACGCCCGCCGGGTATGTCGCCCGGCTTCTCAACGAGGAGCACGTCCGGCTCGCGATCACCGACCCCAAGGCGATCGAGAACGGGAAGCGCGACCTTGCGGGGCTTGACGGCATTACGTGGGAGAAGGACCCGTACAAGGCCGCGAAGGACGCGGACGCGGTTCTCCTCATGACCGACTGGAAGGAATATCCGGCGCTCGACTGGGCGAAGATATTCAAGTCGATGCGAAAGCCCGCGCTCGTCTTCGACACGCGCAACTGCCTCGACGCCGGTGCGCTAAAGAAGGTCGGCTTCCGCGTTCTCAACGTCGGAAAGTAGCCCGAAAGATTTCAACAGAAAGGACCAAACGATGAAGATTCTAGTAACAGGCGGTGCCGGATACATCGGCAGCCACACCGTAGTGGAGCTCCTGAACGCGGGGCACGACGTAGTTGTCGTGGACAACCTCTGCAACAGCTCGAAGAAGTCGCTTGCGCGCGTGAAGAAGATCACGGGCAAGCCCGTTGCGTTCTACAAGGTTGACATCCGCGACGCGAAGAAGCTCAACGCCGTCCTCGACAAGGAAGGACCCTTCGGCGCGGCGATCCACTTCGCGGCGCTCAAGGCCGTCGGCGAGTCGACGAAGATTCCGCTCAAGTACTACAACAACAACCTTGGCGGCACTTTCACGCTTCTCCAGTGCCTCGGCGACCACGGTTGCAAGAACATCGTGTTCTCGAGCTCCGCGACAGTCTACGGCGATCCCAAGAGCGTGCCGATCCGCGAGGACTTCCCGACGCCCGGCTGCACTAACGCCTACGGCTGGACGAAGCTTATGATGGAGCAGGTCTTCAAGGACGTCCAGAAGGCAGACCCCGAGTGGAACGTTGTTCTTCTTCGCTACTTCAACCCGATTGGCGCCCACAAGTCTGGGCTCATCGGCGAGGATCCCGCTGGAATTCCCAACAACCTCCTGCCCTACGTCGCGCAGGTCGCAGTTGGCCGCCGCGCAGAGCTCAATGTCTTTGGCAACGACTATCCGACGCCTGACGGCACGGGAATCCGCGACTACATCCATGTCGTGGACCTCGCGATCGGCCACCTCAAGGCGATCGAGAAGCTTGAGAAGAACCCGCAGCTCGGGCTCAAGATCTACAACCTCGGCACCGGCAATGGATATTCCGTCCTCCAGGTCGTCAAGGCGTTCGAGAAGGCGTCGAAGCGCCCTGTTCCCTACAAGATCTGCCCTCGCCGTCCCGGCGACATCGCCGAGTGCTGGGCCGATCCGTCGCTGGCCGCGAAGGAACTTGGCTGGAAGGCCGAGCGCGGCATTGAAGAGATGTGCGCTGATGCGTGGCGCTGGCAGAAGAAGAACCCCTACGGGTACAACAAGCCAAAGAAAAATGGCTGAGTAGTTGGGTGGCGTGACAGCGCTTGAATATCTGTTAGACGGCCTTGAGGCCGAGCTCGAGCTTGAGCGAGAGCTTGGCGTCAGGGTCGTCGAGCTTGATAGGTCGTTGCTGGCGACTCCGCAAGTCCCTTCTCCCGTCCGCGCTCCCTCCGCCTCATCCTCCAACTCCCACTCCCACCCTTCCTCTTCCTCCAACTCATCCTCCCGCTCCAACTCCAACTCCCCCACTCCTCCACTCCCCCACTCCTCCACTCCCTCACTCTCTTTCGCCTTTCTCCATGACAGGCCCTTGTCGCCTAGTGGCATAGAGATGATGGCGAAGATTGTGACGGCGATGCACGAGACGCCAGAGACTGCCCCCATCGTGTTTACCGGCGAGAAGCCGTCAGCTAAGATGTATGTTGTTCTTGGCTCGGAGGCGATGAAGAAGTGGTACCCCGGTATGCGTGGGGCTCCCGGCCAGTGGCTTCGCGGGAGAAATGGCGAGGATGTCCTACTCACGTATTCTCCGGAATATCTGCTTCGCTTTGGCGCGGCAACGCCCGCGCTTATGAAGCTCAAGCGAGAAATGTGGACGAGTTTGAAGGGCGTCATGCAGCGAATAGGATACTCAAAATGATTTTTAACGCAGAGACGCAAAGACGCAAAGTGCGCAGAGAAAAGATGATATGCTACACGCTCTGCGTTCTCTGCGGCTCTGCGTTAAAAACGGCTTATCCAGCAGGCGAACGAGGCTAAAAAATCTAACAAGACAACTTATGACTGACGAGAAATGCAAAGTAATCGAGCATCGCGAACTTGGAAGCGGCTACCGCTTCATCTCGTTCGAGGCTCCCAAAATCGTCGAGACGGCCGAGCCAGGGCAGTTCGTGCATGTGCGCGTGCCCGCGCTTGAACCGAGTGCGCTTAGGCGCCCGTTTTCCATCTTCAACGCCGAGGAAGGGCGGCTCGAACTTCTCTACAAGACGATTGGCCGTGGCACCGCTGCGCTCAACGCCGTGAAGCCGGGCGATGTCGTTTCGGTGCTGGGCCCGCTTGGGCACGGCTTCCCGCTGAAGTGCGACGGCATGGCACTTCTCGTTGGCGGCGGCTTTGGTGTCGCTCCTCTCTACTTCCTCGCCCGCCGGCTCCTTGCTGTCGGCGTAAAGCCGTGTCTCTTTGTCGGTGGCCGGACGAAAGACGATCTTCTCGCGCTCGACCGCTTTGAGAAGCTTGGTGTCGAAGTTCATGCCGCGACAAACGACGGCAGCTTCGGCACAAAGGGGCTTGTTACCGATCCGCTCGACGACGAGCTTATCCGCATCAAGACTGCAGGCGAGAAGTTTGAGCTGTTCGCCTGCGGTCCCGACCCGATGCTCAAGGCCGTTGCGCTTCGTGCGACAGGAACGAAGTCGAAGGGGTGGATTTCGATGGACAGGCACATGGTCTGCGGCGTCGGCGCGTGCTACGCCTGCATCCAGAAGACGGTGCGCGGCAATTCCCGCTGCTGCATCGAGGGCCCGGTTTTCGCAGCGGAGGATCTCGTATGGTAAACGTTAAGGTCAATCTTGGCGGGCTTGAGATGCCGACGTTCCTCGCCACGGCGAGCGGGACGTTTGGCTATGGGTTTGAGTATGTTGGCGCAGTCGACTACTCGAAGCTTGGCGCGGTGACGGCGAAGGGAATTCGCGTCGAGCCGTGGCCGGGAAACGAGATTCCGCGCCATGCGGAAGTGCCTGGCGGTCTTGTTAATGCGATTGGGCTACAGGGGACAGGCGTAGAGCACTTTCTCAAGTACACTGTGCCGTGGTATCGCCAGCAGGTGAAGGGCGTGCCGCTTATCGCCAACATCTGGGGCGCGTCCGTCGAGGGATACGCCGAAGTCGCGGCGAAAATGGGCGATGCCGTCGATGCCGTCGAGATGAATGTCTCGTGCCCGAACGTCAAGGCGGGCGGACACACTTTCGGACAGGATCCGAAGGTGCTTGCCGAGGTTGTCTCGGCCGTCAGAAAGGCGACGAAGCTTCCGCTTATCGTCAAACTCGCGCCGAATGTGCCGTCAATCGTTCCGTATGTCAAGGCATGCGAAGATGCTGGCGCCGACGCGCTTTCGATGATCAACACGATCCCCGCGATGGTAATCGACATAGAAAAGCGCGTGCCGGTGCTTGCGAACGTGACTGGCGGGCTTTCGGGGCGAGGCATACACCCCGCCGCCGTGAAGCTCGTTCACGACGCGCACAAGGCGACGAAGCTCCCGATTCTGGCGATGGGCGGCGTATATGAGCCAAAGGACGCGATTGAATTCTTCCTTGCCGGCGCGACGGCCGTCGCGGTCGGCACGGCGACCTTCTCCAATCCTGGCGTCGTCGCAGAAGTCTATGATGGCGTCGTCGCCTACTGCGAGCGCCACGGCTTCGCCTCTGTCTCTGACCTTACTGGTGCCTTGGCGTCTTAAGTCAGTTAGTGTCGCAAGGTGTTGCCGCCACGATCTGGAGTTTACCCAGTTTTGATCCACAGCCAATCCAAACCCCGTCCAACCCGCCGAATTTAACTCCGATCAGCAGGGCTCTCGCTACCGCTCCGCAGAATTTCATTTGCTCCGCGCCCATCATTCGTATCTCGCTGAATGATACAGATTGTCTTTAAGCTGGAGGAAGTGTCCTCCAGACCTCCTCTGCCGGAGGCAGCCCCAAAAGACAATTCAACATCCAGAGTCGCCGTTGAAACATCGCGAAGCTGCGGAGCGGTAGCGAGAGCCCTAACGCTCGGAGTTGCTTCTTGTCAGGAGAAAAATAGGTAAACTCCAGGCCACGATCGGCCGCCGCTAATCCGCCAATATGATATAATATCCAAACCATGCGAATCCTGACGCGATACGTCTTCCGAGAGTTCCTCGTCCCGCTCTTTTACTGTCTGTGCGGGTTCGTGTCGATCTATGTCCTTTTCGAGCTCTCGGGATCGTTTTCGCGTATTGCAGACGCAAAGCCGCCGGCGCTGACAATCCTGAAGTATTTCTGCGGATATCTCGCACCGTTCTTCCAGTACCTTGCGCCTGCCGCGCTCATGCTCGCGACGCTTTACACGATGTGGACGTTCTGCCGCCACTCCGAAATTGTCGCGATGCGGGCAAACGGCATAGGGTTCTTCACGATCGTGAAGCCGCTTATCGTCGTCGCGTTCGCCATGGCGTGTTTCGTCGCTTGGGTAGACGAGTGGTACGTGCCGAGGATCGCGCAGTGGGCTAAGCAGCTTCGCAACGAGAGGTTCGACGTCGCCAAGGCCGCGCGCGCCGACAACATCGTATACCGCAATGCGAAAGCAGACAGGACGTGGTCGATAGACCAGATGCTCGACGTGAAGGGCGAGCACCTGAAGGACGTGCGCGTCACCATCGACAGGCCCAATGGCGCACGGCTCATGAACATCGTGGCGGAGAAGGCGGACTACCTCGACGGCGAGTGGTGGATGTCGGGCGTGACGGTTCAACACTACGACGCGGCGGGCGGCGAGATTGCCTCTCCTACGCCCGAGCTGGACGCGCTCTCGACGAGGCCGTTCCCGCAGTTCGGGGAGCGCCCGAGCGACTTCATCATGCAGAACAGGGACTGGGCGTACAACTCCGTCGCAGACCGTCTGCGGCACTTGCGGCACCATCCCGACCTCTCGGAGAAGATGCGCAGGAAATACGAGTACGACACGTGGGCTCAGATGCTCGCTCCCCTCGCCTGCCTCGTAATTACGCTTTTTGCGATTCCCGCCGGCATCGCCTCGGGGCGGCAGAGCGTCTTCAAGGGCATCGTCGGGGCGCTTGTCATGTTCTTTTCGTTCTACGGGCTTGTCATAGGAGGAATGGTCGGTTCGGACGTCGGCTGGCTCCATCCAATCCTCGCGGCGGTTCTCCCCCATGCGGTTTTTCTTGCTCTCGGGGGGTGGCTATTCTACCGCCAGCGGTGAAATTATGGTATAATAGCCCCTAATGTTCAGTTTTTTGAAGAGGAAAAGCAAGATGCCGACCGTCTACAAGCGGGCGGATCATTGCGTTTCCCGCAAAAACATCGACCCCGACGCGCTGAAGGTCCTCTATCGCCTCTCCAATCTCGGCTATACCGCCTATCTTGTGGGCGGCGGCGTGCGCGACCTTCTGATGGGCCGCAAGCCAAAGGACTTCGATGTTGGGACGTCCGCCAAGCCGAACGAAGTCAAGAGGGCGTTCCGCAACTGCTTTCTGATCGGGCGGCGCTTCCGTCTCGCGCATGTCAGGTTCGGCGACAAGGTGATAGAGACGGCGACATTCCGCCGCAACTCCCAGACGGTTGGCGAGATAATCGAACATGCCGCCGAGGGGCCCCAGGAGGACAACGCCTTCGGCACTCCCGAGACAGACGCCTACCGCCGCGACTTCACGGTCAACGGGCTCTTCTACAACATCGAGGACTTCAGCATCATAGACTGGGTCGGGGGGATGAAGGACATCAAGGACAAGGTCATCCGCTCCATCGGCGACCCGGCGATCCGCTTCCAGGAGGATCCCGTCCGGATGATGCGCGCCGTGAAGTTCTCCGCCCGTCTCGGCTTCACCATTGAGCGCAAGACGCTTGCGGCGATGAAGAAGTACCATTCCTGCATCCTCACGGCCGCGACGCCGAGGGTATGCGAAGAGGTGTTCCGCATGTTTCCGTACGGCAAGAGCGCAAAGGCATTCAAGCTTATGTGGGAGACGGGGCTTCTCGGCGACCTCCTTCCTGAGCTTTCGGCGCACATCGACCGCGCCGGCGGCGCGAAGTGCTCGATATGGAAATACCTCGCCGCACTCGACAAGTACGAGACGATGATGTCGGAGAAGGGACTTGAGGTCTCGAACGGGCTCAGGGCCGCCGTCCTCATGACGACGATGCTCGAGGCCGATCCGAAGGACGGCGCGGGGCGGCGCATCATGCAGACGATGATGTCGGCCCTAAAGATTCCAAAGGCGACTTATTTCACGGCGGTTCTCCTGATGGAGAGCCGCAAGCGACTGACGGCCCGCCCCCAGAAGGGCAAGGCCCGGTTCGTGCACAACCGCGATTTCCTCGACGCGCTCGACTACAACCGCATAGTCCTGCGCGCGGAGAAAAAGGACGAAAGCGCCCTAAACGAATGGGCGGACCTCTACGAAGAGAAAGGCAACAGCAAATGAACGAAGAACTCGAACAGCTCATCCAGGAAATCAAGTCCCTGCTTCCGTGGCTTCTTGCCGCAGGAATCGTGGTCGCCGGCTACCACGGCATCCGGAAATACCGTGCCGACAGGCGCGCCGCCGCCGCGGAGGTCGTCTCGAACGCCTACACGACCGAGGAGCTCGAGGACGCGACGGCCAAGTTCAAGGGCGCCAGCGTCGAGGGCGTTCTCAAGCTCCGCCTCGCCAAGAGCTATTTTGACTCTGCGAACTACGATTCCGCGCTCGAAATCTACGAGTCGCTCGACGGCAAGGCGCCCGACGGCTTCGCGGACGTGCCCGTCGTCGGCAAGGCCCAGTGCCTCGAGGCGCTCGGCAAGTACGCCGATGCCGCCGCTGCGTTCGATGCTTTCGCGGAGGCGAACCCGAAGTCCTTCCTCGCGCTCACCGCGAAACTCGGTTCCGCCCGCTGCGTCGCCCAGGGTGGCGACCGCGCCAAGGCAATCGAGACGCTTGAAGCGCTCAAGGCGACGCTCGAAGACGATCTCGACAAGTCTCGCGTTGAATCCACGATCGAGCTCGTGAAGCGCTACGAGAAGCGCGCCGAGCGCTCGCTCTTCGAGGCCGCCGACGCGGCGCAGAAGCAGCTTGAGGAAGAGGCCGCCAAGGATGCGGCGAAGAAGACGGAGCCCGAAGCGCCCAAGGCCGAGGCGAAAGCTGCGCCTGAGGCACCGGCCAAGACGGAATGACGATTGTCCGAGAGCCGATGTGGGACGATGCGCCGCGCTCTCGAACGCAGGCGCTTTATCGTCATCTGCTCCAATTCCTATCGACCCTCGGCTGGACGGCGAGAATACTCGTCTCGTCTGTCGCGGCCTTCCCGTCTGTTTTGCTGCGGCGCTCGGGTCGCGCGGATTTTTCTGCGCAGCTTTACATAGTCGGCATAAGGACGCTCCCTGTCATCACCGTCGTCTCGCTCTTCATCGGAATGATCCTCGCCTTGCAGGTCGGGCTCGAGCTTAGGCGCTTCAACCAGGAAATATACCTTGGCGCCGCCGTGATGCTGACGCTTCTTCGCGAGATGGGGCCGTTTGCGTGTGGCATAAGTCTCGCCGCGTGCGTTGGCTCAGCGATTGCCGCGGAGCTCGGCACGATGAAGGTAAACGACGAGATCGCCGCGCTCGAGATAATGTCGATTTCGCCAATACGCTATCTTGCGGCACCGCGGCTTCTCGCGCTTCTTGTGATGGCGCCGATCCTCGCGTTCTACTGCAGCGTGATTGGTACGCTTGGCGGCGGTATCGTGGGCTCTACGCAGCTTAACGTATTCTTCCAGCAGTATATCTCGAGCGCGCTCAGCATCGCGGAGACGAAGGATCTCTTCGTCGGGCTGCTGAAGGCGGGCGTCTTCGGGATGCTCATAGGCACAGTCTCCGTCGCCGAGGGCTTTGGAACGAAACTCGGCGCGACTGGCGTCGGCCGTTCCACGCAACAGAGCGTCATTGTCAACTTCCTTCTCATCCTCATGTTCGGCTACATGATAACGAGGGTGTTTTATAGGTAAGTTGAAGAGTTGAAAAGTTGAAGAGTTGAAAGGTTGAAGGGTTGAGCAAGCTAATCGAGTTTCGCGACGTCGTCAAGAAGTTCAACGGGGTTCCCGTCTTGAACGGCGTGACGTTTTCCGTCGAGAAGGGCGAAGTGCTTTGCATAGTCGGGCCATCAGGCACGGGAAAGTCCGTCACCTTGAAGCACCTCGTCCGTCTCCTGACGCCGACGTCGGGCAGCGTCGTGGTCGACGGCGTTGACGTCGCGACGTGCAGCGACGACGAGCTCGTGAAGCTCCGCGACCGCATCGGCTACCTCTTCCAGGGCGGTGCGCTTCTCGCGTGGATGACCGTCGCCGAGAACGTCGCGCTGCCGCTCGAGGAGTGCACGAAGCTCCCTGACCGCGAAATCGCGGTGCGCGTCCGTCACGCGCTCAGGGCGGTCGAGCTCGTTGATGCGGCCGACAAGTACCCGACCGAGATTTCCGGCGGCATGCAGAAGCGCGCGGGACTCGCCCGCGCGGTCGTGCGCGAGTCCGACATCGTTCTCTACGACGAGCCGACGTCAGGGCTCGACCCCGTGACGTCTATCACGATCAACCGGCTTATCAAGAAGCTGAACAAGGAGCTTGGCATCACTTCTATCGTCGTCACGCACGACCTCCAGGGTGCGCTTGCGATAGCCGACAGGATACTTTTACTGAAGGGCGGCAAGGCAGTCGAATGCTCGACGCCTGCCGAATTCACGCAGTCACAAAACCCCGACGTGAGGGAGTTCCTCGCGGCGATGAAAGGCGAAACGATATGAGCAGAAGAAGGAAAAACGACGTTTTCTCCGAGGCGATCGTAGGTCTCTTCATGATCGCGGTTCTCGCGCTCCTCGTGTACTTCACGATCATCATTTCCGGAGTCGACGTCCTAAAGGGGCGTCAGAAGGTCATCGCAAACATCGCGTTTAATGGCGTCGGCGGCCTCAAGGAACACGACAACGTAATGTATCGCGGTACGAAGGTCGGCGGAGTGGAGGACATCTTCGTTACGCCCTCCAACCTGATCGTGAAGATCGAGGTCGACAAGTCGGTCGTCCTGCGCGAGAGCTACAGGATCTCGGTGTGCAGTCTTTCGATGCTTGGCGGCCAGTTCCTCATGCTCGAGGAGGGTGAGGGCGAGATCGTGGACCTTACCGCGCAGACGCTCGTAGGCGAGACGCCGAGCGACTGGATGCGTGACATGGCCGACATAGCGAAGAACCTGAAGTCGCTCACGAGCAGCGAGAACGTCAATACTATCATAACGAACGTCGAGGCGGTTAGCGCTTCCGCGAAGGAGGTCGCGAGGCGTCTTGAGCAGGGCGAGGGAATGCTTGGACGGCTTCTCGCCCCGGACGACCCGATCTATGCCGAGACCACCAATGCCGTTGCCGACGCGAGGCGCATGCTCGCGAACGCCGCGGAGATATCCGAGAGGATCAAGGCGGGCGAGGGTACCGTCGGAAAGCTCCTTTCGCCCGACGCGGATCTCTATGCCGACCTCAAGGATTCCGTCGCGTCGTTCAAGAAGGCGTGCGAGCAGATAAAGTTGCCAGAGAATATGGACAAGGACGTCGCAGAGATTATGACTGGCGCGAACAAGCTCCTCGCGAATCTCAACGAAGTTTCCGAAAAGCTTAAGAACGGCGAAGGCACGCTTGGCAAGCTCGCGACCGATTCCACGATGTACGACGAGGTGCAGGGTGCGATCAAAGACGTCAGGCAGGTGCTTGACAACTACCGCGACACGACGCCGATTTCGACTTTTGGTTCGCTCATAATGGGCGGTCTGTGACGAGCCGCCGGTCGCCATGAAGCCTGATTTCCAGACGACCTTCGGACGGCGCGAATTCCTGCGCCTCGTGTCTCTCGCCGCCTGTTCGGCACCGTTGCGAGGGCTCGCCTACGACCCGATACCCGCCCTCAAGGTGCGAAAGGTATCCATTCGCCTTGGCGTCGACGAGCCGTTTTCGATTCTGCATGTCTCCGATTCGCACATCGCCCGCATTGACAGCCGCGACGGAGAGGCGACATACGCCTTCGCGAAGTCGCGTTCGCGCAAGGGCAGGGAGCTTGGCGAATACTATCTCGGGGAGGCGATCCACCATGCCCGAGTAAGGGGAATCAAGGTCGTCCACACAGGCGACTTCATGGACTTCGTGAGTGCGGCGAACATCGAGTACGGCGCACGCCGCATCCGTACCGACGGCATTGTCGCCTGCGTGGGCAACCACGAGTACTGGCTTGACGCCGACAAGAAGGAGGTCGAGTCCTACAAGGAGGCGACCATTCCGAAACTCAAGGACGAATGGAAAGGCGTTCCCGCGTCGACCGTGCGTCTTGGCGGGGCGAACTTTTTCGTGTTCGACGATTCGTTTGGAACGGTGACGGAGACAATCGCCGCCGCGTTCGAGGAGACGGTCAAGGAAGGGCTGCCGATCGTCATGGTGTGCCATGTGCCGCTCTGGACAGAGGATGTTGGGCTCAACAAGGGTGCGTCCTGTGGCGCCGGTGGGAGAAAGGACTGCGACGCCGTTTCATGCGAGTTTGTCGAACGCGTCCGCTGCGAGCCGCTTGTCCGGGCTGTTCTCGCGGGGCACATCCACGGCTTTCGCCAGTTTGCGTTTTCGGACCACGCGCAGGAACTCGTCGCCGGCGCTCTCTTCAACGGCGACTGCACCGAAATCGAATTCACCAAGTAATCGCACCGCCTTGCGCCGCCCGATGAATAGTTGAGGCGTGTCCGCTGATCATTTTGCCGCATATTTCCCGAGGCCGTAGGCCAAGCCGCGAAGCGAGTGTTATGCTAGGGGTGGATTCGCCGTGATTGTTGTGGTGGCTGTGGGAGATGTGTGGTATAATATTCCCCAAAAGTGAAAGAATCAGAAAGAATCGCACATGAGATATTTCAAACTGCTTCTTCCGGCGATAGTGGGGACTATGTGCAGTGGTCTTGCGGCCGCTGACGAGTTTCGAATTGAGAACGGAAAGATAGTCGTAGGCTCGCCGTTCGACCTTGAGATTGGGTCTGCCGAATACTCGAAGGCGCTTGGGAAAGCCATCAAGTCTCACAAAGACGTCCGCAAGGATCCAAAGACGGGCGCAACGACTACGAATTGGTATCACTTTGCCGAAGCGCGTTTTTCGCAACCGTATTTTGGCGCTGAGCGTGCGTGGCTCTCCTTTGATGGAGAAGACAAGAAGCTTTCGAATGTGCATCTCTCGGTCGGGGAGAACAAAAAGGGATTCGGCGGGAAACTGACATTCACCGACTGCTGCAAGAAATTCGACGAAATCGCAGCGGATATGTCCAAGCGACTCGGCGAGGAATTTGGAGACGAAGAGGCGACCGAGGAAGAGGCGCTCGAGGATCTCGCTATATGCACCAAGGACAGTCCAGGTTCTCATGGGCATGCGGTGAGTTTCAGGTCGGCGGTTGCAAGCGCAACCAACAAGTATGAAGACGTGGAATATCATCTGATGGCGATGATTCACAGCGACAAGTCGTATTCGGTGAACATGTCCTCTAGTCGTCCGTACAGACATGGGTCGACCTTTGCGGAAGTCGACGGCGAGCGGGATAAAAGCATCCCAGTCTACACAAACAAGCCGCATTCCGTCGATTTTTCGCTGCGCACGCCCGAGCAGGAGAAGGCGCATCTGGAGGCGGACGCATTGCGCGCAACGATAAAGCGCCTCTTCGACGTGGATCTGGATGCGCCGTCCGAGACAAATGACACCTCGGCGGCGCTGATGGCGCTGACCAACTCTCCCGCTCGCCCCGAGTGGTTCCCGCTTGCGCGCCCGTTTGCCGGATGTACCGAGCGGAAGGCCGACCGCGGTGTGCGGCTCCTAGTGATACCGGTGGTGAATTTCGGACTCCGCCGTCCCTTTGACGGCGACGTGAGCGAAGAGGAACTAAAGTCCGAATCGCAGCGGATACTCGATGCGCTCGAGCGCGAACTTGGCGCGAAGATACCGGCGTATGAAAGGCCAGAGAAGAAACCAGCGAAGGTCGAATCTCCAGACTCCGCGCCGCCGGCGCTGGGCGACTTCAGGGCGATGTTGCGTTCAGATGACGGAGTCTTCTTCATGGGCGGAATTGGCGACATCTGCATTACGGTCAAGTACGCAGTGCCGTCGTATGTGAAGCGGGGCGGACAGTATTGCGTCGCGCAGCGCGGCGCGATAGTTGTGGAAATCATGCAGTCGCAGATAGTTGCGGGGACAAGGAAGACTGCAGGCATGCAGCAGCGGAAAGGAGACCGTTGAAAATGAAGAGGTATTTGTTTCGAGCAGCTGTCGCGTTCACTGTCCTTGCAGTCTGCGCGGGGAGGATTGCGCTCTGCGCAGAAGGGGATTCGTTTGTCGTGGACTCTCCGTTTGATCTGACGCTCGGGTCCACGAACTATGCGGCGCGGCTTGGCAAGGCTGTGCGTTCCAATGCAAGTGCGTGGTACGATCCGACGACTAAGGTGACGACGACGAACTGGAGCGCATATGCATCCGTCCGCTTCGCAAAGCCCTACCATGGCGCGACGCATGCGAGCCTGCAATTCAAGGGCGAGGAGCGCGAGCTCGATTCCTACAGCTTCGAGATAGGGAAGAGCAGACGCCGTATAGGAGGGACATTGACGGTCGAAGAAGCCCGAAAAATCATGCAAGAGGTGTCGGACGACATCTCGAAGCGCTTTGGCGTGGAGGTCAAGCAAGATAGTGGTTTAGGCGACGATGACCTGTCGGACGCCGAAATCGACGAACGAATCGAGGAGAAGCTCAAGAAGGGCGACGGGAAGATGCGGCTTGTCAACACGGCTTTTATGCGCAGAAATGCTCACGAAGAGCGCGAGGGGGTCGGCGTTGGGTATGGACTCACGGCGTTTGTGGACAAGAACAGGAAGTGCAGCGTCCATGTCAATGTCTATACCTCGTGGAGGCCATCGAAAGTCAAGAGTAAGCCAGTCGGAGCGACGGCGATACCGGGGCTGGTTTCGGAGGAAGAGCAGAAGAAGGCGCATGAAGAGTCCAAGGTGCTCCGAACGGCACTTGGCAAGTTGTTTGGAATTGACTTCGATTCGGATAAGGATGACGACAGGGCAGATCGAATGAATGTGCCGGAGTGGACGGCCATGGAAAGCCCTGTGGCAGGGCTCGACGAGTGCAAGCCGAACCGCAGTTCGTCGGATTTGTTCCAGGTGCCGATCGTCAGCTATTCGGCGCGTCGCGCGTATCCTGGCGATGTGGAGGAGGCGGTGCTCGAGCGGCAGGCGAAGGAGGTGCTGGAGCGCATTGTGGCGGCATACGGCGAAAAGATTCCCGTCTTTGACGCCAAGGACGGGCAGGCGGAACTCGCGAAGGTGCTGGGCGAGGGCGTTCCTACATTTGGCGATTCGCGTGCGCTTTTCGGACTTGACAAGGTGCAGACCTTCGTTGGCAAGGTGGGCGACCTTGCGGTCGAAATCGCCTACGCCTTGCCGCGCTACGAGAAGAGAGGCGACGACTATCGCCTTGTCCGCCGCGGCACTGTCATCCTGAACATAACGCAGTCTCCGATAATCACGTCCGGCAAGACCCTACAGGCGAAGTGAGCCGCTGGGGACTGGCCCCGCGGAACCGTTGTAAAACGCCTGTTTGCGCGTTGTTGGCGGCTTGCGCGACAGATTTGCCGCGGAGTTATTTGTCTGCGGTGGTAGAGTCAATTAGTGGCTGTTATGGTGGCTTGAGTGGGTTTAACATGTAATGAGGAAGCGGAGTGGCGTGCCGAGTGGCGAGCTGAGCGACACGAGACGGCTCGGTTCGGCGGATGCGCGGTGGTACACGTCGCAAGGCGAGGAGGCGGTATTCCGCCGACGAAGCATTGCGGCGCGTAACGCCGTGAAGGCGCCGAGAGAGACGGCGCGGGGAGCGGGAGCGAGGCCGAGGTGCGACGCTCCGCGACGAACTCGACCAGAGGTGCCACGCGCGGCTTTGTTTTGGGCCGATAGCCGAGCGGAACCTTCGAGAGTGAGACGATTACGGCAGGACTCGCCCCCGACGGCGTATATGTATACGCCGCGCCCCCGACGGCGTATATGTATACGCCGAGTGGGGCGAAGGACGCCGGAATCGGCCGCTCTCGCAAGGCGAGCACGGTTGCCCGAAACAAAGCCGCACACTGGAAGGCAAACACACACAGAACAGCCATAGCACGTCATTGTAGCCACTTGCCGCCGGTTCGAGCGATGTGGTATACTACACTGAAACACCTCATAGGAGCCGCCGACAAATGAAAGCCATAGCAAAGGTTGCGCCCAAGAAGGGCGTCGAGCTGGTCGAGAAGCCCATGCCCGAGATGGGCATAAACGACGTCCTCATCAAGATCAAGAAGACCGCGATCTGCGGAACGGACGTCCACATCTACGAGTGGAACTCCTGGGCGCAGGAGGAGATCAAGCCGCCGCTCACCATCGGCCACGAATACGTCGGCGAAGTCGTCGAAGTCGGCTCGAACGTAAAGAGCGTCAAGGTCGGCGAGCGCGTGAGCGGCGAAGGCCACATCGTGTGCGGCCACTGCCGCAACTGCCGCGCTGGGCAGCGCCACCTCTGCCGCGAGACGAAGGGCGTCGGCGTGAACCGCGACGGCGCTTTCGCGGAATACCTTTGCATCCCCGAGACGAACGTCTGGCACTGCGATCCGTCGATCGACGACGAGCTCTATTCGATTTTCGACCCGTTCGGAAACGCGACGCACACCGCGCTTTCGTTCAATATGGTTGGCGAGGACGTCCTGATTACTGGCGCTGGCCCGATTGGCATCATGGCGGCCGGAATCTCCAAGTACGTCGGCGCGCGTAACGTCGTCGTCGTGGACGTAAACGACTATCGCCTCAACCTCGCGCGGCGCCTTGGCGCGACGCGCACGGTGAACGCGAAGAACGAGAAGCTCGAGGACGTGATGAAGGAACTCGGCATGGTCGAGGGCTTTGACGTCGGCCTCGAGATGAGCGGCGCCGCGCCTTGCCTCCACCAGATGATCGAGACGATGAACACTGGCGGCAGGATCGCGCTTCTCGGCATCCACGGACCCGACACGAAGGTCAACTGGAACCACATTGTCTGGAAGGGGCTCAAGATCAAGGGCATCTACGGGCGCGAGATGTTCGAGACCTGGTACAAGATGGGGGCGATGATACAGGGCGGTCTCGACATATCGCCCGTCATCACTCACCGCTTCAAGTACACCGATTTTGAAAAGGGCTTCGAGGCGATGATCTCTGGCAAGTCCGGCAAGGTTATCCTCGACTGGGAATAAGAAAGGAAAGCGAAAATGTACGGCAAGTTCCAGGCATATCTTCAGGAGACGATCGCCGACCTCAAGGCAAAGAGTCTCTACAAGAACGAGAAGATCATTGCGACCCCCCAGGGCGCGAACGTCCTCCTCGAGAACGGCACGAAGCTTCTCAACATGTGCGCGAACAACTACCTCGGGCTCGCGAACCATCCAGAGATAGTCGAGGCGTCGCGCGAGGCGACCGCGAAGTACGGCTACGGCATGGGCTCCGTCCGCTTCATCTGCGGAACGGACTCGCTCCACAAGCAGCTTGAGCGCGTTGTCGCTGACTTCACGAAGACCGACGACTGCATTCTCTTCGGCTCTTGCTTCGACGCTAACGGCGGCGTCTTCGAGGCGCTTCTTGGGCCCGACGACGCGATAATCTCGGACGCGCTCAACCACGCGTCGATCATCGACGGCGTCCGGCTTTGCAAGGCGAAGCGCTTCCGCTATGCGAACGGCGACATGGCCGACCTCGAAAAGCAGCTGCAGGCCGCGGCCGAGGCGGGAGCTCGCTTCAAGCTCATCGTCACCGACGGCGTCTTCTCGATGGACGGCATCATTGCGCCTCTCAAGGAGATTTGCGACCTTGCTGACAAGTACGAGGCGCTTGTCATGGTCGACGACTCTCACGCTGTCGGCGTCCTTGGCGAGACTGGTGCTGGCTCCGTCGAGGACTGCGGTGTTACGGGTCGTGTCGACATCATCACCGGCACATTTGGCAAGGCGCTCGGCGGTGCTTCGGGCGGCTATGTCGCGGCGCGTCAGGAGATCGTCGACATCCTTCGCCAGAAGGCGAGGCCGTACCTCTTCTCGAACGCCGTTCCGCCGCCTGTCGCGGCCGCGTCGATCAAGGCGATAGAACTCGTGAAGACCAGGCCCGAGCTCAGGGCACAGCTCAACGCCAATGCGAAGCGCTTCCGCGAGGGAATGGCGAAGCTCGGCTTCGACCTCGTTCCGGGCCACCATCCGATCGTCCCCGTGATGCTCGGCGATGCGGTTATCGCCGTCAAGATGAGCGAGAACCTCTACAAGAACGGCGTCTATGCGACCGCGTTCTTCTATCCCGTCGTGCCGATGGGCAAGGCGAGGATCAGGACGCAGATGTCCGCCGCGCACACGGCTGAGGACATCGACTTCGCGATAGACGCGTTTGCAAAGAGCCGCTGAATCCTTGCATGCTGCTCCTCGCCGCGAGCCTCTTCTTCACGAACCCGTCTCCAATGGAGATGCCGCGGGCGCAGGCGTATCTCGTTAAGGAGAAGGGCGTCTATCGCCTTGAGGACCGTTTCGACAAGACCGACCTCTGGATATCGCGCACTGTCGACGGCTCGTGGCGCGACGACGACGGACGCGAGTTCCTTTTGGCGACGCTCGCCAATGTCGTTCCGCCGATTGCGAAGGACGCCCCTGTGACGCGCGCCGACTACGTCGCGGGATTGTCGCCAATCGGGAAGAAGGACTCGGCGGCGCTCTTTTACGCAGTCGACATGCTTTCCCCCATTGCCCCGGCGGAAGAGTTCTCCCGTCCGCACCAGACGCCGCGCGGCTACAAGGAAGTGCGCTACTACCAGGGAACAAACGAGTCTGCGATCGTGTGCGCGTACTTGCCCGAGAAGTCGGAGCGCTGGTCGTTCGCGGCGTGGACCCTTGCCGACGGCGATGATTTCGCGGAGCGGGTGAAGACGTTTGAGGACGAATTTCTCGCCAAGGAGTTCCCGGCCCTCAATAAGCGCCGCTCCTCTGGCGCTGCGCCGGGGAAGGGCGATCCCCGCCACGCGAAGAAGGCGCCGCCAGGCGAGCGCGGGCTCCTTCGTGCTGACGCGCGGCACTCGGTCGCGCTTTACGACACTTGGCGCGTCACCGACGGCGACGAGTTCACTGTCCTTGACGACATAGGCAGCGCCCGCTCCTTCACCGTCTCGGTCACAAACGACCTGAAGCGCATGCGCGCCGCATACGCCGCGACCGTGCCTTCGCCAATCGACGGCTCGAACGTCCTCTGCGTTGCGCGCATCTTCGCTTCGCGCAAGGAATATCTTGACGCGCTCGAGGCCAACGACCACGATGACATGGAATGGAGCGCCGCATACTGGAGCCCGAAGAGGCGCGAGCTTGTTGCGTATCTCCCGCCCGACGGGTCGGAGAAGCTTCTTGAGACGATCCGCCACGAGGCGTTCCACCAGTATCTCTCCTACGCGACCTCGATGATTCCGACATCGCCGTGGTTAAACGAGGGATACGCACAGTATTTCGAGAAGGGGCCGGACGGGCCTGATTTCGTCGACCCAGCGGATCTCGTGACATTTGCAGAGCAGTTGCCTTCGCTTATGGCGATGGACTACGACGAATTCTACGAGGGAACTGACAGGGAGCGTCAGCTGAAGTATCGCCTTGCGCTGACGATTGCGGTCTTTCTCGAGAAAGGCGCGCCCGAAGTCCGCTTCGCGCCGTTCAAGGACGTGAAGCGCGACTATGTGGACGCGCTCATCAAGACGAAGGACATGCGCCAGGCGACTGCGGCCGCGTTCAAGACCGAGGACAACATGAAGCTCTTCGTCAGCGAATGGGCCAAGTACTGGAAAGAGCAATGAAGTACGTCGGCCGCCTTGCGCCGAGTCCGACTGGTGCGCTGCACCTCGGGAACGTGCGCACTTTCATGATCGCATGGCTTCGTGCGCGGTTGCTTGGCGGCAAGATGGTCTTCCGCATGGAGGATCTCGACCATCCGAAGGACAAGCCAGGCGCGGCGGCGGACGCTGTTCGAGATCTCCAATGGCTTGGCTTCGACTGGGACGAAGAATACGTGCAGTCCGAGAGAAAAGACCTTTACCGCGATGCGCTTTCTTCACTAGTCTCGCGCGGCCTTGCGTATCCTTGCGTCTGCTCGCGTCGCGACGTCGAGGCCGCTCAGTCCGCGCCGCACGAGGGCGAGCAGCTTTTCTATCCCGGCACCTGCCGCGGCAGATTCGCCGCGTGGAGCGATGCATATTCCTATCTCAACTCCTCAACTCCCCCACTCCCCCACTCCTCCACTCCCCGATCCCCCTGCTGGCGGTTCCGCGTCGCCGATGGCTCGCGCGTCGCGTTTGACGATGTCTTTGCGGGGCGCTTCGAGCAGGATGTATCCGCGACGCTTGGCGACTTCCCGCTTGCGCGTGACGAGTTTGGCGCGGGCTACACGCTTGCCTGCGTAGTTGATGACATGGCGATGGGGGTGACCGAGGTCGTTCGGGGCGACGATCTTCTTGCGGCGACGCCCGCGCAGATTCTCGTCTCTCGCGCGCTTGGCGCGGAGCGTGATATTTCCTATTGCCACGTGCCGCTTGTCGTAGGGCCGGACGGCAAGCGGCTCGCGAAGCGCCACGGCGACACGCGCATTGCCGCATACCGCGCAGCGGGCGTTCGTCCCGAGAAAATCGTCGGGCGGCTTGCGGCGAGCTGCGGCTGGGCGGAAGAGGGCGAGGAGATTTCGCTCGCGGCGCTTTTGCCGCGCTTCGATCTTTCGACTGTTCCCCACTCGCCTTTCATTGCAGCGATATGAAATCTATGACTTCCGAAAACAATACTGTCCACGAGGTTCGGCGCGTCACATACGCGGGGATGGCCGTCAACATCGCGATTGCGGTGTTGAAGGGCTGCGTTGGCGTCGTGTTCTCGTCTCAGGCGCTGTTTGCCGATGCGGTGCATTCTCTCTCCGACCTCGTGACGGACTTTGCGGTAGTTTTCGGCGTGCGCTACTGGTCGGCACCCGCCGATGAAGAGCATCCTTACGGGCACGGCAAGATCGAGGCGCTGGTTACGCTTTTCATCGCAATCGCGCTTGTCGTCGTCGCCTACGAGCTTGGCGCACACGCCATTCGTTCGCTCGCATCAGGCGAGTCGTCAGTCCCAGGTCTCCCCGCGCTTTTCGTCGCGCTAATCTCGGTCGCCTCGAAAGAGTGGCTGTTCCGCTGGACGCGCCGCATCGCGCGCAAGGTCGCTTCCCCCGCGCTTGAGGCCAATGCCTGGCACCATAGGTCGGACGCCATCAGCTCGATTCCTGTCGCCGTCGCGGTAGTCGTCGCGCATGTCTGGCCGTCGCTTGCATGGGTGGACGCGGTGGGCGCTGTTCTTGTAGCGCTCTTCATTCTCCATGTCGCGTGGGAGATTGCGTATCCGGCGCTTCAAGAACTCGTGGACGCTGAAATCGGCGGCAAATCTGCCGCGGTCGAGGCGCTTGCCCGCAATGTCGCCGGAGTCGTGGAGGTGCACAAGGTCCGCGTCCGCCGATACGGCGGCGCGTATGTGGCCGACTTGCACGTTCATGTCGACGTCGGGCTTTCGGTTGCGGAGGGGCATCGCATCGGGCACGATGTCTCTGACGCGCTGCTTGCGTCTGACCTCGGAATAGTCGATGCAGTCGTGCACGTCGAGCCGGCGGAGCTCGGCGAAAAACTCCCCAAGTAGCTGCGCGCCGCCTACGACGGCCTTGAAATCGACCTGCCGTGCTGATTTCGTTTATCTGATTTGCCCTTGCATTCCTGAGCGCCGTTTGGTATACTACGCGCCGTTCATTCACCAAAAGGAAGAAAAAATGGTCAAGATCAGAATGCGTCGCACCGGT
>CADCGZ010000039.1:0-20718 GCA_902801025.1 uncultured bacterium | reverse complement strand
CCAGATCAAGGACGAGAACTTCAAGCTCGACCTCCCGCGCGTCGAGTACTGGCTCTCGAAGGGCGCCCAGCCCTCGACTACGGTTGCCTCGCTCATCCGTCGCGCGAAGAACCCCAACTTGAAGCCGCACCATGCGACTCCGGCGAAGAAGGCCGAAGCGAAGAAGGAGGGCTAAGCCATGGGTATCAAGCTTATAGACAAGATCAACGCCGAGCAGACCGCGAAGCTCGCGGAGAAGAATTTCCCCGAGTTCCGCACTGGCGACATTATCCGCGTCTCCATCAAGATCAAGGAAGGCGACAAGTTCCGCGTCCAGGACTTCGAGGGCAAGGTGTTCTCGATCGACAACGGCCGTGGCGCCATCTCCGGCAACTTTGTCGTCAGCCGCGACACGATGGGCGTCCGCGTCGAGAAGCGCTTCCCGTTCAACAGCCCCTGGATCCAGGCGATCAAGGTCGTGAAGAAGGGCACCGCTCGCCGTGCCAAGCTCTACAACGAGCGCACCTACTGCTCGCACAAGGCCGTCCGCAAGCTCGTCAAGAAGTAAGGCGTTTCGGCTTGAAGCCGACCGGTGGATGAACCTGAAGCAAGGCCGCCCCTCTCGGGACGGCCTTCTTTTTTGCTATAATACAGGCGATGTTGAAGATCGATGTCATAAGCGTCCAGCCGAAGATGTTCGCGGGGTTCCTCACGGAATCCATCGTGGCGCGCGCCGTCGCGAAGGGCGCGTGCGAGGTGAACATCGTAGATCTGCGCGATTTCGGCGAGGGCCGCTGGCGCAAAGTCGACGACAAGCCGTATGGCGGCGGGCCAGGCATGCTGATGAAGTGCGTCCCGTGGTTCGCTGCAGTCGAGTCGCGTGTCGGTGCCGGAGATCGTGCGCCGGGAACGCGCGTTGTCATGACCTCTCCCTCTGGCCGCAAGTTTACCCAGCGCGACGCCGAAGAGCTGTCGCGTGAAAGCCATGTCGTCTTCATGTGCGGCCACTACGAGGGCTTTGACGCGCGCATCGACACTCTCGCGACCGACGCGTTCTCCGTCGGTGACTTCGTGATGACCGGCGGCGAACTTGCCGCGGCCGCGATGGTAGACTCGATCGTCCGTCTTCTCCCCGGCGTTCTCGGCGGCGGACCTGCCGCGACCGCGTCGGAGAGCTTTGGGCGCGACGGGCTTCTCGAGGCCCCGCAGTATACCAAGCCGCCGGAGTTTCGCGGCATGAAGGTGCCGGAAGTGCTTCTCTCCGGCGACCACTCGAAGATCGAGGCGTGGCGAAAGTCAGAGGCCCGCCGTCTCACCGAAAAGGAAAGGCCAGACTTGCTGCGATGATTGCGTCACTTTTTCTCTCCGTCGCGATAGTTGCGCACGAACCTGGCTACTATACCTCGCTCGCCAACCATGTTGGCAGGTGGCTCAAGGACCAGGATATCGCCGCCGAAGTCGTGAGACCCTCCGAGATGCGCACTAAGCTCGCGAATGAGAAAGTCGCCTTTCTTGTCGGCTTCGAGTCGCCGACCGCCGACGAGATCAAGACGCTCCGCAGTTTCCGCGACAGGGGCGGAAAGCTCGTCGTCTTCTATTCCGCCTCGCCGCAGCTTGGAGAGTTGATGGGCGTTCGTCCCGCGGGCTACAAGGCGGCTTCCTATCCCGGCCAGTGGAGCCGAATGAACTTCTCGGGTGCCGCGCCGCCGGGAGCGCCGACCGCGATTCTCCAGACTTCATCCGTCCTGCAGCGAGCAGTTCCGATACAGGGCAAGTCGCAGGTGATGGCTACATGGGCCGACAGGAATGGGAAGTCCACTGGCGACGCGGCATGGATATCGTCGCCCTACGGTTGGTGGATGACGCATGTCCTTCTCGCGGACGGCGACGAAAACCTGAAAGCGCGGCTTTGCGCGTCGCTCGTCGGTTCCGTCGACTCTTCGCAGTGGAGTCCCGCGCGCGCGGCGGCGAAGGCGGACGCGGAGTTCAAGAACCTTCGTGCATACGCGGCGAAGCAGAAGCCGAGCCGTGGTGAGATACACGCGGTGTGGGACCATTCTGGCTGTGGGCTCTATCCGGGGAACTGGCCGAAGACAATGAAGCTTCTTCGCGAAAGCCATGTCACCGATCTTTTCGTCAATGTCGCAGGAGCGGGGTTCGCGCACTATGCGTCAGATGTCCTGCCGCGCTCGAAGACATATCGCGAAGAAGGAGACCAGCTCGCGGCGTGCCTTGCTGCTGCGCGAGGGTCGGGCATACGAGTCCATGCGTGGATTCTCTGCTTCACGGGAACGCGTGCATCGCCCGAGACGATGGCGGCGTTCGACCGCAACGGCTGGCGGCTCAAGGCGGCGAACGGAAAGAAGACCGAATATCTCGATCCCGCGAACGCGCTTGTCCGCGCGAGGATTCTCGCGTCCATCGACGAGATACAGCGGCGGTATGCCGTCGACGGCATACACCTCGACTTCGTCAGGTGGGGCGATTCGGCGGTGAAGCCGAAGAACGCGGCAGATGTCGTCACGCGCTTTGTAGCGGACGCGCGCAGGCATGTGAAGCGCCCGAAGTGGCTGACGACGGCTGTATACGGAAAGCATCCGCAGTGCATCGGCTCGGTCGGGCAGGACTGGAAAGGGTGGCTCGACGCGAATCTCGTCGACTATGTCGTGCCGATGGACTACACGGAATCGAAGGTCACATTCCAGACCCTCCTGGCGATCCAGGCAGGTTCACGCTCGCACGCGCAGAGGACGATCGTCGGCATCGGCGTCACGGCGAACGAGTCCCGGCTTGATGCGCACGATGTCATCGACCAAGTGAACATGACGCGGCGCTTCGGCTTTGCGGGGAACGCGCTCTTTGACCTCGACACGACTCTCGAGAAGCGCATCCTTCCCTTCCTCCGCCTCGGCCTCTGGTAAGTCACATTCCCTCCGCGGCGAGATCGGAGATGCGGTCGTAGAATTCCATTCGGTCGATCTTAGAGAGATGGCGGACGCATTTCTTCGCCGCGAATTCCTGTGCGATGTGGCTTTCGCGAAGTTCGCTCCAGTCGCAATCCATGATGTTGCCGAGAAGCGTCTCTTTCGTCACGAAGAAATCGCAGGGATAGACGTCGCCGTTTCGCTCGACCACGACATGGCCGTCACAGCGACCCGCGAAGAGGCATTGCTCCGCGCGTCCGAACGTCGCGTATGAAAGCGCCGCGTCGATGTTGCGAACCGAAACGCGCCTCATGTCGCCGTCCTCGAGCCACGCGTCGAGAACGCCGCAGAGAAATTTGTCCCACTGCTGCGTTGAAATGCTTTCAAGGTGGTCGGTGTATTGCTGCCACTTTCCGCCAAGCTCGTCGCGAACATACCTGTAGATTTTCTTCGGCTCGTTGACATTCGACTTTGTCACGAGCGTCAGCACATTGTAGGCGCAGCCAGCTTCCCTAAGCGCGTCGATTCCGCGCAGCACCTCCGCGTGCGTGCCGCGGCCGTCAGGAGTCGTGCGGTGCGCGTCGTGGATAATCGCCGGGCCATCGACGCTTGCGCCGACGAGCCATCCTTCGTCCGCGAAAAACTTTGCCGCCTCGCGCGTCACAAGCGTCGCGTTCGTCTGTATCGATAGCGAAAGCCGTAGTCCGTCAGGAAGGACTCGCTTTGCGAAGTCGTTCGCGCGGCGAAAGAAGTCGAGCCCCGCGAGCATTGGCTCACCGCCTTGAAACGCGATAGAGAAAGAGTCGAAGGGAAGCGAAAGATAGCTCTCGATCATTCGCTCCAGCACGGCGTCAGACATCTTCGCCGGGCCATTTGGATAAAGCGATGCCTTGCCCAGGTAGAAGCAGTAGTCGCACGCGAGGTTGCACCTTGCGCCGACTGGCTTCACGAGAAGGGAGAAGGGCGTCATTTGCGAAGTCGCTCCTCGAGTCCGCGCTCCATGTCGCGGAGCCGTTCCTGCTGTTCCGCGAGTCCTGAGAGGTCGTTCTTCTGGAATGGGTCTTTAACTACGTTGTAGAGTCGGACTTTCGAGCCGCCTTCGCGTATCCTCGTCCGCAGCGCCACATAGTCGCCGATTCTCAGCATCTGCTGGAGTCCGCGCACAGGCGCCTTTCGCGCCTCAAACTCGCGGAACGCCTCGGTTCCGCCGCCCCACGGAAACTCGTATTGCGAATAGACGAGCGATGGCTTGAAGATTTTCGCACTTCTCAATCTGTCCCAGCGAGGGAAGAGCGACACACCCTCGGACTCTTTCGGCGCTTCGGTGCCTGCGACATCCGCGAGCGTCGCCATCCAGTCGTGGAACTGCGATGGCGAGTCGTCTTTCCTGCCGCCCGATATGCGCATCGGCCAGCGGACGAAAGTGGGTACTCGCATCCCGCCCTCGAAGACGTCGCGCTTAAGTCCGTCGAACGGTCCGTTCGAGCCGAAGAAGCGCGGGTCTGCACCATATTCGTCGGCAGGTCCATTGTCTGAAGTAAAGACGATCATCGTGTCGTTGTCGAGCCCGAGACGCTTAAGTTCGCCCATGAAGTCCGCGAGCGCATTGTCGAGGCGCGTTATTGCCGTCGCGTAGCGTGCGGCGTTTTCTGGGAGATCGCGGTAGGCAGGGTCGATCCACGTGTTGCGCGCCGCGAGCGGTTCCGGTTCAAGCGGCCACTTTACGCCCTCGGCGGGATATGGCCGTCCTGGGATGTGGAGCGGATGCTTTGTCGCAAGCGTGTCGTCGCTCTGCCCAGAGCCGTGGATCGTATTCATGGCGAGGTATAGGAAAAACGGAGTATCGCCGTTTTCGGCTGCGTGGCGGCCGACAAGTTGCTTTGCCTTTGCGACGAAGAGGTCAGTTGAGTAGATGCCTTTAGCGGAGTCGGTTGCGTTCGTGCGGTTCTCGGTTATTCCCATGAACGCATTTCGTATGTGTCCCTCGTAGTGGTAATACGTATGCCCCGCCATGTGGTCGAGGAAGCCATAGAAATAGTCGAAGCCGCGGTCGAGCGGATGCGAGGACACCGGCTCTCTGAAGCGAGCGTGTTCGTCTCTGAGAATGCCCTGTCGAAGCAGTTGTCGCGAAGAGAGCAACACCCCTGGACGCGACCAGTGATAAGCGACGCGCGGCTCGGTGCAGAGACTGGCGCGGCAGCGTAGTGCGCCGTCAGAACCACACCCTCTCTTGCGAGACGGTCGAGGCACGGAGTGCGAAGTCGTGCGAGGACATTCGTCCGCTCGTTGCAAGTGAAGCCGACGTCGCCAAATCCGAGGTCGTCTGTCAGGATAAAGACGATGTTAGGTCTCGTGCGTCCAATCGCGGCGATTGGCGCGACGGCCAGAGCCGCAACGATGGCGATAATTCCAAATGCCTTCTTCATGGCTTAATTTGATTTTACTAAGATACATTATACAGGTTTTTTTGGACTAGGACAATAATCATTGTCCACAAGGTTGTGTTTTGTCGTTGAAAGGGTCGCGGATGGAATTGCTGCTACGTTGTGGATTTGCTATACTACTCGACAATCAGTCACATATCTATTCAAGATAACTGACAGAAGAATTCAAGACATATACGACATATAGCGACTAACGAGAAGGGAACTCCAATGACAGTGAAAATGTCAAGACGCGGTTTTCTGAGGACATCTGGTGGCGCGGCGCTGTTTTCGATTGTCCCGAGGTATGTTGTCGCAGGTTCGGGGATGGTTCCGCCGAGCGAGATGGTGACAATGCTTTCGATCGGCGCGGGCGGTCGGGCCGTGAGCGACATCCGCGGACTGGAGAAGGCAGGCGTCCGGTTCCTTGCGCTCTGCGACGTAGACGCAAAGCGCAGCGCCGAGATGCGCAAGGCGCACGACGGGATTCCGTTCTACGGCAACTACCGCGCAATGCTCGACAAGCATGGGAAGGACGCAGACGCCGTTCTCATAGCGGTGCCTGACCACTGGCATGCGCACATGGCGATTGACTGCCTCGACCGCGGCAAGCACGTGATGTGCGAAAAGCCGCTCGCGCAGACGGTCCGCGAAATGGACGGCATGCTCGCGGCCGCGAAGCGCCATCCGGAGCTCGTCACGCAGGCGATGAACCAGGGCCATGCCTACGACACGATCCGCGACTTCCGCGAATGGGTGGAGGCCGGCTTGATAGGCGATGTAACCGAGGCGCACATCTGGTGCCCTGCGGTCTATTCGTTTATGGATGAACTGGGAGAGCTCAACAAACAGTGGCCCGTACCTGAGGGGCTCGACTGGGAGGAGTGGCAGGGACCTGTACCACACCGTCCGTACTGTCCAAAGTTCCTCCCTGGCGTATGGCGGTTCTGGACGATGTACGGCACAAACACGCTCGGCGACTGGAGCTGTCACCTTATGGATCCGCTCTTCTGGACGCTGGGGCTCGGCATGCCTGAATCGGTTCGCGCCGACATTTACGGCGACTGGCGCGCGGAGAAGCATGGCCTAACTTTCCCGAAGGGCGTGAAGACAACGTTTGAGTACAAGACTCGCGACGGTAGACCGTTCCGTCTCGTCTGGTTCGACGGCATTGCCTGCAAGGACGTGCCGAAACCGGAGCTCTTTCGCGACGCGCCGGAGCTCTTCGCGCCGACGATGACGCACGAAGTAGCGAAAAAGTGCCGCGACGGAATGGCGAACGGCGCGTTCGTCTATGGCACCAAGGGCGTTATCGAGTACGGGCACCACGGCGCGAACTACCTGCGAATGCTGCCCGACACTACGCTCGAGAAGCTGCGGGCCGACGGCGGGTGCCCGAAGGAGCGATATCCGCGCAACAAGGGAAATAGCCCCGACGAGAAGCCGTTCAACGAATTTGTCGCGGCTGTGAAGGGCGGTCCGAAGCCCGGATCCGACTTTGCCTACGCCGGCATGATGACGCAGTGCTCGCTGACGGGCGTCGCAGCGTTGTTCGATGCAGGACGCACGCTTAAGTGGGATGCGGCAAAGGCGGTCTTCGCCGACAGTCCGGCGGCCAATGCCAGGCTCTCCGCAGAGCGCATTTTCTGACGATTCGGAGCGTTGGTTCAGATGACTTTAATGGCTCCTATGCTAAATTCGGCAAGGAGTGGTTCGCTTACTGCAGAAAGGGATTTGACGCAAGTTCGCGGGCGATTGTCGTCTCGATTCCGTGACCGGGAACTACTACCGTGTCCTTGGGAAGGACTTTTAGCTTTTCAAGCGATTCCTGAAGCGTCGCCATGTCTCCGCCTGGGAAGTCGGTGCGCCCGACGGAACAGCAGAAGAGCGTGTCGCCGGAGAAGAGGGTGTCTGGCTTGCCGTCGCCCGTCTTGAAGAGATAGCAGACTCCACCTGGCGTGTGGCCGGGCGTGTCTATCACCTCGACCGTCGTTGTCCAGCCAAGTTCGGCAACAAACGCCTGAAGATCTTCTGCCAAGCTTCTACAGAAGGGTCTGACCCTTCTGTAGAAGTTGATGTCAGATATTGGCGGGTAGTCTGGCGGAAACTGGTTGAAAGGATGAGATATTATCTTCGCGTCCGCGTCGCTGATGAAGACGGGAAGGTCGGGATAGACCCGCTGGAGTTCTGGAATCGCGCAGATGTGATCGAAGTGCGCGTGAGTGAGAAGGACTGCCGCGAGGTCGAGTTCCTGTTTCTTTAACTCTGCGCGTATGTGCGTCGCATCGGCCCCCGGGTCTACGACAATCGCCTTTCCGTTTTCGCTCAAGATGGAGCAGTTTACCTCAAAGGTTCCGACTTCGAAGGTTGTGCGGTTCATGGCGTCTTCTCCCTTTTTGCGATGCTTGCGACTGCCTTGCGCGCCGTTGCGAAGGCGAGAGTCAAGTTGTAGCCACCGGTCGGGCCGTCGATGTCTATGACTTCTCCGGCGAAGTAAAGTCCAGGCACGATCTTCGACTGCATCGTGTGCGGGTCAATCTCCCTCGTGTCAACGCCGCCAAGCGTCACGATGGCTTCTTTAAGCGGCCTCGGATTGATTTTCTCCACGCGCACCGTCATCCCGTTGAACGACGCTTCAACCGCAACTTCCGTTCCCCGATACCCGATACCCGTTCCCCGTTTTAGGTTTTCGATAAAACGCTGCGCGTTGTAGATCGCAGCGCCCGAGAGCCCGAATGACTCGCAGTCGATTTCGCCGCGGTATTCGAAGATCGCCTTACCCGATGCGTCGAGCACCTTTGTTGCGCTATCCTCGAAACGGCGTCCGGCGAGGCGCGTCACCTTCGGGTCGTGCGTCTCTAGCCCGATAAGCCCGGGGCGATATGGAACAATCGAGTGCCCAAGAGATTTTGCGAAGTTCTGCCCGTCGCCAACAGAGCCGGTCTTCGGGTAGCTCACGCCGCCTGTTGCGATGAGGACATTCTCCGCACAAAGCGTGAAGTTCTTTGTTGTGACGAGGAAGCCGTTCTTGAACGGCGTGATTGCCGTGACTGCGCAGTTCGAGAGGATCGGCACTTCTTCGTCGCGCAGCAGGTCGCCGAACGCATGGACTATCGTCGCCGCTTTTTCGTCGGCGGGGAAGAGCCGTCCGTCTGTCATGCGCTTTGTCCTCACGCCGAGCGACTGGAACCCGCGGCAAATCTGCCGCGGAGGGCATTCGCGCACCGCCTCAGCAACGAACTCTGCGCACGACCCTTCGCCCAGGTCGCGGAGGAACTGGTCGGGGGAAATGTCCTTTGCGAAGTTGCAGCGGCCGTTCGCCGTCATCAGCACCTTGGAGCCGAGTCGCGCCTTGCGTTCGATCACGACGCAGGGGATGTGTCGCTCGGCGGCGACCGCCGCCGCGAACATTCCCGCCGCGCCACCTCCTATGATGGCGAGTTTTACGGGTCTATAGTCGCGTTCGAAGGCGAGAGGGGGAACGGTTCTCTTCATGGTAGCCGGAAGTCGACTCCTTTTTCCTCGAAGTAGGCGTTGAACATGACTTTCGCTGGGATGTCGAGCCCGGCTTGAACGACGAGTTCGTAGTCGCATGTGTCGCGGAGGCGGTCTGCGATCAGCGCGACTACCGACTCGCGCAGGTTCTTGGACGAAAGAAGCGCAAACTTGTCACAGTCCGCGGCAAGCTGAACGATGTCTTCGCGGTCGGCTTTTCCGTCCTCGCGGTTTTCCCCGAAAACGCGCTCGACGAGCGTCTTTTTTTCGAAGGACTCGCGTTGGAGGAAGTGGTCTATGGAAAGGATCTTCGGCGGCGGGAGCGTGAGCGTCACGGTCTTCGCGTCTTTGTCGACGATCGGCGTCTCGGCTTGCGAGAGATCATAGCCAGCCTTGATGGTGTAGACCGTCTCGCGCACCGTGTCTGTTGATATGGTAGAGCCAATATGCACGACCTTCCAGACGATCTTGCGCGTCGCGAGTTCCGCAATTGGAGAATTTTCGCTCACGACAGATGAGGCGAAGGAGAGGGCCTGCCTGTCGCGCCATGCGAGAAAGGCGAAGAGTCCGCCGGACGCGAGGACGGCGACTACGAGCAGCGTGATCGGCACGCCCATGAATTTTCTCAGTATTTTACGCATGAGGCGAGAATGGCGAGGAGCGCGACGACTGCCGCGCCGAGAATCAGGGTAATTTTGGTTTGTCTGGTCATCGCGCCGTATTATAGCAAAATGGTATAATACGCGAAATGCAAAATTTAGCGACAGTCGCGGCGCAGGTCGGCGTGCTCTTCGCCCTCATGGCGGTAGGGGCTGTCTGTCGTCGCGTCCGCCTCGTCGACGAGACGTCCGTGAAGGGGATGGTGAACGTCCTTCTTCTCGTCGTCACGCCATCTCTCATCATCGATTCCTTCCAGCGGCCTTTCGACTCATCGATGATGCACGGTTTCTTCTGGGCGTTCGTAATTGCCGCTTTTGCGCATGTCGCCATTATCCTGTTCGCCCGCATCTTTTCGCGCGGCGACGACAGCTCGCGCCCGGTCTTGCGCCTTGCGATGGTGTTCTCGAACGCGGGCTTTATGGGAATTCCGCTCGAACAGGCGATCCTCGGCGCTGAAGGGGTCTTCTACGGAATCGTCTATGTAGTCGTCTTCAACTTCTTCATGTGGAGCTGGGGTCTCTACGAGATGAGGGGAACGGGGAATGGGGAACGGGGAACGGGGAATGGGGAACGGTGGCGTTCGCTGCGGCCGATGATTGTAAACCCCGGCACAGTCGGCATTGCGATAGGTCTGCCGCTCTTTTTCGCTTCCATCTCGCTCCCCGCAATACTCAAGACGCCGGTGCACCTTCTCGCCGAGCTCAACACTCCGCTCGCCATGCTCGTCATCGGCTTCTATCTCGCGGGCGCGGACTTCCGCCGCGTCATCCGCATGCCGAGTGCCTATTTTGCGGCAGTCGTGCGCCTTATCGTCTATCCCCTCGCGATGGTCGCGCTGCTCTTCCCTTTGCGCGCCCACTTCCCGCGAGAGATGATGCTTGCGCTTGTGACGGCGGCATCTGCTCCCGTTGCGGCAATGGTGTCGATGTTCGCGTCGAAATTCGAGCGTGACGTAGACCTTTCAGTGGGGCTCGTCAGCGGCACGACGCTCCTCTAGGCGCGTTCCCCGAATCGTTTACTTGCGCCCTCGCTTTACGCGTGCGAGGGCTGCTGCCGTCGCGTTGACAGTCGGCGCTTCTGCGGGTTTGGCATTAGAGGGGTGACTCGTGGCGGCGGGGCGACTCGGCTGCGCTTTGCGCGTTCGCCGTGGAAGCCGGAAGTGCCAAGTGCCAGATAGCCCAAGGCGACGGACGAACACTGATGCGAGGAACGCAAAGGCGGCGAGGGTGTATATCCACGGTGCAAGCGGAACGGACGTGCGGACGGCCGGAAGATCGTCCCAGATGTCGTCGAACGCCGTGCGCACGCGCCCCTTTGTGCGCTCAGAAAGCCGTCTCATCGCGCGTTCGCCCGCCGCAGGATCTGGATGCCGGTGGAACTCGGCAGGATGGGGAAGGCACGCTTGCGCAAGAGCGACTGTTTTTCCGTCTGGCAGTGTCACTATGGGGAACGCAGTTTCGTTTCCGTAAAGCGGAACGAACGCCGAGAGCGTGTCTGACGATTCCCACCTGAGCGCGTCCTCGACGCGAGTGACTCCGTCGTTGCCACGGTCGAGAAGGGTAACGAGCCTAAGTCCGGAGTTGGGCACGGCGGTCAGCGGATTTGCCTCGTCCGCGACGGCCGTGATGCGGACGCCGCCCGCTTCGACGCGTCGCTCGAAGTGGAAGCCAGACTGTTCCGTCTCGCTGTCGCCGAGCGTCCACCGCGCGATGGCCGTCGCAATCTCCGCGCCGTCCTTCGAGGTCATAAGTGGCGCTGCGTGCTTTCCAGCCATCTCGCTGGTGAATGCGAGGGTTCGTCCTGCACCGGCGCGGCGGAACGCGAGGACAGGCGCGTGCTCTTCGTCCTCGGTGAAGATCGCAGTCTCGGCGTCATCGCGTATGTACGTTAGGTTGTATCCACCGATGGACGTAAGCTCAGCGGGAAGGACATCGGAGAGCTGCCGCAGGGAAGACGTCGTCTTTATCGGCGTCAAGTTCGTGCACATCGCCGTCTTCGCGACAAGATAGGTGTCCTGCATGAAGAGCCGTGGAATTTCCTTCGCGTTGGATTCGAACTGGCATGTTCCGTTGCCGGCTTCGGCGATTTCCTTTAGGAGCTTTGCGTCGCAGTCCGATTCCGTTCCAAGTCCTATGACGCTCACCGTAATGCCCGCCGCCGTCGCCTTTGAGAGATAGGAGCGGAAGTTCCCCGGTTCCTCGGAGTCTGCTGCGTCGGCGAAGAGGATCAGGTGCTTCGTCTCGGCCGAGGCGCGGGAGAGCTCCCTCAGCCCCGCGGTGATTCCCTCCTCGACGAAGATGCCGCCGCCCATTGAGCGGATGCCGAGTATGTCGTTTCTGCGCGACTGCGCCTCGTCGGCATACTGCATCGCGACGACGACATGCGGCTGCGAGTCGACGGCAATCACGGCGATTTCGTCGAGCGAGGTCAGCATGTCAAGGGCGCCTGCGGCACCGAGGTTCGCCATGTCCATCTTCGTGCGTCCGCCTCCCGCGGAGGCCATCATAGACCCGGACCTGTCCATCACGATGGCAAGCGCGATCGAGAACTTGCGGTGCTCCTGCCTCAGTTCGAGCGAGACTGGCAGTATGTCTTCGACTGCCGTCTTGTACCACCCGCCCGGCCCGAACGACCTCTCTCCTCCGGCAAGCGCGACTCCGCGCCCGAGATCTGTCGCATACGAGGCGAGCTCGCGCAGGAAGTGCGGCTGGAAGTCCTTCGCCGGCACGTTGTCGAGGAGCACTCCGCCGTAGTCCTCGAGCGCGGCAAGTCCGCCGCGGAACGACTTCGCCTCCCTCGCCTCCACCGGAACGCCGCCGCGCCTGATCGTCTCGGCGGCAGCGGCCTCCGGCTCGTCGGTGAGATATAGGAGCGGACGCCTTCCCTCGACCTTGACGAGCATCGAGGCGCTGTTGTTGCCGTGGCAGGGGTCGTCCTTCGCCGGCGCGATTTCGAGGGTGTATCTCCTGATGCCTGCACGTCCGGCGAAGTCGCGGAATACGAGCGGGGTGAGGCCCGGCCTGAAGACCTTCGTGCCGCGCGCGATTACATTCGTCCCGCGAAGAAGCGCATACGAGTTTGTCGTCGTCTCGGCCGAGCTCGCCCACGCAGTTATCGGCACAGGGGCATTTGGTGCGACGGACGCCGGTGCGTCGACGCTTGCGACGAAAAGGTCGTGCGCGAAGGGTCTCGACTGTAGGAACGTGTCGACTGCCGTTGACGAAGGCTCTGGCGGCGCGGTGAAAAGACCGTCAGACAGGACGAGCATCTTCGCGGGGACGCCTTCCTCGACGAACGCCGCGGACTTTTCGATCGCCTCGCGCACGTTCGAGCCGTCGCGGTCGATGTCCTGGATGAACTCTGAAAACCCGTCGCCTCCCGGCTGCGTCTCGACGACGGCGTTCCTGCCGAACGCGACGACGGCGAGCTCTGCTCTCGCGGGGCGCGCGGCGGAAATGCCGCGTATGATCCGCTCCTGCTCCGCGAGGGCGCCGTCCGTCATTGACCGCGAGCGGTCTGCGACGACGACGAGCCGTCCGGCGTGCTCTGCCCTCGGGAAGACCGGCCTTAGGAGCGCGATGGCCGCGAGCGCCGCGACAGCGACTGCCGCTCTGGAGCGGGCGAAGCGGAAGTGCAGCAGGAGCGCGAGTATTGCGAGAAGCGCCGGCATCCAGGCGACGGACTTGTTTCGCCGCGCATCCTCCGGCGCGCTTGCGCCCGAGCCGAGATTGACGGACGCGCATTTCGTGAGGTCGCTTTCGTCCGCATCGAGAAGTCCTGCGGGCTTCTCCTTCGCCCTGGGCTCCATCTCGCGGATCCGCCTGTCCGCCGCCGTGAGCGCGTTCTGGACGAAGGCGGGGAAGCTGGGCGAGCGGAAGAACGGCAGCGTTGGATTGGAGAAGCCGACGTGGCATTCGTTCGACGTGGCCGAAAAAAGCGGCGAGGTGCCGAGAAACGCGACCGGCACCCCCGGCAGCGGGTCTGACGAGAGTGCATACGGATCGCCGTCGAGATCAACGCCGTCGAGGAGGGGCTCCGCCGGGTCGGTCCATACGGGGCCGCTTGTCCGCGCCGCGGAAGACTCGTGGAAGCGGACGAGATACTGGCGTGGCGACGGCGTGAAGTCGGAGTCGGTGAAGACGACGTCAGCTTCGCCGGCGGAGACATAGTTGGTCACGAACCCGGTTGCGTCGAGTGCGCCGACGGAAGGAACCTCAGGGGGAAAGAGGGTCGCGGAGTTGTCCGCCGAAAGCGCGTCGTCGGGAAGGGTGGCGTCGATCGGCCCTTCGGACGCGGCGATGGTCGTCGAAAACCGCGCCCGCCCCTCTCCGTCGAGCCTGAGGGTTGTCGCGCCGTGTCCTGAAAGGGCGAGCTTGACTTCGTTCTCTCCAGGACCGAAGCGGCGCACTTCGATGAAGACTGAGTCTGTTGCCGGCGTTGTCCTTAATCGCCTTGTCGCCGTGATCGCGAAGTTCGGCAGCGGCTTTCCGAATGACGACCAGCGAAGTCCTGCGCGCGCGACGCCGTCTTCGGGCGGGGTGTCGGTGAGGACAAGAATCTCGTCGCCAGGGATTGCCACCGCCTTCGCCGCGTCGATCTCGCGCGCGAGGGCGCGGGAGTCGGACGCCGTGCGGACAGACACCTTGTCCTTCGTGCCGCGTTTTCTCTCGCCTGCAAGCGTGGCGTTTGCGAGCCGTGCCGGGGCGCCGCCGTTTGCGGACATCGACGGCGATTCGTCGAGGACGACATGGAGTGTGCCCGTGCTTCGCCGCCATGCGAGCGGTGTGAGCGCGGCGAAGACGAGTGCGAGAAGGGCGAAGAGCTCAAGCCAGAAGATCGGCGGCAGGATAAGCCGGTCACGCCGCCTCGACTGCGTCGACATGGTTTTCGGACGCGGCCACAGCAAGAGCGAGCCGATGGTCTTCTCGGGGCTCTTCCGACGGAAGCAGTAGACGGCCGCGAGGCCTGCGGCCGTGGCGAACCCTACTGCTGCAAGTGGCGTCGCGAAGATCATCCACGACCCTCCACGAGAGAAGCTGCAGCGAGGGAAGAGATGCGCTCGGGGCGCGGCGCTTCCGCCGCGAGGTCGACGAACGTAGCGCCGAGTCGGTTGGCGGCGGCTGTCCAGCGGGCGGTGTGCGCCTCAAGCGCGGCGCGATACTTCGAGAGGGTGTCAGAGTCCATCGTCATTTCGCGCCGCTCCCCAGTTTCGGAATCAATGAGTTCGAACGCACCGGCGGAGGGAGGATCTGCCTCTTCGCGCGAGAGGACGCGCACGACCGCGAGCGCGGCGGAGTTGTGCGCAAGGCGGACGAGGATGGAGTCCGGATCTTCGTCGAAAAGCGTGTCTGTTATGTAGACACGCACGGCTCGCGGGGTCTTTGGATGTCATCGGCGGCGGTGGAGAGAAGCCCGAAGAGCCAGTCTGCGCAGGCGGACTTGGTGGGCGGCGTTTCCATTGACGCCGAGCGGTCGCGAAACACCTCTACTATTGGCGCCACTTCCTCTCTGCGCACCCGCACGACTTCACGCCCTGTCCGCGCGAGGACCGTCCAGTCGAGGTTGCGCAGATCGTCGCCGGGCGTGTAGTCGCGATAGTCCTGGAATTCGAGCGACTCGCCTGCGCGGGAACCGAGGCGTGAGCCGACGCCGCCTCTCAACGCGAGGCGCGGCAGAAGGAACTTGAGTCCCCGCCCGTCGATTCGTCCTGCCTCTTCCGCTTCGGTCATTCTGGCTTCCTGTATTTTCTGAACGCAGAGATGGACGAGACGGCGACGATTACGACGGAGAAGAGAAGGAGGACGCCGTAGTTGAGGAAGTGCTCGATTGGATGTTCGTTTATCCCGGCGAAGTTGCACGGCAGCATCTCTCCTGCGCCAGACGAGATAGCGCGCACTTCCGCCATAAACGAGATGACGCTGACCAGGCAGAGGAGCGCTATCATGATCCATCCGGCGAAACGGTATGTCCGAGGCAGCGCCTTTTTGCGCCTCAGGATCGCTCCAACGAGAATTGGCGCGAATGTGACTTCCGCGACAACTGAGCAGAGGATGAGGATCTCGTCGCTGTCCGTAACGCGCAGGGAGAATATGCCGCCGGCAATCGCGATAATCAAGAAGGCGAAGAGCATGCCCGGCACCGCCCCCGTCGTGAACGGGAAGGAGAAGAGTCGGAGAAAGAAATTACGCGGGGCCGACCCCCTGGCGGCGCGAGGAATCTCGCGTGGCGAGAGAGCCGACTGAATGAGCAGAACGCCTGCAATCGAAACCCAGGTGATGCACCATGCGTTGCATGCGTCTAAGCCGAAGAAAGCCAATGTCGACGAGAGAAGGAAGAGCGCGAAGACGACCCTGCGGAACGGACGCTCGCCATCCACATGAGGCGGCGAGAGAAGCGACGCGCAGTAGGCGCGGAAGAAGACGAGTGTCGCAACGAGCGAGAGGAGGATGTATGTCGTCGTCGCCAACGTGGAAGGCGTCTCGCTGTGGCTGCCGATTGTCAGCGAGATTTGCGACACGCTTGAGAATATTGTCAGTAAGAAGAACAGCAACACGGTAGTTATGACCTTCATCGCCACCGATCCTTGGCGGCATGCGACAGAGAGCGCAATGGCGAAGGTCGAGAGCCCGTAGGCGAAAAGCCCGAACGGCATGAGGAACACCTGTTCGAGCGGAATGCCGCGCAGCAGGTATGCGAAGATGAAGAACGGCATTGCCGTCGCGACTGTGGCGCCAATGAGGATCGCAGTAGCGGCGAGCCGTCCGCCGATGATGTTCGCGGGGGTGAGAGCCGTCGTGAACTCAAGCCCTGTCGCGTCGCGCTTTGTCTCCATGATCGCCTTCATCGTCGCGTAGAACGGTATGCCGAGGCAGGCGACGAGTCCGGTCATGACCGAGACCATTGTGAAGGGCCCGTCGCCGAGTCCGTCGCCGAACGCGAGCTCCTCCGGCGGCTTGTCGCGCATTGCGGTCGAGACCGCGAGCATCGTGAACACGAAGAGAATTCCGGGGAAGATGGCGAGACTCATCGTGATGATCTTCGAGCGGACGAGCTGCCTCAGTTCCCTGAGCGCCACCGGGTTGATCGAAAAGATGTTTTTCATGCGAGGGCTCCTTTCGTCACGTGCATGAAGACGTCTTCGAGGCGACCTGCCTCGGAGGCAAAGTGGATTGGCACGAGTCCACGCGAGAAAAGACCCTTTGCGAGCTCGGCGGCCGCCTCGTCGCCAGACGCTATCCTCGCCCTGAAGCCGTTACCCGCCGCCTCGGCCTCCTTTACGCCGGGCATTTCGAGGAGCCGCGCAAGGAAGTCCTCTCCCTCCTTCTGCGCGAACCTGAGCCGTATCCATGCCGTGTCGTCCTCGAAGTCCGTCGATAGCCGCCTGCCGCGCTCGATGATGACGGAAGTCGTGCACATCTCCTCGAGCTCGCTCAGGATGTGCGACGAGATGAGTATTGCCTTTCCGTTCTCTGCGAGCGCCTTGACGAGCTCTCTCAGCTCGATGCGGGCGCGCGGGTCGAGCCCGTTTGCCGGCTCGTCCATGACGATTACCTGCGGATCGTGGACGAGCGCGCGTGCGAGCGAGACGCGCTGCTTCATACCTTTGGAGAGTTCGTGGAGCGTCTTGTCGCGGAACGAGACGAGCCCCGTGAAGTCCTCGACGGACGCAAGCGCGTCGGCAAGCGCCTTGCCCCTGAGTCCGTAGGCGCGGCCGAAGAAGTCGAGATATTCCTCCACGGTCGTGTCGGTGCGGTCGGGCAGCTCGTCCGGCATGAAGCCGATGGCGCGGTGGGCAAGCGCCGGGTCGTCAAGTATGGATTTCCCGTCGAGAAGGATGTCGCCGGAATCGGGAATGTCCAGCGTTGCGAGAATGCGCATCGTCGTGGTCTTGCCGGCGCCGTTAGGCCCGACGAACCCGACGACCTCGCCGGAGGAGAACGAAAACGAAAGGTCGTCCACCGCCTTGAATCCGCGCTGGAAGATGCGCGTAAGGTTGCGTATCTCGACTTTCACTTTGTCGCCTCCTTTCTGCCTTCTTGCGCGACGCACCCGGCGACGACCGCCTCCGCCGTCTCGTAGGATTTCGTTTCGGCAAGCGGAGACGGGAAGAAGGGCGAGCCCGCCAGCCGGACAACATACGTTCCGTCGGGCATGGCGGTTTTCTCTCCGCCGGCGATTTCAAGTGTCTTGCTCCAGCTGCGTCCGTATTCCGCGGACTTGCCGAAGAATGCGGAGGCGAGTTCCTCGGCTGGAGACCTGAGGTGTTGTGCAGAGAGCGCGGCGAACGGAATGCCGACGACGGAGGTTTCCTCTCCCGGTTCTAGTGTAGGTATCTTGTAGCGCTGCCCGTCTAACTGCAGCTGTCCGCCAACGATTGGCGAACCGAGCAGGTTCGCGACGGAGATCTTTCCGTCCGCGCCGCGCTTCACGTCAAGCCGCTCGGAGCGTCGCTCTGCCCGTTCAAAGTCGAAGAACGCGGCCGAAAGGGGCTTGACCCAGTCGCCATCGAGACGGAAGGTCTCGCCGCATTTCATTATTAAATGGTCATCATCGCGCCCGCGTAGGCGGAAGGACGCGTCGGACGGGATCGACATCTTCCTGGTGACCTGTCCAGGGGCGAAGATGGCGAACTGTCCGCGCGACACCGCGAGACGGCTTTCCGGGTCGAGTATTGTCACGGTCTGCACTCGCACGGTCGGCGTGGTGCCGTATGCGACGAGAGCCACGATCGCGACGACTATGGTCAGCGCGAGCGCCGAGCCGGGAAGCGCTGCGAGGAGGAAAAGCCGTCTGTTCTTTTTTGCGCAGTACCAGACAGTGATGGGCATGACAACTATGGCGACGAGCGCGAGGAAGGCGATGAGAATCCCGACTGGGAGTGACCGACCGACTTGTATCGGCACTTTTGCGACATTGTCGGAAAAATTGCTGTTCGAACGGCTTCTGTAGTAGGAGTAGGAGATATCGAGGTCTCCGACGCGACGGCCCATTGCAGATTTTGCCCTGGCTTCGATGTCCTTTGGATGACGCGCGCCGTCCTCCATCGTCATGACTTCACCGCCGAGGAGTTCGTAGGCGCGCATGGCCGCGCACACTTCGTCGGAGAGCGACGAAGCTATGTTCTTTGCGAGGCAGACGGAGTCGAACGGAAGATAGGCGCGGAAGTCGCGTGGCCAGTCGTCCGGCTTGCGCCGAAGCTCCACCGTGTTGAAGTCGTGCTTGAAGGAGGGCAGTATTGAGTCGCGCGTGATGCCGTCCGAGAGGAGAAGATTCGGATCTGCCCCATTTGATTCGTAGTTGACCGCGTGGTTGGGGAGATTTATGATCTCAACGTCCTTGGCCTGCGAGCTGGTAGCTGGAGGATTTTGTTCGTGGATGCTGAAATAATAGCCGGTTGATCTGTTCTCGGATGTGAACGCAAGCGGAAGCGTGACGGTTGCCGCCGACATCGGTTCGATGGTTACGATCCTGTATGAATCCGAGGAGCGGTTTGCGCTTGCCGAGACCTTGAAAGTCCGCGGAACGGACATGAGGTTTCTCAAGGAAACGCGGTAGAACGGCTCGTCGTGCGAGAGTGCCGAAGGGGAGACCGACTCGTCGCGGTATTCGAGCGAATCTATTCGTAGGCAACTTTGCCAGTTGGCTTCGGTAAGGACGGCGGTAAGCCCGCCGACCTTCTCTGGAGCCGGCATTCCCGAGGTATGGATCGATGGCTTCGCCTGCGCAGCCGACAGCGCCGCAGCAGCCACGAAAAGAAGAATTGGTTTTCTGTATGTAGTCATATCTCTAATCCCTAAAACATCTCTGTGTTAAACCTAAATTCGATAGATGATTCTGTCCTCATCGCTCTCCTGTATTCTCCTGTTCTTTGTGGCTCCACTTTTATTACTCCGCTACTGGCACCGAATCGAGTATGCGCTGTGCGACATCTTCAGGCGCGACGCCGTCTAAGGAGGCGCGATAGTCGAGGACGAGTCGGTGGTTGAGGACTGGAAGCGCTACGGCGCGGACATCGTCAAACCCGACCGAGGGTCTACCGTCGAGGAGCGCGAAGGCGCGAGCCGACTCCGCAAGCGCAATCGCCGCGCGAGGCGAGGCGCCGTACTTGACATGCTCTGCTCCGTGCGTCGCGGCGACGAGCCGTCCGATCCACGCGGCGACCGCCTCGGGCAGCACGACGCGCGAGGCGGTGTCGAACGCGCGCGCAAGCGCGTCCTTCGAAAGCGAGAAGCCGGGATCGGGCATCTTGCCCTGGGCGCGCGACGAGATGATCGCCGTCAGCGTCGCGGCGTCGGGCGATCCGACGTGGAGGCGGAAGAGGAATCGGTCGGTCTGCGCTTCGGGAAGGGGATATGTTCCTTCGAGCTCTATCGGGTTCTGGCTCGCGAGGACGAAGAAGGGTTCCGGCAGCGGGCGCGTCACGCCCATAAGCGTGACCGAGCGCTCCTGCATCGTTTCGAGGAGAGCCGACTGCGTCTTGGGCGAGGCGCGGTTGATTTCGTCCGCAAGGAGCAGGTTGCAGAACACAGGCCCCGGCTTGAACGCCATTTCGCGCGAGCCGTCGGGCCGCGTCTCGAGGATGTGCGAGCCGACGATGTCGGACGGCATCAGATCGGGCGTGAACTGAATGCGCTTCGCGTCAAGCTCGAGTATCTTGGCGAGCGCGGTGACGAGCGCCGTCTTGCCGAGGCCGGGAAGTCCCTCAAGGAGGATGTGTCCGCGCGCGAGGACCCCTGCGAGCACGAGCCGGTGCAGCGCGGGGCGTCCGAGCAGCGGGATAGAAGCGTCATTGGTGTTTCCTTTCTGTCTCGAAAAATCTTTTCACCGTGCCGCGATGGCGCGGGGCGACCGTTCGCTTGATCGAGGTACCTGCAGAGCGGCCGCCGATTGCCGCCGCACCGCGCTTGGCGGCCTCTCCCTTTGCAGTCGGGTCCTCTTGCGAAATAGATTCGCCGAGCTTTCCCTCCTCGGCGTTCTTGCCCGGCTTCAGCTCTTTCGCGCTGTCGTCGTATTTTGATTCGCCGAGCTCAGAGGGGTCGGTCCACGACATCTCCGCGTCGCCGCGTCCGCGATCGGGAGCTCCCGCGCCTGGCACCTCGCCTTGCTCTTCGCATTCACCTTCTTCGCCGGGACGCTCTTCTCCGTTCGGGCAGGAGCCGGCGCACGATTCATTCAGCATCTTCTGGAACTCTTCCGCAGCCTCCGGGTCATTGGCGATGCGCGCGAGCGCGTCGGAG
>CADCGZ010000038.1 GCA_902801025.1 uncultured bacterium | reverse complement strand
CTGCTCCTGCGGCGCACCGACGTCGAGGGCTACATGTATGTCATCGCGGAATACGTCTGGGTAACGCTGTGGGTCGTCATGGCGTTTGCGGTCTTTGCCGTGGTCGGCGTTGTGGTGTTCAGGATGCTGTCGCGGCGGCTTACGCGCCCGATAGAGAAGTTTGCGAGAGACGTCGACGCGCTCGTGCGCTGCGACAAGTCGGATCCCGTGGACGCCGACACGCGAATCGCCGAGATCGACGCCCTGGCCGCTGCGTTCAACCGCCTCCAGTCTGTCCGCGCCCACCAGTCCGACGAGATACGCAACCTCGCAAGGAACGTGCTGCACGACTTGCGCGCGCCGATAACGAACATCTACAACGAGGCGGACCGGCTCTCCCATTCGCTCGTCGGCGCAGACGAGGCGTCCGCCGCGATAATGTCCGCGAGCCGCTCGGTGCTGCGCGTCATCGACACGAACGCGGAGATCTCGCGCAACTACAGCGGATGTGCAGATGTGCCCGCGTCCTCGCAGGACATGTCGGCTATCGTCCGCGACGCGGTTGACGTGTATGCGGCGGTGGCGGAGGAGAAGGGCGTCTGCCTTAAGGTGGAGATGCCGGACGAGGCGGTTTTCATGATGGGACATGCCGACAAGCTGCAGCGACTTGTGGGCAATCTTGTCGACAACGCGATAAAGTTTACGCCCGTCGGCGGCTCCATTTGCGTCGGGCTTTCCTCCGCCGCCGATGGCATACGTCTTTCCGTCTCAGACACGGGAATCGGCATCCCCGAAGATGAGGTCAGCAGCATCTACGAGCGCTTCTACCGCTGCGCCGACGTGCGTACGCTGCCCGGCACCGGTCTCGGCCTTTCTATGGTTCGCTCGATCGTCGAACTCTACGGCGGAGACATCGCCTGCCACTCAACCCTCAATGTTGGCACCACCTTCGACATCCTCTTCCCGAGCGCTTCATGGGGAAATGGTATAACCGCAACACTAGAAACGACTTTGCCGAAGCGCACTGCAACCACGGGGGTGAAGAAGAGGGTATGAAAGAGATGCTTAAAAGGGGGCGGTGTGAGTGTGGGCTGTAAGATTAGGGGATAATCAATAAATGGGACAAAAATGTGCGCAAAAGCCCAAGACGCGACAAAGTGACACAAACTAAATGGTAGAATTGGACTGGCATAGATTTTGCTAAAATAATGTGTGGAGATTCAGTATATGACAAGAAATACTAGTTTTATCGAGCTGATGGAAGCGGTTGAGGGTTCCCAAAGGTTGGGGAATGTCCATTATTGGGATGGCTATGGTTTTCATTTTTACGCTATGTTGCGTCCTGTAAAGCGCATTGCGGAAGCAAAATCAAAAAGGGCGATGGAGTATGCGGAAAGGGTCTTAAAGAATTATACGCAGGCTGCCTCTGCGGCTTCGCGCTATTATGGCTCTGAATGCCGTATTTTGGAACATCAAGGCTGGGTGATACATTTTTACATTGTCACTGATAAGAGGGAAAAGATTGTTGGTTTTGCAAAGCTCTTGTCGACTCTTGTTGAGGGGCGCGTGATGGAGAGCTTTGATGAGGTAACGCTTCAATTCCACATGGCTGCTGAATATGGGCGGTCATTGTTGATTGCAGTTGATTCGGCCACAAGCGAGGAAGCTGCAAAATCGTGTGTGTCTCTTGGCCCATGCGCGAATGATCCGGCGAAAAAGATGGGGGAATCGACTGAAAAGTCATCGAGGCCGCTTTGGATTCGTATGACTGACGAAGGAGCATGGGATGTTGAAGATTGCCAACCTGACGAGGCGAATGTTTCACAGATTTGTGAAAATGTGATGCCTACGTCTGTTCAGAATTTTACCGCGGAAAAGATGGTTGATAAGACATCTGTTGCCGTTTGTCGGGCGCAGCCCCTTAAAGAGGCGGTTGCGGATAGAGATGATGGCTATCTTGAGGCGTATTGCTTTAGATCGGATATGGATGGTTTTACGAAGGCCGTCAAGAAAGCATTTGAAAGTACTGACGTCCGGGCAATTGTGGAACTCGCTACAAATTTCGTTGGCTACATGCAAGCCGTTAATGAGTGGCAAGTGAAAGATCCGGTTGTTAATATGGTCCCATATCCGTGGGCTGGGGACTGTTGTATAATGCTTGCTCGGCCAAATTATGGGAAAGAGTTTGGCATGGAAGACTTTGAGGCATCGCAACGCCTTTTCCCTCTTATGGTGTTCAATGAGTGGAATACATTCATCAGGCAGAAGGGCGAATCGTTCAAGAACTTAACTCGTGTGTGGCGTACGGCAGCTGGTAGCGCTCAATGGGTCAGTTGTGTCTCGGGCGGTGTAATATATCCGTTTGATGTGGAGACTGCGGATCGCAAGTTCCGAGTCATGGTTGGATGGCCGGTCGGAATATCGCATAAAGGTGTGAATCTGAAGAATTCGGTGCCGGATTCACTTGTTTTGCATCAAGAGGATTTGAATAAACTGGCGGTTGAGCGGCAAAAGAAATTTAAGAAGTGCAAGGAATGCGAAGATTATTCTTATTCAACGCGAAGCGATCTTGTGGTAGCCAAACAAGAGGACGTGGCGCGGGTGGCAACTGCATTCGGCTCGGCTGCTATCAATGGAGTGAATTTGCGTCCAACGAGACCGTGGGCGTCAGAATCATGATATGGCGTATGACTTAACAGCACAATTTACACAAACCGTTTTATCGGAAGCATTTAGTGCGGCGTCTCGACAGATGTCGATGACGCCGCAAAAGGAGGGCGTTATCATTCATTTGGAGGGGGATTTGAAACCTCTATCGATATTTGATATGCCATCGGCACCTATTAGTATAAGTATTGGCAGTAAATGGGCAAAGAATCCGCCGAAGATCTTTACGCCCGTCAGATGGCTGTGCCCAGTGTTTCCGGAGCAAGATCAGGTTGTCGTCAATTGGCATCGTTATTCTGATCGGACACTTTGCTGGATCAAGTATGATGAGTGGCGGGATATTTGTGGCCTTATGGATACATTAGATTCTGCGAATAGTGCCGCATATCAGTTGGTTCGGAATGTACAGGTGTTACTTTTGGCTCACTGGGTTTCGTATATTAATCACCTGAAAAAGTGGCCGAAGGATCTTTGGTTGCAGCGGGAGCATGGAAATCTCGCAAAGGAGAGGAAACAAAATGGATAAGGAAACTTTTGACCGCACGGTCGATCATTTAAGTAAGTCGTTGGATAACGCGCAAAATACAATCCGCTTCATTGACACAAAAGTGGGTGTCGTGGTATCCGTCCTTTCATTGGCACTTGGCGGTGTGTCCTCATGTACTTCACTGCCGCACTATTTCCTTCAGTTGGCCAGAGATGTTTCTTGGCCGCAGGTGTTGTCGTTACTGATACTCTTATTAGCGACGGTGGCTGTTGTTCTTTTTACATTAGGTTTGTGTGCCGCGTGGAAAACGCTTAACGCGCGAGCCCCTAATGCGCCTGGTCGCCTTTTGCATTGGTTCTTGTTCCCGATTTGCAAAAAGGACGATTACCAAAAGCTCTATGCGGAGTTTGACGAGCGACTAAAGAATGGCTTGGATAATGAGGCAATCATTGAAGAATACAAAGATCAGCTGACGGTCTTGTCGCGTATTCAAAATGACAAGATCGTCTTTTGCAATCGCATGTTGAGTTTCTTCGGCTGGGCGCTATTCGCTACATTGGTTTGTGGCGGATTAGTATTTGTTAAAAACATCGGATAGGAAGGTGATTTGGTATGACGACAGAAAATGCATTTAATGCTTTAGACATTTAGTGTTTAATGATGGTTGCGAAATAGATGTTGGTCGAGATTCGATAGTCGTATTTGTTGGAGCGAACAACGCGGGGAAAAGCAGAAGTTTAAAAGACATTAGTTTGTTGGCGAAGAATCATGCAGCCAGCACTGTTGTCGTTAAAAGTATAGTATTGCCATCAACTTGAGAAGAGAAAACGATGATTAAGGAAGCGACGGAGAAGAATGAGAAGGCGACGCCGAAAGGGGCGGATCTGGAGGTGCTGAAGAGGTGAAATTGCGAGGGCCAGGCCCTTGTGATACGGTCGATGTGATACGATTGGAAGGATAGATGGATAGATTTTATTTGTGGCGCAGAGACTATAGCGATGTCGCAGAGAGACGATCCTCCTGCGCCAAGGCTACGGCGGACGGGTACGATTGAGGCGATCAAGCGACTTGAGCCGCCTTCGCGCGTGCGCTACGGCGTGTCAGGCGCGTTGCTTGAGTACGCCGTCATGCACGGCGACGAAAAAGAGGCCGAGCGCATCCGCGAAGAACTGCGCAAGCTGACGGACGAGGTTTGACGGTATAGCGGCGCACTTGCCGCGCCCCCTCTGGTTAATCCAAAATGGCTGTTGTCAATGCCATTTATTGCAATTTAGAGAAAATTTTTCATGCGATTTTCCGCGGCAGTTCCGCGCATTTTGCCCACTTATCCCTCGTTTCCTACAAAACTGTAGGAATTTTGTAGGAATTTTGTAGGAATTCTTTCCTATACTCCTGCGCGTGGCTATGAAGAAAATGTTTACTGTCTGTGGAATCGTGCTTCTCGCGGCGGCGGTTGCCGTTGTGCTGGCTTCGCGCAATCGCCGCAAGCCGCCGCCTGGTGTGGCGGATCCTTTGTCGCAAGCAGGGGTGCGTGTCAAGGCGGTCATGCACAGTCCAGAGCCGATTGGGCGTCGTGAGGTCGTTGCCGCTTCCCGCGCCGTCGCAATCGTCTGCGGTGAAGATGCCGCGAGCGCTGACCGCTACGAGGTGCGGAACAATGCACTTAGGTCAATCGCTCGTCGCCGCGATTTGCCGACTAACGATGTTCTCGCGTTGCTGGATTATCTGTCTGGCACTAACGATCCGCTGCGTGTCGAGCGGATAGCCGCGCTGAAAAACGACGTCATGAATCTGCTACGGAACCAGAATCCTCCGCCGAGGGATCTTGAGGAAACTCTGATCGCTATGTTTGACGGCGGCACACATCCGACAGTCGTCCTCGATTACTGCATCCAGCACCTCGGCGCAATGGTGAACGAACTTGGAGAAGAGGGGCGTCGGCGCGCCCGCGAAGTGCTTGTCAGGGCCGCGGGACAGATCCGGCAGCCATACGCCGGAACTGCGCTATATTCGCTGGCGGAAGACAGGCGCGCGACGTCCGTGCAGCAGTCGGAGTTGAAGCGGCTGACGGTCGCGCTGTGCAAGCCGGACGTCAGCCCCGTCGCCCGCATCGCGGCGATCCAGCTCGCCGGGCAGCGCGGATACGGCGACATCCTGCCGACTCTGCGCGGAACGCTTTCCTCGTCGTCGCGCGACGCCGTTCTCGACATTGTCACAATCGGCTCCATCGGGCTTCTCGGCGACACCGAAGACATTGAGCTTCTTCTGCGCTTTGCGGGTGACGCCCGCCGCGGCACTGCCGTCGATGCGGCAGTCAAGAGGATACGCGAACGTGAAAATAACGATGGTTTTCTTAAAAATAGGAGGAACGATGAACATAATCCGTAATGCATGCCGCCGCCTGCCGATGGCTGCGCTGTTTGCGCCGCTGGCGTTTTGGGGTGTAGATGCGCTCGCTGGGCCGATTGCGAATCGCAACCTTCCGTCTGCATGCACCGGCCCGGCCAAAAAGTGCGGCTGCAACACCGAGGAGATATCGGTAAAGTGCATCAAGGTGAACATAGACCTTGGCGAGACTACTCCATGGACGGGCTCGCTCGAATGTGCGCTCAAGATATTTGCGGACAACGACTCGCCGTTGATATTCACGGCTGATTCGCTCTACGCAGTTCTTGGCGGATACACGTTCAAAAAGCTCGGGCTTCGAAACCTAAGTGACGGCGTTACTCCCGCCGAGGTCATATTTTCGCACGACAATGGCGAGCCGATCCATTTCGTGTTCGCTGACGGCGAGTCCGTAGCCCGCCCAGATCCGGGCCTCCACGTCAAGATGGACGAGCGCCTGATGATGGTAGATGCGGAAGGGTGGGCGGCTACGCATGATCCAGTATACTATGATCTCTATGTCGGAGACGGCACTCGCCGCCGGTTCCTCGCGACCGACATTGCCGGCACCCTCGGTTCGCTTGTGTCGATTACAGACGCGCGAGGGGTGACCGTGACGCCTGCCGATATGGGCGTAGATGTCGTCTACGACGCAAACGGAGTCCGACAGTACATGACGCCTTCGCGGCTCGCAGATGTCGCCCGCACGGCAGACTCCACTGGCTACGACGTGCGTGTCTACGCGCTTCAGGTGCCGCCCGTCAAGGATGCTGCGACGGGGCTCTATCCTGTGCCGAACGCCATTCCAGTCAAGCAAGTATCCATAAGGCGCGAGAACGACGGCAAGCGAGCTGTCGTCTCGGTGGTGCGTGGCGGAGACGAGCCAAGATGCTATGTCTTTGACTATGTAATGGGCGACTGGTCGCTGACGCGGCCTTCGGGCGTGGAGGAGCGAAAGGAGCGCGTGATAGACGACGAGCGCGCGGCGCAGGTATTGGAGAACACTTTCTCGGCCGCAGGAGTCCGTCGGGCTTCGGCGGCGTCACCGACACGACGACTTGGACGTACTACACTTCCGGCAATGGCAAGGGCCAGGTCAAGACGGAGCAGCATCAGTCGGGGCTGCTCATACAGTACGCCTACGACAACCTTGACCGTGTGACCTCAGAGACGCGTTCCGGTCCCGATATGATGACCGAGGTGACGACATACGACTATTCTCCGGTTGATCCAAGCGACCCCGTGCTCCCGGTAGACACCCGCCCACGCACCATCGTCAGGAAACTGAACAACATCGAATGCGAGCGCACCTACTACGTCTATTCGCCTCTCACCAACATCGTTGACGGCACCAACGTTCTCCGCACTGTGACGACATTCTATCCAGTTTCGGTAGGGGCGTCTCTCCGAGACGCCCGCTCTGGCTTTGTCGCATCCATACGCCACGAGGATGGCAAGCTTGATCTCTACGATTATGAGCTTTCATCCAACACTTGGATACGCACCGTCACCCATCTCCACGAGCAATCCCCCTTGCCCGTCTCCGGCAAGACGACTCGCGACATCACGAATACAAATGCACGCGGTGAAACTTCTGAAACGCGTACCGAGGCGTACATCGACGGAATTTGGTATACTATTGCCAGAAACCAGATGACATACAACTCCGAGGGCAAGCGCATCACTTCCGAGAACCTCGCCGGTCAGGTCACGACGACGGCGTGGGACTGCTGCCACAAGGTCTCGGAATCTGAACCAGATGGTTCAACTACGACTTGGGATTATGACGCAGAAGGGCACATGATCGCCTCATCTCGCCTTATCCCTCTCGACATGACCAACGTCACTTGGCTCACCACCTGTTATCGTTACGACGCCCTCGGCCGCCAAGTTGCGACCTGGCAGACCAACTTTGCCGCGCAAGTCGGTCTCCCTGCTGAGCGCGCCGCCTACGACGCCCTTGGCCGCGTCATCGCCCGTGTCGACACCTTGGGCAATACAACCACGACGGAGTATAGTCCAGATGGACGAACTGTGTTCGTCCGTAATCCCAACACCTCAACTCGCGTCACAACCCGCTCCGCCACCGGCTCTACCCTCTCCATCACCGGCACCGCAGTAACGCCCGAGTTCCATTTCTACTCGGTTGCAACCATTGATGTGGCGGCGACGCCCTCGTCGTCGCAAACACAGCAGGTCCACTGCCGTGTCCATGAAACCCGCTATGGTTCCGCCAATTCTCCTCGTTTCACTAAGCGCTACGAAAACCTCCTCGGCCAGACTATCCGCTCGGAGCGCAGCGGCTTCCGCGGCGCGGTGCTCGCTACGACCCACGCCTATGACTCCCTCGGCCGCCTCATTTCAACCTCCGCCGACTACGAGCCAACCGTTGAATACACCTATGATGTTCTTGGTAATAGAGTAGCTACAACAAAGACGGTAGGGGGCGACGACCCCGGCGCCCCGCAACCTGCGGATACCCAATGGCGCAAATCTGAGTCACTGTCAAATATTGCAATAATTGACGGCGACGTCTGGCTCGCCCAAACCAACATCGTCTCCTGCTCTGATTCCTCCATCGCTCCACTCGTCACTTCCTCTGCGCGCCAACTTACCGGCCTATCCGCCGCTTTCCCCTCTTGCTCCCGCTCCTTCGACGTTCGAGGCAATGTCACGGTAAGCGAAACACTTGTCGATTCTTCTTTCGTCACCTCTCGCCAAACGCTCCCCTATGCGACTAACAAACCTCTTTCTGTATCTCGTTGCGGCGTCTCCCTGATGGATGTCTCTGTTTCCGCCGTCACCAACACCGTCGCGTATGATTCTCTCGGTCGCCAAATCGCCAATACTGATGGCCGCGGTAACACTCGTCACACGGAATACAATTCCTTCGGCCAGCGCTCAGCTTCCATCGACCCCCTTGGTAACCGCACAACTTACGTCTGCAACCGGTTCGGCAATCTCGCATCCGTCACCGATCCCCTCGGCAACGCCACTGTTTACGAATACGATCTTCGTGGCCGCAAGACCTATGAAGGCGGTGCGACATATCCCGTGCGCTACACATACGACGTATTCGGCAACAAGGCAACCATGATGACTTATCGCAACGAATCTCTAGGGCCTGATTCAGGCGACGTTACCACTTGGCTTTATGATGAAGCCTCGGGCTGCATGACAAACAAAGTCTACGCCGACGGCAAAGGTCCTTCCTATAGTTATACTCCCGATGGCAAACTCTCTCAGCGCATTTGGGCACGAGGCATAGTAACCGACTATGCCTACGATGGGTGGAACAGTCTGACGAACACAGCATACTCCGACAATACGCCGACGATTTCTCTCTTTTACGATGCTCTCGGCCGTCAAATTGAAGCCCACGATGCCGCAGGCGTAACAACATTCCTCTACGATTCCTTCGGCTCCCTCACAAACGAAACCGCCATCGGTGTAGTCGGCGCAAATACAATTGAGCGGATTTACGACGCCTTTGGACGCGATGAAGGTTACGCACTCAACGCCACTCGCCAGACAACCCTCGCCTATGATCCCGCCACCGGTCGCCTCATGACGATGCTTGCCAACGGAAGTGAAACGCCGTTTGCATGGAACTATCTTGACGGCTCTGACCTCAAATCCTCTCTTGCTTATCCCAATGGCCTCACGGCTTCTTGGGCTTATGACGCCAACGGTCAGTTGCTCCAAGTCCGCAACGCTACGCAGACCAACACAATTTCGCAGCACGACTATACGTATGACGCAGCAGGTTGCCGCATCAATGTTTCCAAGACTGGAACAGCTTTCACGCAGAACGATTCTGTCGCCTACGGTTATAATATCCGCAGCGAATTGACCAATGCCGTTGCGGCGGTTGATGCCGACTACCGCTATGCATATGATTTCGACGACATCGGCAATCGCGAGACATCGTCCGAGCGCGGTGCCAATGTCGTATACACTGCCAACAGTCTCAACCAGTACACCGCCGTTGATGACTTCGTCCCTCAGTTTGACGACGACGGAAACCAGACTCTCATTAAGACAGCAACCGGCATCTGGTTTGTCACTTACAACGGCGAGAACCGCCCAATCCTCTGGGAATGCGTCACGCCCGACTCAAACACTCAAAACTCAAACACTCAAACACTCGTTTCCATGTCCTACGACCGCATGGGCCGCCGAGTGACGAAGAACGGCCAACGATTCGTCTACGACGGATATCTGCAGATAGTCAACTTTGAACAGTCCGTCACCAACTCACAACTTACAACTCACAACTTACAACTGTTCATCTGGGATCCGACCGAGCCAATTGCGACACGTCCGTTCGTGTGGACTCATGGAAATTCTGTCGCGTATTATACTCACGACGGCAACAAGAATGTTAGCGAGGTTATGGCTTCAGATGGAGCTATTGCCGCGCACTACGAGTACACGCCTTTCGGGTTTGTCACCGTTCAGCGTGGCGAATCTGCCATGGCGAATCCCTTCCGCTTCTCCAGCGAGTATGCTGACGACGCACTGGGGCTGGTGTACTACAACTGCCGCCACTACGAGTCGGTGATGGGGAGGTGGCTGTCGAGAGATCCAATAGGTGAAAGGGTGGACGTCAAGTTGTATTGCATTGCTAATAACGCAAGTTTGAATGCTACGGATTTCCTTGGTTTATTTGATGACGGAGGCGTGTATGAAGAGTGTGTTGAAATTCAATATGTGTACGAGCACGTCCCGGGGGTTGGGTTTGTGTGTAGAGAAGTTTGCCTAACGGAACCAGTTTATAAGAAAGGGCATAAAGACTTCACTAATAATGGAACACGTTGTCCGTTTGATTATACAAAAGAAGACAAAGATTGGAAGACTCGACCCGAAACGCTATGGGGAATATGGCGGCACTTCCGATCATTAGAGGATGTCGAAAAGTCTTTGAACGAATTGCTGGTGAAGATGGGTAATGAGAAAAAATGCGACCCGGATAAATTCGAAAGGCTAATGCATCAACTGCAGGATTATTATGCGCATTATAAGCCTGGCTGGAGATGGTGGACACTCGGACATTTGTTCGGAGGACATGAACCGGATTTGGGGAAAGCAGCCCAAGAGGAGAGATGGCCTGAGGCGGAAAGGGCGACCAAGGGATGGGTAAATAAATGGAATGAGCATTGCAAGTTGAAGAATGATTGCAAAGACAAATGTGTATGGGAGTATGTGAAGTGAGTATGAAAGAGAGCGTGATGGAGAATGCATTGGTTGTTGCTGTGCTAGGATTATTGATGCTCCCTATCTCAGCGTGTCGTCATGACTTCTCTGTGCGGAGAACAGAAAATCAGGAGTGTATTTTCAAATCACAAACTGCAAGTAGTGGCTGGAGGGAGTTCTTGCTGCAATATGATGCACAGGAACGAGTGCTGTATTCCTTTCAGCCATATTGTGATTCTGATTCGACGACGACTGTTAGAAAATATGACTTGACGGGTGGGTTCAAGGAGGAATGGGTTGTTGATGCCGAGCTTGACATTCAGTTCGCCCCTTCGGCGATTGTAGGCGACGAGTTGTATCAAGCTGACGTTAGGGATTGGCGAGGCCCGATAACAAACAACATAAGAGTAGTAAATTTTTGTGATGGTCGGCTAGTCCATGGCGCCCATAATCTGACAGGAGTACTACCTGTTTGTACTAGTTGCCAGGGCGTCGTTCCCATCGGTGAGGGACAGTTGTTGCTGAAGCTACTGGATATGAAAACCAACTTGCCGAGCTTGGCTATTTTTGATTGTCAAAAAAAAGCTATAGTAAGTCGGTTGCCTCTTCGCAAAACAAAAGAAGGTAGTTCTGTGTGGTTTTGGAAAAATGTTTATGTTCCATTTTGGATATCAGTTTCACCAGATCGGAGTCTTATTGCGCTGCGAGATGAAAATGGAACGATGCAGGTCTATGATTCGTCTTTGCATGAAATTTGGAGAGTCGCGTTAAGTGATTTTCCAGATCTTGCAGATAATGCGGTGGGCTATCAGACACTAAAAGTGGATTGGGTTGACAACGACAATGTCATGTTGTGGTCTGGGGATGGCGGGTATTGGCGACTTTATAATGCTCGGACGCATATGATGGTGGCACACGGAAGAGTAGCGTTGCGAAGGAGAGAAGGGATGGTGCCGTTTTATGCAAATGACGCAACAAATACAGAGCATGTGCAGCGCGTCCTTGGACATAACAAATTTCTAGTGAAAGGTTTTTCCGAAGGTATTTTCGTGAGAGAAGGATATATTGTGACGATTGATATCGACGGAAAGCAAAAACGACAAAAAGTTGGTTGGGGTATGTGGCCTGTCAAGATGCTGACAGAAGATTATTTCCTTGCGGAGGAATTTTGACGGCCAACAATTTCGACAAACACACGTTGGTATGGCGCAATGACCCCACTGCGCCGCAACGGCACCAACGTTCTCCGCACTGTGACGACATTCTATCCAGTTTCGGTAGGGGCGTCTCTCCGAGACGCCCGCTCTGGCTTTGTCGCATCCATACGCCATGAGGACGGTCGCCTTGATATCTACGATTACTTCCTCGTCTCGAACCTCTGGATTCGCACTGTCACCCATCTCCACGGGGGCTACAGGGTCAGACTTGATTACCACAGTAAATTACCACAGTAGCGGGAGTTTATGATATACTGTTTGACATAAGACATTTCAGGATAAATCTTCCAAATCGGTGCTGTCGCCTGATCAGTCGTGTCACACACTGCGCGTTTGAAGGAGGGCAAGCGGCGAATCGAAAAGGTTACGCCGCTATGACAAGGAAAACCTACTGTGGCAATCTACTGTGGTAATCAAGTCTGACTCTGTTGGTTCCTTGGATATGTTTTACTTATATGCATGACTGTTGGCTTGGTCATTTGTGCTGTGAGCGATATGATACGGGTTGAATTGGGGCCCATGCCTTATCGCGGCACTCTTGCCATCACAGCCTCTGTCTAATCCAAAATGGCAGTTGTCAATACCATGCCCACTTATCCCCCATTTCCTACAAAACTGTAGGAATTTTGTAGGAAATTTGTAGGAATTCTTTTCTATACTCCTGCGCGTGACTGCGAGTGCGGCCGCAGGATTTTAGGCAAATCATAAGAGGAGGGTTGGACAATGGTACGTAAAGCAATACTGGTAGTCGATGATTACAAAAACGAGCTGTTCGAAGTAGAAGTGGCTTGCCGCAAGAACCTATCCATACAATCCGAGATCGCCTAAGCAGGAGTACAAGCTGGTATGAGCTACTATCTCAATTACTCCGTTTCAATAATCGCTGACACTTTAGGTCTCGATAAACTCGCTGTGGTTTTTAAGTAAGTAATGGATGTGAGTGCAACTGAAAGGAAAAATTCAATATGAACTCGAATAACAATTCTAGTCGGTGGTGGAAAATTGATTTCCATGTGCACACGCCGATATCGACGGACTTTGCGGACAAGAAGCCGGAGGAGAAGAGCATTTCACCGGAAGACTATATCAAAGCGGTTGTAAATGCACGGCTTGATGCTGTGGTGTTGACGGACCACAATCATTGTGGATGGATTGAGAAGATTCGTGCTGCACAGGAAAAAATCTTGTCGAATCGTAGTGCGTATCCTTGGTATCATGACGTAGTCTTTTTCCCGGGTTTTGAGATCACGATTAATTCAGGAACTGGGCGCATTCATGTGTTAGCGGTCTTTGATCCAGGCACGACACAAGATTCGGTTTTGGCTACGCTTGGGGTTTGCGGGATTTGTGAAAATCATGGGGATGCGGAAAAATCGTTTACATCGCAAGGAGTGTCAGATGTTGTCAAAGCAGTGGTGGCTGCAAAGGGTATTCCAATCTTGGCGCATATTGATGCGGAGAAAGGCTTCTTTTTTGGCAAAACGTCTGTTGGCTCAGACATGAGAAAACTGGTTAAGGATGTTTATGCGGTCGAGATTCAGGGAAAGAACTCGTTCAAGGATGCCGATGGAAAAGAAACAGAATGTGGTAAGTTTATAAATGAACACTTTGTCCGTGTGTATGGATCAGACGCTCATTTGGTTGAGAATTTAGGAACGCGGTCGACTTGGGTGAAGATGTCGTCTCCAACGATTGATGCGCTCAAATTGGCTTTGCTGGATAGGGATTTGAGTGTGAAGTGTGGCGATGAGCTCGATCCAAATCGTTTCCCCAATGCGTATTTGCGGGAGTTGACAATTTCTAATGTAAAAACAGCAGGAAGGATACCGGGATATCCTTTAGTGGTACATTTCAGTCCTCAGCTGACAAGTTTTATTGGAGGACGAGGCACTGGCAAATCAACTGTTTTGGAGTGTGTAAGAAAGGTCGTGGGTCGGGGTGGCGATTTCGGAGGAATAGACAGGTGCCCAGATGAGGTTAAAGGTTTTTATGAAAAGGTTCTGTCGCAGGATTCTAAGATTGAGTTGGTTTTCAATAAGGACGGGGTTGACTATAGAGTATCATGGTCGAATAATGATGGAGAGGACAAGTATGTCCTGGAAAAACTGGATGGTGAGAAATGGGTGTCGATAGAGTCTGGGACGATTATTAACAGAATACCTATTTCGGTCTTCAGTCAGAAACAGTTAAATAGATTGGCTAACGAGCAGTCAACATTGATGTCAATAATAGATGAGTCTTCTGTGGTTGCCAAGGATGACAAAGACCGGCAGCTTTTAACAACTCGCGAGAGCTATATTGATCTTTGTAAGAAGCGGCGCGATTTACAGGATAGATTAACAAATGAAGGGGAGTTGAAAGCTGCTTGTGCTGATTTGGACGCAAAGTTAAAGAACTTTGCCACTAAGGGGTATGGCGCTGATTTGAAATGCTATTCTGAAAGGTTGAAACAGTATGAGGCGTTAAAGCCCCCTGTGCCCATCGCTGAGACGATGCGAGAAATCGCTACGCTGATAGATGGCGTGGAGGTCCCATCACTGAACAATGAGCCATTTGGTGAAGACCAAGAACTTTTAGCTGAATGTTCTGAATTGCATTCGGTCATGGAGTTGGCGATAACGTCGGCACTTGGATCTATTAAGACCGCAATCGGTAAAGTTGAGGCAGCAATCACGGCATATAAGAATGGAATGAATGCCAGCAAATGGACGACAAAGTATAATGAAGCAGTTAGACAGCATAAGAAAATCGTAGAAGATTTGACAGCGCAAGAGGGTGGGGTGTTCAAAGAGAATTGTTATGACGATTGGATTAAACGTCGTGCGGATTATGAAACAGAACTCAAGGATTTGGATAGAGTCCGGAAAGAGATTGAGACGTGTAACAATGATATAAAGAAATCTTTTGATTCTCTGTTACAGGCGCGAAAGTCCTTGGCGGAGGATCGCAATAAGTTTATAGACAATATTATTGGTGATAATAAGTATGTGCGAATGAAATGTATTCCGTTCGCTGATGTTAGGGGAATGGAGTCGGAGTTTCGCTTGATATTTGGACTGGGGGAGAGTGCGTTCGCGGATGTTTTGTACAATGCCGAAGAGAAAAAAGGATTGTTTGCTGAAGTGTATGCGGCTGCAAAAAAGGCATCCGAAAACCCGGATTGTGACAATACGGCTGCAATATTGAATGCGGTTCAAGGGTTGAAGGATGAGATTGGCGCTGTGCTAAAAGGTAAAGTTGTTGGAGATGCGCGGTTTGGAAAGCGATTACAAAATAATTGTGCAATGTATCCTGATGCGCTTTATAAGTTTCTATCGTGGTTCCCGGACGATAAGTTAAATATTAAATACTGGCGTGGGGATTCGGCGGCGAAGTTCGTAAGCATGGATGAAGGTGGGTCGGCGGGTCAAAAGGCGGCTGCAATCTTGGCATTTCTGCTGAGCCATGGTGATGGCATCCTTGTAATCGACCAACCGGAAGATGATTTGGATAATTCGTTGATTTATGATTTGGTGATAAAGCAGATTAGTGAGAATAAGGGCAAAAGACAAATAATTGTAGCAACGCATAATTCAAATGTTGTTGTTAATGGAGATTCTGAGTTGGTCAATGTAATGGGGATGTGCAATGGACAGATAATGGTGAAAACAAAAGGTGGCATGGGCGAATCGGCGATTCGAACTGCGATTTGTAGTATCATGGAAGGTGGGCAAGAGGCATTGCGTCATCGTTACAAGCGACTTTCCGGTGGTTGTTGAACGAGCGTACGGGGTGATACAGCATCGCGATTTTGATGTAATGTCTGCATGAGAAAGAACAGTGTGTCAACAGTTGCTGCCCCCTGTGGCACAGTAAAACTGCGCGGGGCGGTTGGACAGAGGGGACAAGGAGAAGGACAAGGAGAAGATAGTTGGGAGGCTTTAGGGCATGAATGAGAAGTTCACATTTCGGCGTTGCGGCGCGTGCTGCCAGATGAAGAGCGGCACGGCGCTCCTGTCCTTTGCTCTTCTCGCTCTCTCCACCTTCGCGGGGCCGCGCCTCGTCGTTCCGCAGCTGCCGGAGGCGGTGCGGCCGCTTGCCGAGGTCGAGACTAATGTCGTGTTCTCGACAGGAGCGGCGACGGACAACAAATGGACGCTGACGATTGAGCGCGATGCGGCGATGAGCAACAGCGTAGAGGTCGTGTTTGGCCGTGATGCGGACGAGGACGGCGTGCTTGGGGTCGAAGAAGGGGAGCTTTGTGTCGGCTGGGACTGCGGGGAGTGGTTCTGGCGCGACAGGCGCTCAAACGCGGCATGCCGCGTCGAGGGGGCGACCCAGCGCCTCGACGTGACGCTCTACCTCAACCGAGACCGTGAGGCGAAGTCGCTGGCGTCCTCGGTGTTCCCGTCGGTCGTGTCGCCGACGTGCTTCAACCACGACTGGAATCTTTCCCGTGTTGTTTCTCGCGGCGCGGAAACCGTTCGTGTCGAGAGCAAGGTTTCAATTGACGCGTTGAAGTTGAGGATTAGATGAGATGGTGGTGATCTTTCAGACTGTGCTGATGCGCCTTGCCCTGTGTGGGCTTGCGGCCTCGCTAGTCATTATTGCGCTTCGTTCGCGCATGGTGCGCGATGTCTTTGCGCGGATGCTTTCCGTCTGGCGGTCGCTCACGGCGCTTGGCCGCGTCGCCGTCTGCGCGTTTCTGCTTGCCGGTGTGATCTACGGCGGTGGCAAGACGAACAGCGTCAACAATCTTCCACCGCAGATGATGCCGGTGCCGCAGTTGGGGTCCGGTTTGTTGTTGACAGGATTGCCGATGAATGGTATTCTTACAAATGTAATGAATCTCGTTCAGGCACAGGCAACTTGCGCAGAACGGAAATCCGCGAACTGGAACGTGCGCGGCGCTTGGAAGGATTCGTTCTGGCTTCCCTTCGAGGACGGCTGGGTGTTCCCCTGGGGAACGAACCACCTTTCCGGCGTTGAGGTCGTTTCCTGCGGTCAGATATGGCCGACGCCATTTGACACAAACGCCGTCGTCTCTGCTGGCTTGCCGTTCGAGATCGTGCGCGGGCTCACGACGTTTGGCTACGAGTTCACACCGTCCAACTCCTACCGCTTTGTCTGGACGGATGCGGCGATCAACCGCGACACGAACAATCTCGTCACAGCCGCGCTTGAGCTATTCCGCAACGGCGATGTGTCTATCACGACAAACGGCGTCGCGACGCATTTGCCGCGCGAGCTTCCATTTCCTCACAATGGCTTTGGGCAGGACGACGTATGGGTAACCGCCAACTTCACGAACGCGACGGAGATTCTTGCCGTCGGTTACCCGCAGTGGGTCGACGCGCAGGTTGGCGAAGGGCTGACGAACGGGCTCTTCAAGCTTTCTGTAACCGTTGCGGATGATCCACCCGAAACGACATTCCTGACAGTCGGCAATCTCTCCGTCGCCGTCACCAACGCAGGGGAGTATGTCTTCCTCCTTGGGAAGTGCATTGACTATCCGCTCGCCGTCTTCCCCGAGACCGCGACGAACTTTACATATGCCGCAGTAGACGACATTCCATCTGTTCGGTCGCTTCCGATGCGCAGGATGCGCGGCGGCCTTAACGACGGTCGCTGGACGAGGGATGAAGGTCGCCTTGTGCTTGTAATTCCAGTTTATCCCCTCGTGCCGTTCTCGGAGTCCGCGCACATCGTCTGGACTCCGGCTCTGAGCGTGTCGCCGGGAAACTGGCAGCCGTCCGAACTGAACGACAGCGAGACGTTCACCGCGGTTCTCTCGGATGTCCCATGGCTTGTATCGTCTGCGTTCAGCTGGAGCACTTCTGATCCGTCCATTGTGTCCATCTCGGCTCCTGCCGCACAGTCGACGCAGATGACCGCGCACTATCCGGCTGCTGGCGCGCAGCAGGTATCGCTTTCGCTGGAAGCAGAGGCCGGCGGCTGCACGCTTCATTCCTACTACGTGAACGATCCCGAAAGCCAGGGCGTCGGGCTGGGCGTTAGCCTGGCAATCTCGCTCCCCGAAGTCGTCTTCGTAAACGATGACGACGACAACGACGACGGCACGCCCGACTGCGTCGCCACGTTCCCCGACGATGACGACATAGTGTCGGGAAGCATTCTCTTCAGTTCGCCAGTGCCGACAAACGGCACGATCGTCGTCGAGGGAATCTACGGCTACGACGGGGGTTTTGCCGAATTGCCGCTTGTCTACGCCAACGCAAACTGCACTGACGCGATTACTTCCGGCAGGACGTTTGCCGTGTCCGGCGTCTCGTCGCTGTTGCTGCCGATCTATCTCAATCCTGCTACGGTGAGCACGTCTGTGCCGGGCGTCCAGGTCAAGGTTCGCTGGCATCCCGAGTCTGGGCCCGACCTGACGGCCTCTGCGTTCCTGACTATCGTTTCGCCCGTTGCCGAGCCTGTGTGCAATGCGACGACCAACGTTGTGGAGAACGGCGTCGAGCACTCCTACGCGGTGAACCCCTGCGGAGTCGCGGTCGGGCGAGAGGGCTATTTCCGCATCGAAGTCGCGCCCGATGACTTCCCCGATTCCGAGATTGTCTGGGAGAAGTCCGCTGGTCTCGATTTCGTGGGATCGTGCACAGGCAGGTGCGTTACGGTACGCGGCGTCTCCGCTGGCTCCGAGACGCTTTCCGTTCTGATCGGTGGGCGTTCCGACTGCGCTCCGGAGTTTGCTGTGCGCGTTGTAGAGTCGACGACGGTTAATCTGCGGGCGTTGATAATCGAGGACTCACAAGAGCAGTTGAGGCCAATAGAACCAGATGATGTTCGCCAGATGGTTAAAGACGCTAATGATATCTACGCGCAAGTTGGCGTGGAGCTGAACCTTGTTGAGCCCATCGTAGTGACAAACATTCCCGATGCATACGATGCGCTGTGTGAGACTCCGGCAAATGCCACATCGGAATGGACGTTCAACCAGATTGTGAATATCGCCACGAACACCGGCGGACTAGAGTGCTACTTCATCAGCCGCTTTGTGGACAGTAAACATACAAAGGCAGCACATGACAGGAAGGGGATTGTAGTGACTTCCAAGGCAACGCGATACACGCTTGCACATGAGATAGGACATGCCTTCGGGCTTTGTGACATATATAAGTCAAACGAGGGTGGAAAGGCGGAGGGTGATGCCTTGGTTGCATTGGGCAGTGGGGAGATGGCATCGCTTTCAAATCTTTATGACGACTGGAATGGCGGATGCAGTGGACGGGGCGCACCGGGGGCTCGGTACTACCAAAGCGGAACGACGATGAGAAGCATCGTGGACCGCATGTTGATGCTTGGGGAGGTTCCGGAAGACGATTCCAGGCGAGACATAACGAACGGCAGGATCTTCGGAGTCCATTATCACTATGACAGCCAGGACAACAAGGCATGGGAGAAGGGCCTTGCTCCTCTTGCCTTTCCGTGGTGGGCCAGAAATCCTATGCACAACTAAAATGGAGGAATGGACATGATTAGAAGAGTTGTCTTTTCAGTGTTGGGTGCGGCGGTATGTGCTGGTGCCTTCGCGTATGGAGCGGAGCCGCTTTCAGACGATGCCATGAAGGAGAAGATCGTTTCGTTTGTGACATTGCCGAGTCGTTTGTGCGGACGTGCTACATTGGACTTCCGGGATGAACTGAAGTCAAGGAAGATTACGAATCGTTCGTGGTTCGACGGGGACACCAACCGCCTTGCGCGGCTGATCTGCGAACTTGCGCAGACAAACGATGTGAACATCACGCAAATGATGATAGAAAGTCTTGGCGAATACGGTACGTCTGCGCAGCTGCCGTTCCTTTATTCGTGTGCAACGAATCCGGTCTTGGGCAAGACTGCGATTGAGTCCGTCTTGCGCATCGAGGGCGTGACAAGTAATTCCGTTGGGGCCGTGACGGAGTATCTTACAACGACAAATGCATTCACGCGTAGGCAGGCCTATGATCGCGCCATTTGCTGTGCGGAATTTCTCCGTGAGGCGACAGCTGTCGATGTGCCCGCTGAGCTGAAAGAAGCGGCCCTGTCGATTGGTAGGGCTTTTGCCACCAACGTAAACACAAGCAATTCCGTCGTTGACAATGCGCTGCTTGAAGCGGATGACACCTATCGGTACAGTGTTCGCCGCCTATCGGCGATGCGGGCGGCCTATCCCCGATGTTTTAACGAGTATCAGACAAATTACGTTGCCAACGTCATCTACGAGCTATTGAACTATCCGGAGATGAATCTTTCCGATTAGCCGTGGAAATTTGCGGGGATTATTTTCTATGCCCCTGCGCGTGCCTACGAGTGGCATTGTCCTTGTGTCCTGTCTTTCTGGTAAGGGATGCGTGGGCCATTGTGATGCGGTCGATGTGATGCGGTTGGAATTGAAATAATTGTTGCCTCGCGGCGCACTTGCCGCGCCCCCTCTGGTTAATCCAAAATGGCAGTTGTCAATGCCATTTATTGCGATTTATAGAAAAATTTTCACGCTATTTTTCGCGGCAGTTCCGCACATTTTGCCCACTTATCCCTCGTTTCCTACAAAACTGTAGGAATTTTGTAGGAAATTTGTAGGAATTCTTTTCTATACTCCTGCGCGTGACTGCGAGCGTTCGCAGCAGAAACCTATTGTCAAAGGAGGCGACAATGAATAGAACAAAATCAGGAATGTCGACATTGGCGGCCGCGGCCGCGATTTGCGTTGCCATTCTGCACTGTCTGCGCGCATCGTCTGAGGGCGACGCTGCGCCCGTGATGTATGTCGATGCGGGGACTAATGCCGTCTTCGAATTCGAGATGCCTTTCGCCCCTGCGGGAAGCGGCTTCGTCGATGAATGGCTTAGCGGTCCGTTCGAGGGCGATGGCTCACCGCTCTCCGACACTGTCTTCCGCCAGTCGGCAATGACGGGTGAAACGACAAATGCCGTCTTCTCGGTCACTTCTTGGATCGATCCCGCGACGGGGCTTCCGTCGGACATGCCTGTGGAACCTGGTGATCTACTTTCCCTCGTCAGGATGGACACGCGGCCGCTCGAATTCTCGTTGCATGGCTTTTATGAACAAGAAGGCCTTGTGCCTTCCAGGACAAGCGACGCTCTTTCCAAGGCAAGTGGCGATTCTGTCGTTTCGGGCGTCGCCGATCCGCCGCGGTCGGCCCCTGTCCTTGCGCCAGGGCTTCGCAAGGAGTTCTTCCGCATGGCCGAGAAGGCATACGAAATTCCCGATTTCTCGGCTCTCATGCCATCTGCCGAGAATGTCTCCCTCGTAGTCGACCATCCTGTCGAGCCCTGGTTTGACGACGGTTCCGATCCGGGGAGCAAGTTCGCGTGCCGGCTTACTGGCTTCGTCGAGATTCCGGCCGACGGGTCGTACACGTTCTACCTCACGAGCGACGACGCCGCGGCGCTGTCGCTGGACGGCGCACTCCTCGTCTCTGACTCCTACCCCCACCCGGCGAGGACGTGCGACGCGACGATTTTCCTTTCCGAAGGGCTTCACTCCATAGAGATAGACTTCTACGACAACCGCGACATTGAGGTTCTCCGCCTCGAATGGAGCGGCCCCGGCATTTCGCGCGAGGTTGTTCCGGCGGAGGTTCTTTCGCACCTCCCGACGAATGAGATTCCTGACGGACTCCAGCCTGGGCTTGACATTTCGTTCTATGCATTTGGGAGTCGGCTCCTCTCGTTGCCAGACATTTCCGGACTCACTCCCGCGGGAACAGGCGTCTGGGACTTTGTGGACGTCCCGAACACGATGTCGGCGTGGCCTGGCGCGCCGTCTACGCTTGTCGACAGGTTTGAGGCTGACATCCACGGCTGGCTTCTCGTCCTTTCTTCGGCAGAGTACGAATTCTCCCTGTCGTCCGACGACGGTTCTCGCCTTTGGATCGACGGCTCGCTCGTAGTGGACCACGACGGCAAGCATCTCTTCAGGGCGAAGAAGGGCAGGGTGCGGCTTTCGGCCGGGCTTCACGAAATCCGAGTCGGATACTTCGACAACGACGGCAACGCGGGTATTCGCCTTGAATGGGCCTTCGTCGGCTTCGCGTCCGAGAGGATCCCTGCGCGTTTCTTCTGCCGCGGGACGCCCCCCGACGCAGACGGCGACGGGATGCCGGACTGGTGGGAGGAGCGGTGCGGGCTTGATCCGCTCGATGCCTCTGATGCTGCGCTCGACTTCGATTCCGACGGACTCTCAAACCTTGCCGAATTCCACGCCGAATGCGACCCGTTCAATGGCGACACCGATGGAGACGGTATGGGCGATGCGTGGGAGTCTGCGAACGGGACCTGCCCGTTTCTTGCTGATGCGCTCGAAGACCCCGACGGAGACTCGCTCCCAAACATAGAGGAGATGAACTTCGGCACGAACCCGCTTGCCGCCGACACGGACGGAGACGGCTGTTCCGACTTCCTCGAACTGCACGACACGCGAGGGAATCCGTGCGTCGCGGACATTGCATGGTCTGCTCCGTCCGACGTTGGCCAGCGCATCGCGGGCTCGACGTTTGCCGATTCAACGGGCACCTGGCGCACGGACGTCGACGGCTCGGCGTGCGCCGCCGAGCGCGCCGGCTCGCTTACCTGGAACCTCGTGGTGCCACATGGCGGCGTGGACGCACTTGCCGTCTGCGTCGGCCAGCACAATTCGTTCGCGACGACCTTCTCGTTCGACCTTTCGCTCTTCGTCGACGGGATCTTCGTGTCGCGCCAGGTAGTGGAGGCGCCAGTCGGCGCGACGGAAGACGCGTACTTCTTTCTACCGGAGGTTTCCGCCGGGGAGCACGAGTTCCGGCTCGTCTGGCGCAACTGGGAGGTCAACACCTTCCTATCCGTCCGAGACCTCCGCTTCGTGAACTTCGGCGGGCCTGACCTTGACGGCGACGGAATCCCGGACTGGAAGAACCACCGCGCCGACACTTCCTCCCATCTTGACGCCCTGCCGCTCGAGAGCATTGTCTCGCCTCTGTGCATCGAAGGGCGGGACCTCTGGCGCGACATCCTTGAGGTCGAGGTCGAATATCCTGAGACGAACGCCGTCTTTGCGACGGTGAAGACCATAGGCGACGGATTCTATGCCGACATCCCGCTTTCTACGAACGGCGTCGCGACTGTCTCCCTCCGCGACCGCTCGCTCTCGGAGTCGTTCAACGTCGCCTGGAAGCCGTTCGACGTCTTTGAGGAAGACTATGCGACCAATGCGCTTGTCGTCCGAACGGGCGACGCGCTGAGGATCGCGCCGTACGAAAGCGCCGAGAGCGAAGTGGAGATCAGCGTGGCCGACGGCACCAACGGCTGGGTCTGCGTCACCAACTGGACGGAGTCTGCAGCGACGCCGTACGTCTTCGAAGCCGAAGGGCTCTATCTCGTCACGGTCACGCACGGCGGCCTTCTCCTGGGCGACTCCGCCCATGCTCTCGTTGAGGTCGTCCGCTCGCGTTTCCCGCTGCGCAACCCCGCCATCCTCTTCGAAGCGGAGCAAACGCTTACGTGTCCGGAGCTCTCGCCGCGCAATGTCCTCGAGCACGACGCGGAGCTGCAGCTTTGCGCAGAAGCCGCAGGCGACGGCGTGACGCTCTCGCTGCTCGCGCATGCCGACCGCGACCTCGGGCTCGTCTCCCGCCTTTCCGACGGCGGGGCGATCTCCGACGCGGTCCAGGCCACTCCGGTGTGGGCCGACAACGGCACCTACTACCGCGTCGTGGACACGTACGCGGACGGTTCCCAGCTCGTGGAAGTGTCGCTTCTTCTCGGCGCGATCCCGGAAGGAACGAGCGTGGTGCTCGAGATTTTCGTCTCGGGAGTCACGTTTGAAGACGGAACGCGCACCAAGACCCTGACGGCCGCCGACTTCGACGCAGACGGACACTACACGATCCGCTTCGTCCGTGCACGCGGCGTGACCGGCTCTGTCTGCCACCGCACCTACATCTACCAGAACGGCAAGCTGATCTACACAAACAAGGATGAAGTGCAATGAACAAGAAGGCGATGGGCCAAATTGCGGCCGTGAATAAGTTGGTTGCCTGCGCATGTGCGGCGACGTCCATTCTATTACTCGCGCGGCCCGTCTTTGCGGACGGCTGCCTGCAGAGAAACATGCCGGGAAGCCCCGACAGCGAGGCGTCAAGCCCCTGCGGATGCCCGACGGCAGGTAAGGATTCGGCGGAAGTTAAAGACGACTGCATCAAGATCGTCCTTGGAGTTGGCGAAACGACGCCTTGGACCGGTTCGCGCGACGTTGCTCTCAAAGTCTTCGCGGACGACGAATCGCCGATGGTGTTCACGCCGTATTCGCTCTATGCGATTTGCGGCTACACCTTCAAGCGAATCGGCAACGCCGTGATGGCGGACGGCAGCACCCCGAAGGAAGTCGTGTTCTCCCACCCCAACGGCGAGCCGGTAAAGTTCGTCTTTGCGGAGGGCGAATCCCTCGGACGCCCCGATCCGGGCGTGCACGTGCCGATGGACGAGCGCCTCCAGATGGTCGACGCCGAAGGCTGGGCAACCGCGCACGATCCCGTGTACTGGGATCTCTACATGGAAGACGGAAGGGTGCGGCGATATGTCGCCACCGACATGAACGGCGAGCGCGGCAGGTTCGTGAGCGAAACCGATCCGCACGGAAGGGTGGTGACTCCCGAGGACATGGGGCTGGACATAGTCTATGACCTGAATGGCGTCAGGCAGCTTTTGACGCCCTCTCGCCTTGCAGATGTACAGGCATTTTCCAACGGCTACGACGTGTGCGTCTATGCGATTCAGGACGTGCCCGCAAGGGACGCGGCGACGGGACTCTATTCCGTGCCGTCGTCCGCGCCGTACCGCGTTCTGACGGTCAGGGGCGAGAACGGTGGCAAACGCGCCGTCGTGACGCTTAAGACCGGTGAGTCGGAGGCAAGGACTTACATCTTCGACTACGTGATGGGAGATTGGTCGCTGAAGCGTCCGAACGGTGTCGAGGAGCGCAAGGAGCGGATTGTCGCAGACGGACGGGCGGCGTTCCTGTCGAAGACGGTGGTCTCTCCGTCGGGCGAGCGTCTTGCGCGGGCGGAGATGAACTACAAGTGGGAGTCGTGGGGCTTTGCGATGACGAACAAAGTCGAGGGTTTCGGCTCTACGACGCGCACGACGTCGTGGACATTCTGGACGAGCGGCGGCGGAAAGGGAAAACTCAAGACTCGACTTGAGCAATCTGGGCTCCTGACATCGTACGACTATGATGGGCAAGGCAGGAAGGCAGCCGAGACGCGCTCTGGTCCCGATATGATGACCGAAGTTACGACATACGACTATATGCCGGTCGATCCAAGCGACCCCGTGCTCCCGGTAGATACCCGCCCACGCACCATCGTCAGGAAACTCAACAACATAGAATGCGAGCGCACATACTACGTCTATTCGCCTCTCACCAACATCGTCGAGCGCGTCGGCACCCAGGGCGCGGTCTACGGCGGCACCAACGTTCTCCGCACGGTGACGGCGTTCTACCCTGTAGCTGCGAACGACGCCCGCTCCGGCTTTGTCGCCTCCATCCGCCACGAGGATGGCAAGCTCGACCTCTACGATTATGAGCTTTCATCCAACATTTGGGTTCGCACTGTCACCCATCTCCACGAACAATCGCCCTCGCCCGTCTCTGGCAAAACCACCCGCGACATCACCACCACCAATCGGCGCGGCGAAGTCATTGAAGAGAAAACCGAGGCGTTCATTGACGGAATTTGGTATACTATCGCCAAAAACCAGATGACATACAATTTCGAGGGCAAGCGCATCACATCCGAAAGTCTCGCCGGACAGGTGACGACCACGGCATGGGACTGCTGTCGCAAGGTTTCGGAAGTCCAGCCCGACGGTTCGACTACTACTTGGGACTACGACGATGAAGGTCGCATGATAGCCTCCTCGCGCCTCATCCCTCTCGACATGACAAATGTCACTTGGCTTACCACCTGCTACGAGTACGATGACCTCGGCCGCCAGACTGCCACTTGGCAAACCAATTACGCAGCTCAGGTCGGCCTCCCCGCAACGCGCACAGCCTACGACCAGATAGGTAGAGTTGTCAATCAAGTAGATGCTCTTGGTAATGCTACAGCGACAGTGTACTCGTATGACGGGCGGACGATAATGATAAGTTATCCCAATGGTTCAAACCTTGTTGTAACTCGTTCGGCCGACAACGATATTATTTCAATTAAAGGTTCTGCCGTTACCCCGGAGTTTCATTTTTGGGGGATTGCTGACGATGGAACGCGTTGGACAAGGATTGTGCGGGGAGAGACTTCCGCGTCGAGCCGTTTTTCAAAGTATTTCACAAATCTTCTTGGCCAGCTTATCCGAGAAGAGCGCAGTGGATTTAATGGTGGTTTGCTTGCAGTTGTTAACATATATGATGGTTATGGGCGCAATGTCTCAAATACTTCTGAATACAATCCATCAGTATCGTACAGCTACGATTCATTTGGTAATCGCGAAACCGCGACATTCTCGGCAATTACGGGCGGTGTTTCACAGTCTAATCAATGGCGGAGAGTGGAGTCATTTAAGAGGTTCGTGCTTGTTGATGGAAATGTCTGGTCTATAGAAACTAATGTCGTAAGCTGTTCCGATCTTTCCATCGCACCCATGGTTTCGACATCTGCATGTCAGTATTCTGGGTTGACTCCTTTGATTTTTGCCCGTAGGCGAGCAACGGATTATCGAGGAAATGTCATTGAATTTACTGGGGTCAAACTTCATGCTTGTGAAGAGATGCACCAGTCCCAGCCCTGGGCGCAGAACGAGTCAGTCGTGGCTTACCGTTATGGCGTCCGTATGCAAGAGGCTTCAGTTTCTGCAGTGACTAATCTCTATATTTATGATTCGCTTGGACGATTGTCTGGCCGAGTAGACGGTCGCGGTGGCGAGAAGGCGTACTTGTATGATTCGAGGGGGCTACGCGTTGCGGTAGTAGATGCCCTTCGCGGTCGGACATCGTACAGCTATGATCGCCTTGGAAACTTAACGGCGATTACAGACCCCATTGGCAATCAGGACATGTTTGAGTATGATCTTCGTGGCCGTAAGATATACGAAGGAGGGGCTAGATATCCCGTTAGGTATGCGTATGATGTTTTTGGAAATATGATAAGTATGTCGACATATCGAAATGAGTCTAGCAGACAGAATGCCGGCGATGTTACAACATGGCGCTATGATGAGGCGTCTGGATGCATGACGAACAAGGTTTACGCAGATGGTAAGGGCGTATCATATGATTATACGATAGATGGGAAGGTGTCGCGTCGAGTCTGGGCACGTGGCATTACAACGCAATACTTGTATGATGGGTGGCACAACCTCACAAATACCATCTACTCGGATGATACGCCAACAGTTTCGGAGGTATACGATGCAATGGGGCGTCGAATAGAGGTCCATGATGCAGCGGGCGTTACAAAGTTCACCTATGATGGATTTGCTTCTCTCACAAATGAAACTACCATTGGTGCAGCTGGCACGAACACCATCATTCGTCATTGGGACGGGTTCGGGCGTGCCACAGGCTACTCTCTGAATGGAGCTCGACAAACAACTGTTTCCCATGATCAAGCAACCGGTCGAATTGCATCAATGCTTGCCAACGGCAGTGATACGCCTTTTACTTGGACGTATCATCCTGGCTCCGACTGGAAATCCTCGCTTGCCTACCCGAATGGGATTGTCGCTTCGTGGCAATACGACGCTAAGTCGCGACTCCTTCAGGTCAGCAACACAACATCCACAAATGTAATATCTCAGTACGACTACACATATGATGCTGCAGGTCGTCGCATTGCCAGCGTTAATTCTGGTGCCGCATTCACTCACGCCGACCATATTGACTATAGCTACAATATTCGTAGTGAGCTGACAAACGCCATGGCGTCCGTAGATTCGTCCTACTGTTACGCATATCAATACGATGATGTTGGTAACCGAATTTGGGCGTTAGAAAACACTAACCACATTGAATATGTCGCCAACAACTTGAATCAGTACGAACAGACATCTTCGATTCGTGCTTCCGTGCGCGATGAATTCATGCCTGAGTTTGACGACGACGGCAATCAGACGCTTGTCAAGACGGCGACAGGCATCTGGCGAGTTCAGTACAACGGAGAGAATCGCCCTGTCCTGTGGTCAAATGGCTCAACCAACATCATCATGTCCTACGATCACCTGGGTCGCCGCGTTCGCTGCACAGAAAGGCACGGGGACGATGTCGTGTCGGACCTCTCTTTCGCCTACGATGACTATTCCCAGATATTGGCCCACTCGCTTGTGCACGGCACCTCTGGGCAGACAATATGGGATCCCTCCGAGCCGGTCGCATCGCGTCCCCTCGCATGGAACGGTGGCGATGGGGTGTTCTACTATCTGCACGACGGCGACAAGAATGTGACAGGAGTTGTGAACGCCGGTATGGACAGGCAAGGCTATTACTGCTATGCCCCCTACGGCGAGATGCAGATGTTGAATTCGGGCGATCATTCGGCAGGATCGTGGCGTTTTTCATCGGAGTGGTATGACGAAGGGCTTGGGCTCGTGTACTATTTATATAGGCACTTCATACCAGATCAGGCTCGATGGACAGGGCGGGATGTTTCTCCCGTTCCCTCTGTAAACGCATACGCTTTTCTCGGGAACAGGTTTGGCCGCATAGACTGCTACGGGATGTACGATGAATGGGTGCACTATTACCTGATGTATTATATGATGCGCAGAATGGGCTATGACGACAAGCACGCAAAAGCTCTTGCGGAGGGTTCGGCATACCCGGACGCCGACAGTCTTTGGAAGTTCGTCCGCTTTGATGCGATTCACTCTCTTTTCATTTTTAAGACAATTTATCAGAAAACATTGCACAACTTAAACGGGTTTGAGAGCGATCGGCTTAAAGAATATCAGTGTTGCATTAAGAAACTCATTAAGGAGCTCTTGGGCGAGAGCATAGAAGAGAGTGTCGACGAAGAAACTCTTTTCAAGGTCGGCGTGCTGCTTCATGCGCTTGGCGACACGTATGCGCATTTCAAGCCGTCGGGGAAAGAAGGTGACGACGGCCGCTCTTTCCCAGTGGTGGCTGGGCATGCGAAAGAAGGAACTGCGCCCGACAACCCCTACTGCAACATGCCAAGGTTCAGGGCCTTTCTTGATGATGTCATGGATCTCATACCCAATGATTATAGCGGTGATCTTGCGAAAGGCGTTTACGATGCTATGTGGCCAGTAAAGCTGTATTTCCCAAATGAAAGGTATCTAACGTATCAGGAAATGATCAAGATGCTGTATAAGAATTCCTATTACATCAAGTTTGAGGAGAAGACGGTCGAAAGGAATTCTGACAGAGATCGAGTGGTGGAGAAACTTGTTGAAAGGCTGTTGAAATGCCTTAATCCCGAAAAGGAGTGATGGCGAATGAGACGTATGGCATCTGTCTTGTTGTTACTTGGATGTACATCCGGCTGTATATTCACACACACATGGGAGCTCCAAACTTATCCGTCTTGGATTGCAGGAAAGAACCGACCTTACGAAATCGTGCAAGAAGGCGGCGTGTATTATACGATGTCGTGGCTTGAAACTAAATACGAGCATCATATCTTCACCGACAAAGCCGGTTTTACATATGATTCGGAGTTAAACCCGCTCATATGGGTTCCCCAGTTGCCTTTTATCTGGTTATGCGAGGTCCCGTTCCGGTGGCTATGGGAGGATTACTATGCCTATAGAGTCCCGGTCAAGGTTGATAAGCGGATTAGGGACAAGCGGTATTGCCGTTCGGTGAATCGCAAGGATTATAAAGTGCAGAGCTTGAAATGGATGACTCCAGAAGGCGTGGAGAATGAGGTGAAAGTTTCATTGACGGTTGTGGATGGCGATGGATTAAGCGCCGAGGCAAGACTGTCGTTTTGGAAGGGGACGACATTGTCCAAGGAGATTGTTCTTGAATCGACGCTTCAAACACCTGAAGTGTTCATTGATACATTTGACGGACGCCATCTTTACATTTGGGACGGGTCTAGTCGTGCAACATATCTTTATAGATACTACCGGTGGAACGGGGGAGGCCGGACAAGCTGGTGCCCGGCGCTTCTTGAGCTTGATCTGGAAACAGGAGAGCTTCGACGCCTTGTCTGGATTGAATACAACAAACTGTATCATGCTGACGAGGTGGTAATGGATCAGTACAAGGATTTCAATGATCTGAGAAGACATACGGATATAAAAAAAGGTGATGTTTCGGATAAATGCGCGAAAGCCAAGGATTAATGGAGCCTTACAGGGTCGGACCCTTCTATATAAGCTATACTGTATATGCTTGATGCCATGGGGACTGTGTCGTGTGCCGTGCGGCGAAATTCTCGAACAGAAAACCGAGGCGTACATTGGCGAGGTTTGGTATACTATTGCCAGAAACTAGATGACGTACAATGAACAAGGCAAGCGCATCCGAAGCGAGAACCTTGCCGGTCAGGTAACGACCACGGCGTGGGACTGCTGTCATAAGGTTTCGGAGAAGAAGTACCGACTGACATGATCTACTGTATCAATTCTACTATATCAATAAGCTCAGACCCTTCTGGGCTCCTCCCGGTCATGAAGCTTGCCTACCAGATTGCGCAGAAGCTTCACGCCGTTTCCGAGGCGGGGAGCGAACGGGCGCACGATCTTATTGATCTACAGCTCATTTGCAATCGGTCCCAAATCGACTATGCCGAGGTGAAATCTGTCTGCCAGCGGCTTTTTGACTATCGGCGGCGGCAACCGTGGCCGACGGGAGTGACGGCGTTGCCCTCATGGGATGATCTCTATGTGCTGGCCCGGAACAACCTCCTCGACAACAGCGACGTCTTGCCGACTGCCGCCGAGGCCGTCGCATGGGCGAACGAGCTGGTGCGCCGCATTGAGGTAGGTGTGTGAAGGCGCTACATAGCGCAAGAGACAAAGTGTTTGAAAGATATCTAAAATGAACTACGGCGTAGAGGAGAAATTATGATTGATGAAATAAGACTTTTGGATTTGGTGACGTTAGGCCGTTTTAATGAAGGCGTCCCTTACATAGATATGAATGTTGAGGGCGATTTGTTTTCAATATTTCAAAGGCAAATAGCAGGGACAACGACAACGCATGACCAGGAATATGCAAGTACATTTTTTCATGAATACATACATCAGATTCAAGCGGCGTTGTTTTATCCAATGCAATTGCTGTTTCTTTGTCGGCAATGGCAGATTTATGAAATATATAAAGCAGGTGTCGAAAAAGCTCAGGATGGGGAAATAGTATTGACGCCAATAAAATATTCAAGTGAATATCAGAAGAAAATCAAAGTAAGGAATTCTTCGTGGCAAGCAGCATGTCTTGGTGCAAATAAGGCGGATAGTATCGGTGCGCTTGAGCTTGTCGAAGGTGTCGCGAGGATCCTTCAGGAAGCATATTATGGGGTGCGGGAGAATGATACAAAGAGATATACGGTAACACGTTCTGTCTCTGCCTCAATGTTGGGTGCTGGGACATTGTCTATGTGTGAACTGCTTGATGTTTGTGAGGTTGCATTGCGTACGAAAAATCCAGGGTACGCATTTTATAGGTTGCTATTGTCGCTGAAGGGATCTTTGCCGACACTGCGACAAGGTGATTTCTATGCAAATGTCACGAACTTGGCTCATAAGCGAGGACTGCTATTTGCGTCAGATCTGTCGAGTGAGATTGTTGAAAACATACAGAGGTTGTTTGTGTCGAATGTCTTTGTGCAACTTCAGAATAGCATGACGCGGCTATATCAAGGGCTGCAAAAGCTTTTTGAAATACCGCCAGTGTTTTCAAAATTATACTCATTAACGGTGGCATCGTCGAAGAAGGATGAAGGGCTGTTCCCGTATTGGTTTATGATTGTTCTAGGGAATGTGGGGTCTCCGCCAATTAAAAATGCAAGTGGTATTTTGGAGCAGTTATCGCATACGGCGTATGGCGATCGAGACCAAACATCCATCGCCGTAGAGGCGGTCATTGATAGTGTTGTGCGTGATCCGAACATTCAATGCGGAATGTACAATGCATGCATGAAGTCTCATTTGAACGGATTAAACGTTAGGCCAGACGCAATGTGTAATATTCGTCCTTGGAGCCGTACCTGCGTTAATGGACAGGTGTGTCCATATCAAGCAGTATGGAAGGCGATGGGACTGGAAGGCTTAAAACTGACGGATGATTGAAAAGGATGCAATGTGATTGAGGTCTACATAGACGAATGTGGACATACTGGGCCTGATCTGCTTCGTTCAGATCAGCCGGTCTTTGCGCTTTCTGCTGTTGTGCCTTGCGATGGTGCGCTTGACAATGTTCGACAGTGTTTCCAGCGTTTTCAAGGATCGGAGCTGAAGCATGTCGTGCTGCACAGGGGTGGTCGGCATGATAAAGAACTCATCGAAGCCCAGCGGTACCTATTGGAGCGGTGCAACGGCATTTCGTATGTTATGTCGAAGCGACATTTGCTGATCGAGTCGTTTATCTACGATTGTGTCGCGCCCGCAAATCCGCTCTTCTTGAGCGGGACTCCGGACTCATCGCTCCTGGCTCGAATGCTGTACTGGCACCCCGAACTGTTCGGTGGCGAGGAATTCAAGCGCGTATTGACGGTCTATCAGGATGCGGCGCGGTTTCCCAATGAAAATATGGGTTATTTCCTGTCTGCCGTGGGAGATGTGAAGAACGAGAATCTGGCTTGGTTGGTCAGTGCGGTCCGGAAACGACATCCAAGGGTGATTTCAGCCTTTGCACACGATCCGGCGTTACAGCTTCAGGTGGCATGTCTGACAGGACTGATAACGCAACTGGAACTCCAGTTGCAGGAGCCTTTCAAAATCGTTTATGATAGTTCGGCAGCCATTGATGAGGCGGAGTCGGAAATACTGAAGTTCGCATCGAGTGACTGCGGACCGACACAGGTTGCCGATGGCGTTACTGTTGATTTTCCTCTCAGACATTTCAAGGGGCTTGAGTCCGCCGATTCTCGGGTTGAGGAAGACTTGCAGTTGTCGGACATTCTCGCAGGGGGTGCCGTGTGTGCCGCAAAAAGCTTGTTCGCGCCAACGGGAGATAATGAATACGGGCGGCGTGTAATGGATCTTTACAACGAGTTCCCCATTGATCGCTGGTTGTTTAGGCCGTGCGCCGTCATGTCCGACTTCTCTGGCGAAATCAGTTGGATTCTCGCGCATATCAGAAAGTAGTCAGGAATGGAATCGAACCAAAAGATACGGAATCAATAATTTCAAAAATCAAGGATTGGAGATCGGTGATGGTTGAAAATGTGGCAAGGGACGCTAGGTGGTTTGAGATGGTTGATGTCATCGCAAATACATATGGGAATTCAACATGGACTTTGCTTTGGTGTTATGACGTCGCTAAGACCGTCAATCCGAATTCGGCTGGGTATGAAGAAGAGATATTCCGCATCCGTACACTCTTCGCCCCATTGGAAAACAAAGACCGACTGCTTGGAGGGCATTTTTTGCGTGCCTACAGGGTCAGACCTGATTGCCACAGTAAATTACCACACTAACTTGAGATTGTGATATCCTGTTCGGCATGAGGAGATGCAGGATACTTAACCCTTTCTTTTGCCCCAATGTTACTGTATGGCGTGTGCTGGATCAGAGATTTAATCCTAAACGTATTGAATCCTCTTTGGCTCATCCTGCTGAGGATAATGGTCCTTCCGCAATGTAATTTTCGCCAAGATCGCGATAGGCCTCGTCTTCGCGCTTCTCGGCGTCCTCGTGCTGCTAAGCCTAAAAGGGCTGGGTGTTTCTGTATAAGCGCTAATCCAGAATGGCAGTTGTCAATGCCATTTATTGCGATTTAGAGAAAAATATTCACGCGATTTTTCGCGGCAGTTCCGCGCATTTTGCCCACTTATCCCCCATTTCCTACAAAACTGTAGGAATTTTGTAGGAAATTTGTAGGAATTCTTTTCTATACTTCCCCACATGAGTGCGAAGTCTATACTGGCTGCTTGTCGAATTTCGATGCTGTTTGCTGCGACGATCGGTGCCTTTGCCGCATCGACATCCTTTGCAGCTTCTCGGCTTGTCGTGCCACCCGATGGTGTGGCGTTCTGTTGTGCTTCGCAACGTCTCGACTTTGCCTGTCGCCGTTTCGCAGGTGAAGGGCTGTTGCGGTGCTGATGCCGCGCTCTCGGCTATGCGCATCGAGTCCTCGTCTTCCGCGACGCTTTCGGTGTCGCTCAAGGCCATGCTTCCGGGCGAGTTCTCGAAGCACGTCCAGATTCTTTGCGACGACCCCGAAAGCCCCGTGATAAACATTCCCGTTACTGGAATGGCCGTCGAAGGACAGACGTCTAACGCCGCCTCGCGCTTCACGCTTCCGGCAATCGTCCTTGCGGGAATCGCGGACGGCTTCAACCCCTGCGCGTTCTCAATCGTAATCGTGCTCGCCGGCATTCTCGCAGTCGGGGGACGCAGGCGCCGTGCGCGGATGCTCGGTGGCTGGGCGTTTTGCGCCGGATCGTTCCTCACCTACATGGCGATGGGACTCGGACTCATGCAGGCGATCAAAGCGCTGGAGGGGCTCCGCACCATGCACGACGTCGTGATGATTGCGCTCGCGGCCTCTCTCTTCGTGCTCGCAGCGCTGAGTGTCCGCGACGCTTTCCGCTATCGCAGGGCGAGGGAGCCGTCTGTAATCGCGCTTCAGCTTCCGGGTCGCGTTAAGAAGCTCATCCGTGCGGTAGCCGAGGCAAGCTGGGGCGGCCCAGCTGTTGTCGCCGCGGGACTTGGATGCGGAGTCCTCGTGACGCTTCTCGATTCGCTTTGCACGGGACAGGTCTACGTGCCTGTCCTTGCGCTCATCTCGCGCGAGCCTGGGGCGTGGCGCTCCTTCGCGCTGCTCTCGGTCTACAACCTCGCGTTCATCACGCCTCTCATCGTCGTGTTCGTCCTTGCGGCGAATGGCGCGGACTCCGAACGGATGTCACGCTGGTCGAAGCGCAATGTTTTTCCGTCGAAGATCGCGCTTGGCGTCGTTTTCGCGAGCCTCGGGGCGCTCATCCTCATGCGCTTCGGCGCACGGCTTGCAGAGATGGCCTGGGGGGCGATGTGACGACGGAGGTGCGGCTTGTCTAACTAACAAATGAAAGCAGGACTGAAAATGAATACGAAGACACATTCCACGAGTGCTGACTCCATGCTGTTTGCCGCGGTCGTCGCGGCGTTTCTTTCGCTCTGCTGCGACGATGCTCTCGCGGGACCGGACACGAGAAGAAATCTGCCGAAATGCGACCCGAAAAGCGAGGACTGCGGATGCCCGCGCAGACAGGTCTCCGTCGACTGCATCAAGGTCGACATAGGCCTTGGCGAGACGACGCCGTGGACTGGCGCCATGCCCTGTGCGCTCAAGATAATGGCTGATGACGACTCGCCGTCGATATTCACCGCCGAGTCGCTCCATGCCGTTCTCGGCGGCTACACGTTCAAGCGGATTGGCCAGAAGACGATGCCGGACGGCGTGACTCCCGCCGAGGTGCTGTTCTCCCATCCGAATGGCGAGACCGTGTACTTTGTCTTTGCGAACGGAGAGTCCCTCGGCAGGCCCGACCCCGGCGTCCACATCAAGATGGACGCACGGCTTCAGATGGTTGACTCGGAGGGTTGGGCTACGACGCACGATCCCGTCTACTACGACCTCTACGTCGGCGACGGGACCAAGCGCAGGTTCCTCGCGACTAACATGACCGGTGCGCTTGGGGCTCTCGTCTCGATAACTGACGAGCGAGGGGTCGTGCATGCTCCCGCCGACATGGGCGTCGACATTGTCTACGACTCCGTCGGCGTGAGGCAGTATCTGACTCCCTCCCGGCTTGCGAATGTAACGCGGACTGCGGACTTTCTCGGCTACGATGTCGCGGTCTATGCGCTCCAGGAGCAGCCACAGAAGGACGCAGCCACAGGCCTCTACGTTGTTCCTGCGGGTCAAACCGTCGAGCATGTCTCCATACGCCGCGAGAACGACGGAAAGAGGGCGATTGTCACGATCCGAAAGGGAGGTGGCGATCCACTGCGGTATGTATTCGACTACGCGATGCGCGAATGGTCGCTCACGAGGCCGTCTGGCTTGGAGGAACGCAAGGAATGTTTCATCGACGATGAACGGGCCGCGCAGGTCAATAAGACGGACGTGGGCTTCGGCGGCGTCACCGACACGACGACTTGGACGTACTACACTTCCGGCAATGGCAAGGGCCAGGTCAAGACGGAGCAGCATCAGTCGGGGCTGCTAATACAGTACGCCTACGACAACCTTGACCGTGTGACCTCAGAGACGCGTTCCGGTCCTGACATGATGACCGAGGTGACGACATACGACTACACGCCGGTTGATCCAAGCGACCCCGTGTTGCCCGTCGACACTCGCCCGCGCACGATTGTCAAGACGCTCAGCGGCATCGAGTGCGAGCGCACATACTACGTCTATTCGCCTCTCACCAACATCGTCGAGCGCGTCGGCACTCAGGGCGCGGCCTATGGCGGCACTAACGTTCTTCGCACTGTGACTGCGTTCTACCCCGTCGTTGCAAATGATCCTCGCTCTGGCTTTGTCGCATCCATACGCCATGAGGACGGCAAGCTCGACCACTACGACTACGATCTTTCATCCAACACTTGGATTCGCACTATTACTCATCTCCACGAACAATCTCCCGCTCCCGTCTTCGGCAAGACGACCCGCGACATCACGGTTACCAATGCTCGCGGCGAAGAAATCGAAACGCGTACCGAGGCGTACATCGAGGGAATTTGGTATACTATCTCCAGAAACCGCATGACATACAATTCCGAAGGCAAGCGCACATCGCTCGAAAACCTCGCCGGTCAGGTGACGACCACGGCGTGGGACTGCTGCCATAAGGTTTCGGAGGTTCAGCCAGACGGCTCTACTACTACTTGGGACTACGACGACGAAGGGCGCATAATCGCTTCGTCGCGTCTGATCCCACTCGACATGACCAACGTCACGTGGCTCACGACCTGCTACGAGTACGACGACCTTGGTCGTCAAGTTGCGACTTGGCAAACCAACTATTCGGCACAAGTTGGCCTCCCAGCGACCCGTACCCGTTACGACGCCCTCGGCCGTGAGATCGCCCGCGTCGACCAGCTCGGCAATACCACGACGACGACCTATAGTTCCGACGACCGAACCGAGTTCGTCTGTAACTCCAACACTTCTACCGAAACGTACTCGCGCGCCCCCAACGGCGACACCATCTCCATCACCGGCACCGCCGTTACCCCCGAGTTCCACACCTACGGCATTCTCCCCGACGGCACGCGCTGGTCGCGCACCGTGCATGGCGAAACAGCCTCTTCGCCGCGCTTCACCAAGCGATACGAAAACCTCCTTGGCCAGACGATTCGCGAAGAACGCTCCGGTTTCCAGGGCGCGATTCTTGCGACCGTTAATGCCTACGACTCGTTTGGTCGCCTCGTCTCCACCTCCGCCGACTACGAGCCAACCGTCGAATACACTTATGATGTTCTTGGTAATCGCGTAGCGACAACAAAGACGGTAGGGCGCGCTGTCCCCAGCGCGCCGCAGGGAGGGCCGGCCTCCGTGCCGGCCGAGACGGAATGGCGCAAAACCGAAACGCTCTCCTCTTTCGTTCTCGACGACTCCATCATCTGGCTCACCCAAACCAACATCGTCTCCTGTTCTGATTCCTCCATCGCGCCACTCGTCACTTCTTCTGCGCGCCAACTCACCGGCCTTATCGCCACTCTTCCCGCGCGTTTGCGCTCCTTCGACGTTCGCGGCAACGTGACCGAAACTGAAACGCTTGTCGATTCTTCTTTCGTCACCTCGCGACAAACCGTCCCATACGCGACCAACATGCCACTGTCGCTTTCTCGTTATGGTGTTTCGTTGAAGGATGTGTCTGTTTCCGCAGTTACCAATACTGTCGCGTACGACGCCCTTGGCCGCCAAGTCGCGCAAACCGACGGCCGTGGTAACACCCGCCGTACCGAGTACAATTCCCTCGGCCAGCGCTCGGCTTCCATCGACGCGCTTGGCAACCGTACAACCTACGCCTACGACCAATTCGGCAATCTTGCCTCTGTCACAGATCCTCTTGGCAATGCCACGGTTTACGAGTACAATCTCCGTGGCCGTAAGACCTACGAAGGCGGCGCGACCTACCCCGTTCGCTACACCTATGACATCTTCGGCAATAAGGTCACGATGACCACCTACCGTGACGAGACTGGGGGAACGGGCGTCTCGCCCGTTCAAGGCGACGTAACCACCTGGCTTTATGACGAAGCGTCTGGTTCCATGACCAATAAAGTTTACGCCGACTGCAAAGGCCCGACCTACAGCTACACCCCCTCCGGCAAACTCTCCCGCCGCATCTGGGCTCGTGGCATTGTCACCGACTATGCCTATGACAACTGGGGTAGCCTTACCAACACCGTCTACTCCGACGGCACGCCGACGATATCTCTCTCCTACGACACCCTCGGTCGTCAGACCGAAGCGCATGATGCCGCAGGAGTGACGACGTTCCTCTACGACTCCTTCGGCTCTCTCACCAACGAAACCGTTATCGGCGTCTCCGGAACAAATACCATCATACGCCATTGGGATAACTATGGCCGTTCCCAAGGCTACAGTTTGGTAGGGCTGGCAGCCCCCTGCCAGCCGCAGCGCCAGTCCACCCTCGCCTACGATCCCGCCACCGGCCGTCTCGCGTCGATGCTCGCCGACGGAAGCGAAACTTCGTTTGTGTGGAACTATCTTGACGGCTCCGATCTCAAGTCCTCCCTCGCTTACCCCAACGGTCTTACCGCCACATGGACTTATGATGCCAACAACCTGTTGCTTCAGGTCTGCAATGCGACTCCGACCAATATCATTTCGCAGTACGATTACACCTATGATGCTGCTGGTCGTCGTGTCACGTGTGCTAAGTCAGGAAGCGCATTCGCGCAAGACGACACTCTCTCGTACGGCTACAACGAAAAGAGCGAATTGACCAACGCCGTCGCAGCCATTGATGCCGACTACCGCTACGCTTACGCTTTCGACGACATCGGCAACCGCGAGTCATCGTCTGAACGCGGCACGAACACTACCTACGCGGCAAACAACCTCAACCAGTGCACGTTGGTAGGGCGCGTTGTCCCCAACGCGCCGCAGGAAGAATTTACACCACAATTCGACGACGACGGAAACCAGACGCTGATCAAGACTGAAACTGGCGTGTGTGAGGTTCAGTACAACGGCGAGAATCGGCCTGTGCGGTGGATAAATGGTGACACTGTCATCTCGATGTCCTATGACCGCATGGGTCGCAGAGTGACGAAGAACGCCCAGCGGTTCGTCTATGACGGATATCTGCAAATCGCAAACTTCGAGCGTACGTCAACCAACTCACAACTCTTCATCTGGGATCCGACAGAGCCCGTCGCAACCCGCCCGCTCGTGTGGAACTTTTCAACTTTTCAACCTTTCAACTTTTCAACTTCCTACTACTTTCACGACGGCAACAAGAACGTGAGCGAGGTCGTCGCAGAGAATGGCGATATCGCGGCCCACTACGAGTACACGCCGTTCGGCACCGTTATCGCCCAGCGCGGCGCATCTGCTGCGGCGAATCCTTGGCGATTCTCTAGCGAGTATGCCGACGATGACTCGGGGGTGGTTTATTACAATTATCGGCATTATTGTGCAGTTTATGGAGTTTGGAATCGAAGGGATCCATTGCATAATCAAGTCGCGAAAGGAGGTTTATATTCGTTTGTTGAGAATGCTGCGATCATAAAAACTGACTGGCTTGGACTAGTTGCTTTTGAAGACTGCCCTTCTGATTTCACTAGCAAGTGTTCTAAAGAAATTCGCGAGATTATCAAAACATTGAAGACAATATTGAAGGATAATATTGTTAGTGCGGAAGTTGACGAAATTGTTAACATATTGGATGGGGGCGGATTCTTTACTGGTGCTCAGTCAACCGCAAGAACGAAATGGAATAATGTCTCTGTGATTAAGTCGAGAATAAGTGAGATAATCGCAAAACTTGAGAGCGGTGGACTTAAGGCAACTTGTTGCAATGATCCTTGTTATGAGGAGAAGAATAAGGATAGCGGAGCACTATATGTTAGGCCGAATGATGAGACCCCGTCGTTGGTTAACTACAGAGGCAAGATTATAATATGTCCTAAAGGTTTGAAGAACAATGCGGAAGCGTGGGGAGGATGCGGGTGTCTAATTTTGCATGAGGTATTACATGTTATTGGGCTTAAGGCCAACGAAGAAGAATTCAATCGGCAAAACTATCGGCGTGATAATGCGATGATTAAGCTTGCAAATGAGCTTTTAAAGACTTCAAAGAAGCATTGTAAGGGGTATGACGTCAAGTGACGAATGCAAGTTGTTTGGGCTTTCTATAAGGAGTCGTTTGCCATGAAAATGCATTTGAATGGATTCCTTGCCTTATATATGTTTCGCGCAGGCGCTCTATGCGCCCTGCCGACGATATCGGCGTGCACGTATATGCAAACTGCGGATGGGGCGTATGCCGAGGGTCCTTATGTTGTTGACTCGCATGTCTCGGATTTGTATGTTTCTTGTCATTCTGACTACAGGATTCTGACTCCGTGTTTGTATATAGAATCAGAAGATCATAGCGAAGGGGGTGCCGGATTCCAGGTGCAAAGTATCCCAAATACGTGCAGAGCCCTTTGGGTGAGGGGGAATGTGGATCTGTCGCATATCCCCTCTAATAGTTTTGTGGAATATGTCACGATAGATGAAGATATTGGCAGACAGTCGGGCTATGTGATGTCTATGGCGGAGAAATTCCCGATGGCTAATGTTCTTGAACTTTGCTATGGATCTCGCCGAGATTATGGCGTCAATTCCCTGTCTTACGAAAAGCCGCTTGATCTTGGTGCATTTGCCAAACTGAGGAATCTACAGCATTTTGACTTGACCTACCATGGGGGGAAGATATCGAATAGCGATGCTCTAATCGACAATCGTTCAATCAAGGTTCTTAAACTTGCCGTGAGCCGAGAGCTACCGCATCAGACTCCTCATCGCGCTGGTACGGAGGATGTTGCTATTTGCGACAAAGAGTGTGCATGCAGGCGTCTGTCATATGGCGTTGGCCTTGTTTCATGTGTGCGATTTGAGAAGAGCGGCTTTCTTGGAGGCAAAGAGAGAACGTTTAGAGTGGAGAACTCAGGTCCCTCACCTGTGGAATTGTCCGACATTCCTGGTTGTTGCAAACGCTTGGTATTGGTTGGGCGCATTAAATTGTCTGGCGTGTCGGATTATCCAAGGGTCGAATCTTTGTGCTGGGTTTGCCATGGTGCTACAAATGAAGATGTCGCCGCTCTTCAGTTCTCGCGTTTCCCCAATCTTAAAGAGTTTCATCTTTGGGTTGAGACAGAGCATGAGTGTGAGATTGATTTTAGAAAGATAGACGTCTGCCATTCGCTTGAAAGCGTTGACATGTGGGGTAACGGCTGTTGTGTCATCAGGGGGATGGACGATGTCTTTCGTGATGATCGGATAAAGTTTTTTTTCGGCACTTTTACCAGAGATTTGAGGGTTAGAGAGTAATACGCATAACAAGGGGCTGTGTCACGGTGAAATGGCTATCATAGTGGGAGTAGTTCTGCGTGGGGTGTGAGGCTTTACGGGTCACGATTGCAAGATGACAAAACGTTTGATAATGACTGCCTGCGGGACTGCGCTGCTGATAGCGGCGGCGGTCGTGGTTGCTTTGCGAGAGCGGCAGCCGTCGTTGCCGGAAGTGCCGGAGGCGCAGACACCCGCCGAGGTGCGCGTCAAGGCGGTGGAGCGGAAGACGGAGACGGTGGAGCGAGAGAATGTCACCGCGTCGGATGCCGTCGCGATCGTGTGTGGCATGGACGAGGCGACCGCCGACCGCTACGAGGCGCGGAACGACGCGCTTCGGTCGATTGCGCGGAGGCGGGATTTGGCGAAGGGAGACGTCGATGCGTTGTTGGCGTATTTGCGTGCGACAGATGACGCGATGCGGATTGAGCGCGTCGCGGCGCTCAAGAACGACGTGATGAATTTGTTGCGCAGCCAGGAGCCGCCGCCGAAAGGGTTGGCGGAGACATTGATGGGGATTTTCGAGGGCGGGAAGCATCCGCCTGTCGTTATCGACTACTGTATTCAGCATTTGGGGGCGATGGTGAACGAACTGGACGAGTCAATGCGAACCGGCGTGCGCGGCGCGCCCGCCCTACCGGATGGCGGAGTGCGTGGAGTGCTCGTCAAGGCGGCGCGCGAGAAGACTAAGCCATACGCAGGGACAGCGCTCTATTCGCTCGCGGAGGACAAGCGCGCGACTGCTGCGCAGGAAGGGGAGCTGAAGCGGCTGACGCTTGCCCTCTGCAAGCCCGGCGTCAACAACGTCGCGCGGATCGCGGCGATACAGCTCGCCGGGGAGCGCGGCTTTGCCGACGCATTGCCGATCCTGCGCGAAACCCTGTCCGCCCCGTCGCGCGACGCCGTTCTCGACACGGTCTGCATCGGGTCCATCGGGCATCTCGGCAACGCGGATGACATCGCGCTTATAGAGCGCTTCAAGGGCGACGCACGCCGCTCGGCCGCAGTCGACGCGGCGATAAAGCGGATAAAGGGTCGGGAGGATATTGGAACTCCGACGGCTGGCAAAGAGGCTTCACTAACGTTGCGCCCTCTGCTTCGCGTGTTCCAGCCGCATGAAGGGCACTTCAACAGCTTCGGAGGTCTGGGGGCAGCGCCCCCAGATAAAGAAAACATAGTAGGAGGCAATAATCGCGGTTTCGCGACGCGGAGCTAAGGCGAAGTGGTAACGGAGCCACTTTTTTCAACCGTCGGAGTTCTCAAAAGTTCTACATGATCTACACGTTCTACGGCTAAAGTAAAAACATGAAAAGAAAAGTTGTTTTCATTTGTTTATGTTGTTCCCCATTCATCTCGGCACTATCTGCCACGCGGCTCACCATCCCACCCGAAGGTGTGGCGTTTGGCGAGATTCCCGCAGGGTCTGTTGTGCTTCGCAACGTCTCGACTTTGCCTGTCGCCGTTTCGCAGGTGAAGGGCTGTTGCGGTGCTGATGCCGCGCTCTCGGCTATGCGCATCGAGCCCAGAACCGCTGCGACTCTCTCGGTTTCGCTTAAGGCCATGCTCCCGGGCGAGTTCTCGAAGCATGTGCAGATCCTCTGCGACGACCCGGAAAGTCCTGTAATCAACATTCCCGTTACGGGCGCGGCCGTCGAGTCGAAGACAGCCGTCGCCGCGTCTCGCTGGACGCTTCCGACAGTTGTTCTCGCCGGTGTCGTCGACGGCTTCAACCCATGTTCCTTCGCCATCATGATTTCGCTTGCTGGCATCCTCGCCATCGGTGGGCGCAAACGCAAGGCGCGAATCATCGGCGGGCTCTCGTTCTGCATCGGGACGTTCGTCACATATATGCTGATGGGGCTCGGGCTCATGCAGGCACTCAAGGCGCTTGAGGGACTTCGCATTGTTCACGATGTCGTGATGGTACTTCTTGCGTTCGCGCTCTTTGTGCTGTCGTTCCTGAGTTTCCGTGACGCGGCGCGCTTTCGCAAGATCCCCGTATTTTCGGTTGTGACTCTGAAGCTGCCGGAAGGTGTGAAGGTGCTTATACGTAAGATTGCGATGGAGAGCTGGAGTGGCCCGGCTGTCGCCCTCGCTGGCTTCGGCTGTGCGTTCCTCGTGACGCTGCTCGACGCGCTCTGCACAGGGCAGGTCTATGTGCCGATCCTCGCGCTAATCTCCCGCGAGCCCGGGGTGTGGCGCTCCTTCGCGCTGCTCTCGGTCTACAACCTCGCGTTCATCGCGCCGCTCGTCGGAGTTTTCATTCTCGCCTCAAAGACGACTGACGCATTCCAGATGGCGAAATGGTCCTCTCGCAATGTAATCCCCGCCAAGATCGCGCTTGGCCTCGTCTTCGCGCTCCTCGGCGTCCTCGTATTGCTAAGCCTAAAAGGGCTGGTCGTTTCTGTATAAGCTCTAATCCAAAATGGCAGTTGTCAATACCATTTATTGCGATTTATAGAAAAATCTTCGCGTCATTTTTCGCGGTGCCCACTTATCCCCCATTTCCTACAAAACTGTAGGAATTTTGTAGGAAATTTGTAGGAATTCTTTTCTATACTCCTGCGCGTGACTGCGAGTGCGGCCACTGAAGCGATCCGTAATACCAACGTACACAATAAGGAGAAATCAAAATGATAAACATAGAATTAAACTTTGACAAGAGATTTGCATCGGGAGTACCTGATACCGCTAAGTATAGTGGTATCTATGTTGTGTATGCATACAACAGTCAATCAGGATCTTGGAAATTGTTGGACATTGGGCAGGCGGTGAATATGTATGAGCGGCATTTAAAGCATGAACGCAAGTCACAGTGGGAAAAGGTTGCCAAGGAAACGAAGTCTGATATTTATATCTATACTGCCGAGATAAGCAATGAACACAGCCATCGAGATGTTGCAGAGGCAGCGTTGCTGTACAAATTCAAGCCTCTATGTGCGACGGATGGAAAGCAAGGATATCATCATGGCGATGTGAAGATTGTGGTCAAAGGAATGTTGGCGAAAGCTTTTGGGGTGTTCACGGTCTGTAATGAGGGATAAATCACTACAGTTTCTAACTTTGGTTCATGCTCTTTCTCGGTGCTGCTGGTTTTGCGCTGCGCAAATATGGGGAATCCAGATTAGCTGCGCTAAACAAGAGGCGCGGAATCCGAGCCTCTTGTTTTGTGAATTTCGCTTTTATGACACAAAATAAAACACAGACGCGATAAGTGGCAAACAGAACACGAGGCATTCGTGTGTCAGCCCCATGTGATGCGGATTGAATTGAGACGTGTATTTTATCGCGGCACGTTTGCCGCGAAGGGTGAGACGAATGAGCAGTGAGGATTAGGTGAGATGGTTGAGGCGTTTCAGAATGTCGTAATGCGGCTGGCGTTGTGCGGGCTTGGTGTGTCGCTGGCGGTGATGGCGCTGCGTTCGCGGCCGGTTCGCGACGCCTTCGCGCGGATGCTCGAGATCTGGCGCGGGCTTACGACATTCGGGCGCTTCGCGGTCTGCTCGTTCCTGCTCGTCGGAATTCTTGTCGGCGGCGACAAGATAAACAGCGTCGGCAGTCTCCCGCCGCAGATGATGGCATAGGGCGGTCCTAGCCTTTGAGGTACGGTAGTTACGCATCGCAGACTAGGCGGCGCATTGGACGGTTTTAGGGCATGATGTAGGATGGTTGTGTCGAGATCGTGTGCTTCTTGGATTCGACACGAAGGATGGTTGGAGCGTGGTTGTTTGAGGGTTGGAGGAGGGCTTTGCATGTCCGAGTCCGACAAGGGGTTTAAGGACGGTTGTGGATGGGGTTGAGGTTTCCGATGGTCGGTGCGGGGTTGGGAAGCGGTTGTTGGATGGTTGGGGAAATGGTTGTGAAAAGGTTGTGGTTGAGTGGCGGTTTGTTGTGTCCGTGTCGGTGTTGGGAAATGGTTGTATGGTGTTTGAATTAGCGTTGAGTTTGCCGAGAAGTCGGGCGGATGTCCGTCCGTGGGCGGAGCAAGGGCGCGTTGCTCTGCGCTACGCGACTCTAAAACGCAAGGCAAATGGACTTCCACCCGCGCCCGTGGGGAGTTGTGCGCAAATCGTCCCCAAGTTGTCCAAGGCACTTGCGCCCCCACGGGCGCGGCGCGGCAAGTCTGCCGCGGTTGAGAAATGGTTGAAGCGGCAGTTGGAGTTTCGGGATGAGCAGAGAATACCAGGGGCGATTGGGGGCGGCAAAGGCCCCGCGTAGCGGGGAGAGTAGGACGTCGCACCCCCGCTAGGGCGCAGACCTCTAGCGACTTCGCCACGCGAAGCGACCTTCG
>CADCGZ010000037.1 GCA_902801025.1 uncultured bacterium | reverse complement strand
TTGCCTTTCGTTTTTCCGGTCCAGAATGTTCTGTCATTGACGAAAAAGCGGACCGCCCTTTTCCGCGATCCGCTTTTCTCGTGCTTCTTGAGTTGGCCCCTTTCGATCAAACACCGGCCGCCTCAGCGGATCTGCACCCGTTAAGGAGAAGGCTAAGTCGAAGAAGGACAAACTTGTTCATTGGCGCGGTATTATACCAAAAATTTTCCGCCGTGTGCGCTTGGATATGAAAAAATCTTTTGGAGTCAGGGGGCAGGAGGCGGTGGAGCGAAGGTCCGAGCGAGGGGATTCGGCGTATTCGCCGAGGGCTCCCCGAGGAGGAGCCTTCGGCCACCGCCTCACGAACTAAGACGCGCTACGCCGGTGCGGCGGGCGGCCTCGGCAACTGCGGCAGGAACAATGTCCTTGAGTCGGCGGTCGAACGGCTTGGGGATGATGTAGCCGGTGCCGAACTCGAGAGTCTCGTCTGGGTAAAGCGCCTTCACGTCCTCCGGAACGGGCTCGCGCGCAAGCATCGCAAGCGCGTTCGCGGCCGCAACCTTCATCTCGGTGTTGATCGTCGTCGCCCTGACATCAAGAGCGCCGCGGAAGAGATACGGGAAGCCGAGCACGTTGTTGATCTGGTTGGGGTAGTCGCTCCTGCCCGTCACCATGACGTACTTCCTGCCCTTCAGCGCCTTTGCGACTTCATCGGGCGCGATCTCTGGGTCGGGGTTCGCCATCGCGAAGATCGCGGGAAACTCGCCCATCTTGGCGACATCCTCACCGGAGAGGACGTTCGCGGCGCTTACACCGATAAAGACGTCCGCTCCGGCAATCGCCTCCTTTAGCGTCTTCGCCGTCGTGTCGACCGCGTGCCGCGCCTTGTAGGGATTGAGATCGGTGCGGTCCTTGCGGATCGTGCCCTTCGAGTCGCACATCGTGACGTCGACGACGCCTGCCGCCTTGCACATCTCGCAGATGCGGATGCCAGCCGCGCCCGCGCCATTCATCACGATCTTGAGGTCCTTAAGCTCCTTCCCGGCGAGCTTGGCGTAGTTCATCACGCCAGAGAGCGAGATGACGGCCGTTCCCCACTGGTCGTCGTGGAACACGGGGATGTCGAGCGCCTTGTCGAGCTTGTCCTCGATTTCGAAGCAGGCGGGCGCGGCGATGTCCTCAAGATTGACGCCACCATACTGGGGGGCGAGGGCCATCACAGCGTCGATGACGCGCTGCGGATCGGTGGGCCCCGTGTCCTTGCCGTCCTTGCGACAGTGCGCGAGGGGAACGGGCCACGCATCCACGTCGGCGAACGCCTTAAAGAGTACGGCCTTACCTTCCATCACCGGCACGGACGCCGCGGCACCAAGGTCGCCAAGCCCGAGAATCGCCGTGCCGTCAGAGACGACAGCCACGAGATTGCGCTTGGCCGTGACGTCCCACGCCGCGTCCTTGTTCTCCGCTATCGCCTTGACCGCGTGCGCTACGCCGGGCGTATAGGCAAGACAAAGGTCATCCTTCGTCTTGAGCGGTTTCGGGAGCGCAACCGCGACCTTCCCGCCGATGTGGTACTTGAGAACCTCTTCCCTGTCGTATGCCATGCCTATAGCTCCTTTTCAGTAAAGTTGAAATGCGTAATCTTCACCCCAGTTGGCACAAGCGTCTTGCGGATGACCTTGAGCCAGTCGTCCGTCACTTCGCAGGCGATTACGACTGCGTCCGCGTTGACGCGATTCACGATCTCGGGCGCCTCCATGAGCGTGCCGAGCACCTTGACGCCGCCGATGAACTGCCCTCGCAGAAGAATGTCGTCGTCGAGAAGACCGACTACGATCCTGTCGTTTGCGGAAGTGCGTCGCACGAGCTCGCGCCTGAACGAGCGGTAGCGAAGCCCTGCGCCGTAGACGAGCACGCGCGAGACGTCCTTCCGCGCCTTGAGCCGAGAGCAGTCGAGCGTGTAGAAAATGCCGCGGACGAGCGGACGGAAGATGCGGACGGTCGAAAGGAACACAAAGCAGAGCAGCGGATACATGAGCGTCGCGCCGATGATCTCGGTCGTCTCGATCTGCGGCGCGTAGTAGACGCCTATGGAACCCGCGAGAGAGCCAGCCGCGCAGGCGAGGAAAAGCCACACGAAGTTTGCAGCCGTCGCGCGCGACCACACGGTCACGTAGATGCGGAAGAAAACAAGCGCCGCAAATACCGTCGATATCCTGATGGGCAGGCCGATCCGAATGACGGTCTTCGTGACTGGTATCTTCATCGCATAAAGCATAACGAAGAACGCACCTGTCAGCGCAATGAGGTCGAAAGCGACCAGGAGAGGCACAGCGAGCCGCGCCCAGCGACGGCGCAAGGCCGTAGACCTGTCGCGCGCATACGACGAAAGGAGGCGCCCTGCGTCAAAGAGTTCGACACGGGCCATGTCGCGGAAGATGATGACCGCCGCAGCGGCAAAGGCGAAGAGCCAAAGTCCCGCAGACTTCGACTTGAGCGCCATGCCTGCCAACCCGATCGCGACAGCGCCCAGCGTAAGGAGATAGAGCGTCCAGGCGGCCTTCCGCTGGTTGAGCCCTACGGATCGAAGAATGCGGTGGTGCAAATGGTCGTGGTCTGCCGTCATCACGCGGTCGCTGTCGCCGTCGGAGAGCTCCGTCGCCATGCGGCGGAAGATAAGGTGCCGTATGGACCTGCGAAGGATCGCGAGCGCAGTGTCGAAAATCGGAACCCCCATCGCGAGAAGAGGAACGCCAACCGAAACAAGGAACGAGTTTGCGGCCTGGGTCGCAAGAGGCAGAGTCGCGACAAGGAAGCCGATGAGCATTGACCCCGAATCGCCGAGAAACACCGACGCGGGATTGTAGTTGTACCTGAGAAAGCCCACGAGCGCGCCGGCAAACGCAAGGTGGAACATGGTCTGGTCTGGGCGGCCCGAGAACGCGAGCGCGCCTGCCATGCCGAGAACTGCAATAAGCGCGATTCCAGACGCAAGGCCGTCGAGACCGTCGATAAGATTGAAGGCGTTTACCGCGCCTACAATCCAGAACATCGTCAACGCGCAGTCAAGGACCGGCGGAATCGACGGCCAGAGAGTATGGAAACCAAGATCAGCCCAGAACCAGGCGAAGAAGGCAACGGCGAGCTGACCAAGAAGCTTGAGCTTCGGCGGCAGGTTCCACTTGTCGTCGGCAAGCCCGAGAAGGAACACAGCCGTAGCAAGCGCCACAAAGCGCAGGGAATGAGACCCCACCCCAGACCCGACCCAGCGACTGCCCGTCACGAGGACATAGACGAAAAACGACCCAAAAAGCCCGAGGAAAAGCGCGGCACCTCCGCCGCGGGGAATCGGAACCTTGTTTATGCGGCGCGGATCTGGCTTGTCGACCATACCGAGGCGGCGGTTTATCTCGCGCACTATCGGGGTCAGCACGAGCGTCAGCGCAAGCGCCGAGAAGAAGACTATGGCGAACGGGGCAAGCCTTTGAAGAAGATTCATCATTTTGCGTTACCTCCATCGAGTTCTATCCTTGACAGGAGATAGGAAAGACCGGCGTCGTCGCTACGAGACGCGTTGACCGTCACCATGACCCAGCGGTCTATGCGGTTGAGGACGCTGCGGTCCACTACGTCGCGGAAGATGCGCGAGACATGGCTTGCCGTCTTGAAGCCCTCCTGGTTGAAGAAAGTGTAGGCAAAGCCGAATGTCGGCGAATCCTTCGACGCAAGGTCGATGAAGCGCCAGTCTCGCCCGGCGACGGAGCGCGTGCGCGGGCGTTCCATACGAAGCCCCTGGGCGGGGAGGCAGAGTTCCGGACGGTGGATGGAGCTCTTGGACTTCCCGCCGACGACAAGAGAGACGACCATCCAATCGCCGCTGTCCGCGACATAGCGGCGCTTCTCGATCACCGTGTCGGACGGAAGGACGGTGAGCTCGGCCTCGGACGGCTCGAGGACTTCCGACGAGAAGCCGGGGATGTCGGCGAGATGGACGTTTGGAGCTTCTGCGACCGTGACTTCGGGTGTCGCCGCCTGGAAGAACATAAGCGGCACGACGAGCGCGAAAGCAAGAGACGGAATCGCGAAATCGCGAACAGAGAAAGAAGATTGTTTGATTGTTTGAATTGTTTGATTGTTTGATTCCACGTCGCCCTTCTTCAACTCGAAGAGCTTCGTCACGAGTTCGCCCGTCGCGACCATAAGGAGAATCGCCACTGCAAAGACGACAAAACCGGAGTAATCGTGATAGAAGCCGGTGGCAAAGTCCGACGACGCGAAGTTGGCGACGAGCACAATCGAGAGAATTCGCATCACGTTGCCAAGTATCGCGATAGGCACAGACGCCGCAAAGAGAATCCCGCGGCGAAGCCACGTCGGCTGAGTGAAATACGCATAGCCCGCCGTAAGCGCCATAAGCGCGAAGAGCGAGCGAAGTCCACTGCAAGGGTCGGCCACGTCTATGGAGAACGAGCCGTCGGCCGCGCCGACCATCGTGCCCTGCTGGACGATGTCAGCGCCGACACCGCGCGCAACGGCAAACGCCGTCGAACTCGCAAGAAGCCGAAGGTGAACAGTCACGACGTCGAGAAACGTCGCAAGCGGAATACAGAAGAGAAGGAAGAGCGCGGGGAACAGGACGGCTTTCGCCGTTTCCTTACCGAAAAACGCCCACGGAACGGTTATCAAGAGACCGACAAACGCGACAATCTCGAAACGGAGCTGCACACCCCTGACACCGAGGAAGCCAAGCGCGAGAAACGGCAACGCCGACAAGAGCCCTGCCCACGAAGGCGCCCCAAGGGATTCGATAATTTTCCGCCTCTCCGTCCAGACGACGTAGAGGGAGAAAAGCGGCACATACCACCCGAACGACATATCCTCCTGCGGAGCGCGGAACATGTCGGGCGCGTGGTGCATGATCATCGCCTGAAAACCCCATAGCATGGCGGCAAAAACACCCGCCATGAGCGCTATTCTCACATGGAGTTCCCGAACTTTCATAAGTTGTTGAACATTATACCATAAAACGCGGCCGATCTTCTTGCCCTTGTCGGCTGCGCTCGCAGGCAAAGCCCATAACATGGCTTTCTACGCTCGCCTCCAAGCTGGACGAAAGGAGCGAGAAGTCGCGCGTGTCGACGGCCTGGAGGAAGTCGCGTATGAGCGCGAGGTCGCCGCCCGCATGGCCGCTTTCCTTGTAGGCCTCCCCTTCCGGCGGGACAAACGACCACGGGTAGGACTTCCCCGTGTCGAAGCGGTGGAGCGTAAAGGTCTTGCCGTCGCCCTCGATATATCCGAGCGTTCCCATGATGCGCGTGCGCCGCCCGCCCCAGGGCGTGAACGCGTCCATCGTGAAGCTCGCCGTCACCCCTCCCTCGAAAAGAAGCGTGGCGACGATGTGGTCGGGCTGGTCGTTGTCCATGCGGTAGACGCAGCGCCCGTAGTCGGTAGTCCGCAGCTTCTCGAGGATCGCCTCGGAAGGACAGTCCTTCTTCAAGTCGAACACATAGAGAAAGAAGCGCTTCCTGTCGTAGATGTCTATCGCGGAGTAGGGACAGGTCTTCTCGTGCGGGCAACCGTCCGTGCAGCGAGCCGGCGCGCCTGCCGGCGCCTTGTCCGCGCGGAAAAGCGCGATACCGCCCTCGGCGCTCACGCGCACGCACCGCCTGCCGACGAGCCACTTCAGGATGTCGAGGTCGTGACAGCACTTTGCGACAATCATCGGCGTGGTCGCCTTGCTGTCGTGCCAGTTGCCGCGCACGAACGAGTGCGCCATGTGCGCGTACATCACCGGCTCTTGGTGCTGGATGTTCACGAGTTCGCCGACGAGCCCCAAGTCGATCGCCTTCTTGAGCGCGCGGAAATACGGAGAGTAGCGAAGCACGTGCCCGACTGCCACCATGACGCCAGTCTCTCGCTGGCGAGCGAGCAGGTCGAGGCACTCGCGCTCGGTCTGCGCCATCGGCTTTTCGAGAAGGACGTCATATCCCTGGCGCATCGCCTCCATAGCGGGTTCGAAGTGCAGGTCGTCGGGAAGCGCCACGAGCATCACGTCGGCGAGCGTGCCAGACTTGCCTGCGTCGAGCATTTCGTGGTAGTCGCCAAAACGACGCTCCCGTGGAACACCCCACTCGTCGCCCATGCGTTCGCGACGCGAGGCGTCGATGTCCGACACCGCGACGACCTTCATCGTTCCCGGAAACAGCTTTCCGTAGGCGGGATACTCGTTCCCTCGCGACCCCGCGCCCATCACCGCAACGGTGATTTCGCGGCTTGTCGCGATCTTCAGCGGCTTTACCGCCGCGAGCTTGGCAAATTCACGTTCAATGTCCATGGCCTTCTGCGGCGAAGCTAAACTCCGCAGAAATCAGTATACCTTGATATAGGTCTCGGACTTGAGGCGGTCGATCCACTCGCGGTAGCGCTTGTCGGCGAGCTCCCTGCGGACGTTATCTGCGACTACGTCGTACGCCTCCTCGAAGGACATCTTCGCGCCGGTCTTCTCGTCGTCCTTGCGGATGAGGAAGTTCCACCCGTCCAGCTCTATCCACTTCGAAGTCTCGCCCTTTTTCATCTTTGCGATCTCGGCGCATATCTCGGGCCTGAACACATCTTCGGGCTTCACGTCCTTCCACTGCCCGCCGTCCGCCGCGCGCGCGTCGGAAGAATACTTCTTCGCGACCTCGCCGAACGGTTCGGTCTTCAGCGCTTCCTCGATCTCTGGTTTCTTCTCGGCGTCTCCCGGACCCACGAGGATCGCAGAGACGGTGACGCGGCTGTCGCTCACATACCGCTCGGGGTGCGCCTCGTACTCCTTGCGCATGTCGGCCGGATTCGCGGTGACGTTCTTGTCGATCGTCTGCCAGCGCATCGCGGCGACGACCATGTCGTCCTTGAGGCGCTGCCGCCATTCGGTGAACGTCACGCGGTCCTTCGCGAGCGCCGCCTTGAACTTGTTCATGTCGCCGCCGAAGACGCGCGTGACGATTTCGCGGATGCGGTTCTCGACAACCCAGTCCTGCATCTGGAGCTTCGCCGCCGCCGCGGCCTTGAGCATCAGTTCGCGCTCGATCATCTCGCCGCGGACCATGGCATACCTGTCGGGACCGGCGCCCGCACGGCGCATCTCGCCGATGACGTCGCTTTTGAGGATAACGGACGAGCCCACGCGCGCCGCGATGCCGTCGACTTCGACGGCATGGGCGGCAAGTGCGGCCAAAAGCGAAGAGACAAGAAGATATTTGGTTTTCAACTTTTCAACTTTCAACTTTTCAACCTTTTCACAGCATCGCCGCTATCGCCGCGCCGACCATCGGGGCGTCGTCGACCTGGGGCGTAATTGCATAGTGGACGTTGCGGCGCTGGACGAGCATCTCGTCGAGCTCGCGGCGCACAGTCGCGTCAAACGGAATCGCGCGCGTCTTGTAGTAGGTCGAGCCGTCGGCGTTGATCGCGACGGGGGCGGAGGGATCGGCGCCCTCGCCCGACTTGATGACGAACGCAGCGAGCTGCACCGCCGTGAGGACGGCCGCGCGCTCGAAGACGGGAAGGCCGAGGCGCTTCGCCTGCTTCGCGTCGTCGGGATTCGCAAAGATCGTATCGAGCACATTGTCGCGCCCTTCCTTTTTGAATCCAGCGCAGAAGTTGTCGAAGTCCATCGTCTCCAAGGAGCCGAGCCCGCTGAGCGCAGCAATAGCCTCCTTAGAGAAGAACCCGCCAGTCCCGTCGTCATTGCGGGGTCCTAGCTTCGCGGCGGCCTTGTAGATCTCGAGGCCGACGCCGCCGAGATACGCGCCAGCGATCATCTTCTCGAGGAGGCCGATGCCGGGGTTGCCGGTCTTCGCGTCTGCCGCCTCGTCGAACTTGCTGCGCGGCGCCTTGTCGAAAGCGCCCGACTCGGCGTTGATGATCATCGAGCCCTCGGGATCGAGGCCGGCCATCTTGAGGATGTTCTTGTTCTTCTCGACGTAGGCCGTGTTCGTGCCGGTGCCAAGAATGAAGCCGATGTAGGAGGAGTAGGTCTTGTCGCCCTCGGTCGCCTTCGCCGCGAGAAGCGTCGCGACCGTGTCGTTCACGACTGCGATTCCCTCGCCGCCGGTGCGCTTCAGGAGCTCCTTGCCGACGAACTGGCCGACGATGGCGGGCGCCTTGATGTTCTTCGTCCAGCGGACGAGCTTCGCGTCGAGGTCCTTCGTCGCCTCCGCCGGATAGGAGAAGCACCAGCCGAGCTTCTTGCAGCTGGGCTTGCCCTCGAGACGCTTCACTTCGGACGCAAACGCGTTGTAGAACGTCTCCTCGTCGACTTCGCCCTTCGTGCCGGGCATCGGCTGGTTCTGCTTGTCGGAAATTTTCGGGGGAATCGAGACTATGGCGCCGCGGAAATTCGTGCCACCCGCATCGAGGACTGCGGCGGAAGAGCCCTCTGGAATCTTGCCATTCACACCGACGAACGTCGGAATCATCATAAGAGACGACGGCTCGCCCTTGAGCCCCTTCTCCATCTCGGAAATGAACGCGGAGAGAAGCGCGGCGCGGTCAAGATCGGCCGCGGCGACAAATCCATTCTCCTCAAGAAACTGTTCAGGAGTCTTCATTTTCTGCTATTCCTTTCGATAGGTTTATCCAGTCTTCGTTTGAGAGCTCTTCAGCTCGTGCGGATGATTGTATCAAATCCTTGAATATGCTGCCAAGTTGTTTGCGGCGATGTTCAAACGCTTTTTTAGTCAAACGATGAAAAATATCGCGTTCCCTGTCAGAAAGTGCAACATTTCTGTCGTGTCTGATAAGCGTGACAACCGAAGATCCGATTTCGGGGCGCGGCCAGAAACAGCTCGCCGCGACTTTCCGCACGATTTTGACGTCGTAGTCGAGTTGCGCCCAAACGCCGGCAAGCCCCCGCGTCTTCGACCCTTCCTTTGCTGCAAGTCGCTCGGCTACCTCGGTCTGCACAAGCACCGTCATCGACGGAATCTCCCGCCGCTGCACAAGTTCGAGCAGGATGCGCGTCCCCGCCTGATAGGGCAGATTCGACACCATCGCGGCGAACCCGGCGCCCGCCGCGTCTTCAATCCAATCGAGTGCGTCGGCTTCAACTACGCTTAGGTTCGGAGGGTTGCCGAGCGATTCCGCTAGCCGTGCGGCAAGGATGGGATCTTTCTCGACCGCCGTCACGGAGCAGCCGCGTTTCAGAATTTCCTCGGTTAAAACGCCGAGCCCCGGACCTATCTCGAGGATTGCCGCGCCGCTGTCCTTCGCAACAGAGGCAAGCCCGACATCTACAATGGCTTCAAGCGCGTTACGGTCGATGAGGAAGTTCTGTCCCAGCACCTTGTTTGGGTGGAAGCCGTTCTCGATGCACCACGCCTTGACCTGGCTCGGACTCGTAAGATTCATCCTAACTCCAACTCCTGACCCCTGACCCCTAACTACTGACCCCTACAATATCCTGTCCAAAACGCTTATGTAGTTCCACTTCGGATCTTCTGCCGACCCCGTCACCTTGAACTCCAAAAGGAGCTTAGTGAACGGGAACATAACGGGGTGGACAAGCTTTCCAATGAAGGAGTCGTTCTTAAGAAGCTGCAAGCGCACGGTGAAATCGAGATTGTCCGCCGGAATGTCGTAAGTGCCAGAGGCCTTGATCGAGAACACGCCGCCCTCTATGAAAATGCTGTCGGAAGCAAAGACTCCGTTCGTGATCGTGTAGTCGACTGACGCCTGGGACTGGTTGACAAGAGAGGCGACACCGGGCACATTTGCCGCAAGATAGTCGGTTAGCCCCATGAAAAGCTTCATCTGCGCAAGCCGCCCTTCCGTAACACGAACCCTGCCGCGGCCGTTGATATGCGAATACAGATTGGTCGATATGAGGCCGGTCACTTCCGCTTCGCTGTTGACAACACCCTGCCTGCCGCCGAAGTCGCTGCCGAGGGCCTCGGCTATCTCACCAAGCGACCCGTCGCGGCACGAAAACGACATCGAGAACGACGCCGAGTCCGGATCGGATGCCGGGACATGGAGCTTCGCCTTGCCAGTGTAGCGGCCGCCCTCCTTGCCGCGCACAGATATGTTGTCGAACGATATCGTGTCGCCGACATAGGCATAGGAAAAGGCCACGTCTTCAACAGGCGACTCGAAGAACACGCCTCTCTTGAACGCGACGGTGCCGCGGAGGTCATTTTCGGACTGTTTCACTGGATCGGGCATGAGAGTTCCCATAACCGTGATTTCCGGCGGCGTCTCGCATGAAATGCAGTCGAGCGTCCCGTCGTTTAGACAGTCGGCGACCGAGAGGATATCCTTGAGCTCAAGCCCGGACTTCACGTCGAAATCGAGGGCCACACATTCGTTCGTAACGGCAACGACAAGCCGGCCGTCAAGCGGACGGCCCTTGGGATCTAATGAGGAAAGAGGGCCTATCGTAGTCACGCAATTGAGGTTGGTCCCACGTGTACAGGCAGAGAACGCGAGCTCGCCGTCGACTCGGCGCATCGGGACGCCGTTATAGCGGCCAAGCTGCGGATGCAGGTCGAGATGCATCTGGAAGTCGCAGTTGACGAGATTGACGTCCCACTTCGCCGAAACGGGAATCGGCTCGGTGATACCGGTAAACGCGTCCATATAGCGAACCGCCACCGGCACATCGAGTGCGACAAGAAGCGGCCGTATGTGAGACTGGCGGGCTTCGCCGCGGGCCTCGGCGTGAAAACGCTGTGCATCGATGTCGAGACGGGCGACGCCTCCGACAGACATGGAGCGGTCCATGTCGGGCCAGACGACGCGGATATCACCAAACTCGATGCGCCGGGGATTGGACTTTACGATGGCGGAGACATGTTCAGGAGCTATGCCGAGGATATCGGGACGGACGAGCGAGACGGAAAACGACGGAAGATCGGGAAGCTCCACATCCATGCGCCCGTTGCGTTCGCTGTTCCCAGGGAGGTAATAGCCGTCATGCAGACGCTGGATCCTGAGACCGACTATGCGGACGCGGCGGAGGAAGAAGTCGACCGACGCGCTGTCGGCGCTAAGAACGGCCTCTACAGGGTTGGCGCGTTCGCGGTCGTAGAGCCGGACGCCGCGCAGCTTTGCGCCGCGGCGGAAACCGAACGAAGCGGAATCGCACTTGAACACGATGTTCGACGGCATATGCGAACTTACGGTTGAAACCACCCAGTCGGCTGGAATCCGCTGCTCGCGGAAGAACAAGCTCCCCAGAAATACACAAAAAACGATGAAGATCCACTTCACCGTCTTCACAAGGAATCTCACCGCTTTCTTCACAGTCGCCGCAGGTCCTGGATAGTGCTTGGCAGTTTTCCGTTTGGCAGCCCCTAGGAGAGTCGAACTCCTCTTGCCTGGATGAGAACCAGATGTCCTAGCCGATAGACGAAGGGGCCAGCTTCTTGGTGCACCTGGTGGGACTTGAACCCACAAGCCTTGCGGCACTAGAACCTGAATCTAGCGTGTGTGCCAATTTCACCACAGGTGCTAACGGGTGGGTAGTATACCAAATGTCAGATACGCGCGCAAGGGGGTATTTAACGGGTCGGCGCGATAGACGAATCGACGCTTCCGACGGCGATGCACGTCGACTGGGTTAAGATATACTCCGGCTCGCGCAACGGCAAAACCTTCACCGAATTCCTAAAGCCGGCGAAGTAGCGTCAGCTATTCAAGTGAGACTGAAGGCGTCGACGTCGATTGCGGCGCGGAGAGCGGCGGGCGGCGGGCGCTGGGCGAGAAGCCACCGCCACGCCTTGACAATCGTCGAAACCGAGGGCGCGCGAACGACGACCTGCCAGCGATACCACCCGTCCGCCTTCTCAAGCGCGCTCGGCACCGCCTCGGACACCGTAAGCCCCTTCACCTTCATAAGCGACTTCGCGAACATGTCGGCCCACGACGAAACGAGCTTCAAGTCCTTCGAGCGCAAGTTGACCGCCGCGAGATGGCAGAACGGCGGAAAGAAACACTCCTCCCGAACCGAAAGCTCATCCTTAGCGAACGCGGCGAAATCGCCGCGCGCCGCCGCGACAATCGCAGGCGCCGAAGGATCGTACGACTGAATGATCACCTCTCCTGGAAGCTCCGCCCTTCCCGCGCGCCCCGACACCTGCGCAAGCAGCTGGAACGTCCGCTCCGCCGCACGGAAGTCTGGCATGTTGAGGGAGCTATCGGCATTGAGGACGCCAACAAGCGTGACATTCGGGAAGTCGAGCCCCTTCGCAATCATCTGCGTGCCGAGAAGAACGTCCGCCTCGCCGCGCCTGAACGCGGAAAGAATGTCGTCGTGCGAGTTCTTGCGCGACGTTGAGTCTGCGTCCATGCGGAGAATCTTCGCATTTGGGAAGCACTTCGCAAGCGCTGCCTCCGCGCGCTGGGTGCCGATGCCCTTGTACTGGAGCGCCGGCGCGCCGCACGCAGGGCAGACCTTCGGAGTGAGAATCCATCCACCACAGATATGACAACGGCAACAGTCATCGGCGCGGTGATACGTATAGGGAAGAGAACATTCCGGGCAATCGACCGTCGCGCCGCATACGGCGCACGTCACGCTGCGCGAATAGCCGCGGCGGTTCAAGAAAAGTATCGTCTGCTCGTGGCGGTCAAGACGGAGCTTCACGGCATCGAGAAGGTCCTGCGAGAAGATCGCGCCAGAGGAATCGCCGCGCTGCGGCGCCGACATGTCGACGAGCCGAACGGCGGGGAGAGTTCCCGCGCCAGCGCGGCACTTCATCTCCGCGAGATCGTACTTTCCGACGGCGACGTTTCGCCAGGTCTCGAGAGACGGCGTCGCGGAGCCGAGTACGACGCGCGCGCCTTCGAGACGTCCGCGCAAGACGGCTGCGTCGCGAGCATTGTAGCGCGGGTTGTCGTCCTGCTTGTAGCTTGGGTCGTGCTCTTCGTCGACGACGACGAGCCCGAGGTCGCGGACAGGCGCGAAGACGGCGCTTCTCGGGCCGACGACGACGCGAGCCGCGCCAGAGCGTATGCGATGCCACTCGTCGTAGCGCTCGCCGTCGGAAAGAGCCGAGTGGAGAACCGCCACCTTGTCGCCGAAGCGCGACGCGAACCTGCGCACTGTCTGAGGCGTGAGAGATATCTCGGGAACCATCACGATCGCGCCGCGGCCAGACTCGAGTTCCTTCGCAATCGCCTGGAGATACACCTCGGTCTTGCCCGACCCAGTGACGCCAAAGAGAAGGACTGGCTTCGTCGCAGCGGATATTACGCCGAGCGCCGCAGTCTGCTCGTCATTCAGCGGGAGCGACTTCGTCGGAAGGATGCGCCGCATGTTGCCAAGAGGATCGCGGCGCTTTTGCCGCGGAGCGATGGTGACGAGGCCGAGCCGCCCCATCTCCTTGAGAGACGCAGACGTCGTCTTGAGCTCGCGGCAGAGCTGCTGCATCCAGCCTCCACCAAGGCGGACGATCTGATCATAGAGCCACTGGCGGCGAGCCGTCATCGGGACAGGCACGGGCGCGAGGGCCGGAGAGATGAAGTAGAGTTCTTTCGCCCTCGCGTTTGGCCTCACGACGGCGGCGGGAACGGCGGCCTTGAGGACTGACTCGACAGGTGCGGCGGTATAGGCGGCGAGAGCGCGCACAAGCTCAAGGAGCCGCGTCGAGAAAAACGGCTCCTCGTCGACGATTGCCGAGATTGGCTTTAGAGCGTAGGGTCGTTTAGGGTCACTTAGGGTCTCATTAGGGTCCTTTAGGGTCCTTTTAGCGTCACATTCCCGTTCCACCATCTCCATCGCGAAGCCGCGGGCGGTGCGGTGTCCGAACGGGACGGAAAGAAGCTGGCCGACGGCCAGCTTCTTTTCAAGCTCTTCCGGAACTGTGTAGTCAAACAGCCGGTCGAGCGCCAGATCAATGGCGACCCTGACTGTCAAGTCGCCAGCTTACTTCGACTTCGAAGGCGTGAGGTAGTCGATCTTCGCACCGTCGGCAAACGTGACGGTCTGCTTGTCGTAGATGTCGTAAAGGGTCTGGTAGCGGCCCTTGTAGACGCTCGACGCACCGCCCTTGTGGATGATGACGGTCGCCTTGTTGCCGAACGGCTGCGGGAAGTTGCTGTCGGACTTGATCAGCGTCGTGCTGCTCTTCGTCTCCGTGTTGCCCGACTTCGCGAACGTGTCGGTCATCAAGTTGCGGGAAACGAGGACCGGGACGACATCAGGCATGTCGTCGGTGAGGCCGGTGACGATCTTCCAGGCGATGCTGCCCTTGAGGGAGGAACCGCCGCTGTAGGCGCTGACGCCCGCGCCGGAGAGGAACTTGATGTCGACGTCGACGTACGGCTGCCACTCGGTCGTGCCATACCGCCTCATGTCAAACAGCTCGTCGAAATAGTCGTCGGCGCTGGATTCGTATGTCTTGAAGGCGATGTCGTCGCCCTCTCCATCCTCGACGGTGTCGCTGCTCTTCGGCCACACGCTGCTGCGGCCGTGGCTCTCGCGGTCGACGTTCGCCTGCGTGATGCCGATGAAGAGGTTGCGGCCGTGCATGGCAAGCGCGTTAGACTGCGCGGAGAGCATCGCCGACGTGATTGCCGGGAAGAGCGCGCCCATAAGAATGCCGAGAATGCCGATAACGACGAGCAGCTCGACAAGTGTAAAGCCTTTGCTTGTGTTTTTCATTGTTTTTGCCTTTCAGTATTATTCCGTGGTGTGGTAATATTATCTCACAAATTCTCTTTTCTTTCAAGTGCCCTTTTAAGGTAGGGCATGTAGGACCTCGTGTAGGTGACGAGACTCACGAAAGTCAGCACCGCAAGGAACGCCTCTACAAACAACACGCTCGCCGGCCATATCACGTTCACTAAGGCGTTGTCGGCGCGAAACGGCCCGAACCAGCGGAAGCAAAGGTAGGCGTATATCCAGCCCGCGCCAGGGAAGGAGAGAGCCGTGCGCACCTTGCCAAGCCACATCGCGCCGACATCGGCCCCGTACATCGTGCCGACGGACCTGAGGAACGTGACCCACGTGTCGCGCAGAAGATAGAGGACGGTCAGCCCGAGGAGCGAAAGCGTCTGCAGCTCCCCCGCACCGGAGTGAGAAGAATGCCAGACGAGAACGGGAAACGCAACAAGGTAAAACACCTTGTCCATCAGCGGGTCGGCCATCTTGCCAAGGGTCGAGACGACGTTCCAGCGACGCGCGAGCAGTCCGTCCCAGAGGTCGGTGAGCCCCGAAAGCAGCATCCCGAGCGACGCAAGCACGGCGAGAGTCACGCTCGGCTCATGCCGCCCTCCGCAAGAGGCGTCAAGCTCCTGCCAGATGGCGAACGCCGCCCAGAGGAAGATCAGCGGAACGCGCGCGAAAGTGAGCGCGTTTACGAAAAGGGCCCTTTTGCTCACTCGTCGGCCAGCCCTTCGGCAATCACCTGCTGCATGACGGCAAGCGTCTCCTGCAGCGACACGAGGCGCGCCTTGAGTCCCTGCACGCGCGTCTCTGCCTTCTGGTAGTTGCGACGGGTCGCGAAGAGCTGCTTCAGGATTTCGCCTGGATCCATATCGAGGTCGGTAAGCTCCATGCCGTCCGGAATCGGGACGAGCACGTCCTTGCCGCACTCGGAGCAGTTGATCTGGAGCCCCGCCCCGCGGTAGTCGATTACGAGCGTCTTGCTGCAGTGCGGACAGTCGAACACGATGTCGGTGTCGCGTATCTCCGCGCCGTCGGCGCTCTGCGTCTCGAGAACTTCGTCCTTTTCTTCGGCCATGTGAAACCTCCTTGTGCGGACATTATATAAAAAAAAGCTCCGCGGCGCAACCGCCGCGGATGACTTTTGCTTTTTTAGAAGCGCTGCGATCAGGCGTTCTTCGCGATGTCGACGAGCGTCTTGAAGCCCTCTGGATCGTGAATCGCGATCTCGCTCAGCATCTTGCGGTTCAGCGTCACGCCGGCCTTGATGAGGCCCGCAATGAGCTTCGAGTAGCTGATTCCCTCGGCGCGGGAAGCCGCGTTGACGCGGGCAATCCAGAGCTGGCGGTAGTCGCGCTTCTTGAGCTTGCGGTGGATCGTCGACAGGCGCATCGCGCGGTCGACGGCCTCGGTCGCCGTGCGGAAGAGCTTTGAGCGGGCGCCGTAGAAACCCTTCGCCTTGGCAAGGCGGCGGCGGCGGCGTTCACGGGAAGCGGGTGCATTTGTAACACGCATGGTATTTGTCCTCCTTCTCTATCAGCGACCCTGGAGGGCGCGCGCGTATGTCTTCGTGACCTTGTTGGATTCGACGGCGGTGCGGCCGCAGAGGTTGTTCTTGCGGTTGCGCTTCTTGCCGTTGTTGAGGTGTGCATGGCCGCCCTGCGAACGCATGATCTTCCCGTTCTTCGAGAGTTTCATGCGCTTCGTGGCGCACTTCTTCGTTTTCATCTTAGGCATTTTCTTTTTCCTTTCGTTGTTTCCTTACCGGTCGGGCAGCCCTTTATCGCCCGAGCCAGACGGTTGAAATCAGCCTTCCTGGGTCTTGGCCTCGGCCTCGAACTCTGGGCGCTTGCCCTTGTACCACCACATCATGACCGGGGTCGCGATGAAGACGGACGAGTACGTGCCCGCGACGACGCCGATGAGCATCGTGAGCGCGAAGTCGAAGATCGAGCCGTCGCCGAACGCGAAGAGCGCGAGGACGGCGAAGAACGTCGTCACCGACGTGATGACCGTACGGCCGAGGCACGCGTTGACGGCGCTGTTGCAGAGCTCGGCGAACGTCATGCGGCGGTCGTGGCGAAGCTGCTCGCGGATGCGGTCGAACACGACGACCGTGTCGTTCACGGAGTAGCCGATGATCGTGAGAAGCGCGGTAATCACGATGAGCGACACCTGACGCCCGCAGAGCGAGAAGATCGCGAGCGAGATGAGCGCGTCGTGCGCGAGCGCGACGAGAGCGCCGAGACCGAAGCCGAACTGGAAGCGGAAGCCGACGTAGATCAGGATCGCGACGAGCGAGAAGAGAACGGCGTAGGAACCGCTCTTCTTGAGGTCCGCGCCGACCATCGAGCCAACCTCGTCAACCGAGGCGGGAGCGATCTCGGCCTGCGGGAACTTCTCGCGGAGGAGCTTCGTGACGTACGCACCGACGTCCTTGCCCTCGAGCTGGGAGCCCTTCTTCGTCTCGGCCGTCTCGCCGGTCTTGACGAGAAGCGTCGAGTCGCCGACGCCGCCATCCTGATACTGGATGACCGTCGCGTTGTCGAAGTCGTTGAGAGCCGCGCGGATGTCGGCGATGGCCGGCTTCGCGTCCTGCTTCAGGTTGTAGACGATCGAGGTGCCGCCCGTGAGGTCGACTGCGAGGACCGACGCCCTGTTGTTCATGAAGCGGATTGCGAAGATCGTGAGCGCGACGGCGATGAACGCGAACGAACCGCCGACGGTGAACTTGGTGATCTTCATGAAGTCGAAGTTCGGCTTCTTGAAGAACTGCATCATGCGGAACGGCGCCTCGCGGCCGGTTTCGACGCAGTGGTCGAAGACGAGGCGCGTGACGACGACGGCCGTGAACATCGAGATGACGACGCCCGCGGTGAGCATGATCGCGAAGCCGCGCACCGGGCCCGTGCCAACGACGAAGAGGATGATGCCCGTGATGATCGTCGTGAGGTTGGAGTCGAAAATCGCGGTGAACGCGCGGCCGTAGCCGTTCTTGATCGCATCGCCCGCGCGGCGGCCGGCGGCGAACTCCTCGCGGATGCGCTCGAAGATGAGCACGTTGGCGTCAACCGCCATGCCGAGCGAGAGGACGAGGCCGGCGATGCCAGGCATCGTGAGGACGGGAAGCTGCATCGAGCCGCCGCCGCCCATCGCAGGATCGTGCGCGAAGACGCCGAGGATGTTCGCGACGAAGACGAGCGCAGTCGGAAGGAGCGCGATGTCGAGGAAGAGCGCGATGTCGGCGACGAGGCCGGTCATCCAGTAGTAGATGAACATGAAGATTGCGACGAGGCAGAAGCCGAGGCAGGCGGCGATAACGCCCTTGTGCTTCGCGTCTTCGCCCACGGTCGGCGAAACGGTCGACTCGGCGAGGATCTTCATCGGAGCGGGCAAGGCGCCGGCATTGAGCTCGTTGGCGAGCTTCTGGGCGGAAGGACCGTCGAAACGGCCGGTGATCTGGCCGTTCGCGCCGATCTCGCTCTGGATCACAGGCGCCGAGATAAGCTGGTCGTCGAGAATGATCGCGAGCTGGCGGCCACGGCCAGTCGGGTTCTTCGGGCCACCCGCCTTGTAGTTGCGCGTGAGCGTCGCGAACTTCTGCGCGCCCTCGGAGTTGAGGCGGAAGCCGATGGAAAGCTGGCCGGAAGTCGGGTCACGCTCGACGGCGGCCGACTCGAGGTGCTCGCCCGTGACCTGCGGATCGGTATGGCGCGCGACGAAATTGGGCGCGTAAGTGCCGTCGCCGTTGTCCTCGAGCATGAACACGTAGCGCGGATCGGGAACCTCGAACGCGGCGAGGCGCGCGGCGTAGCCGGGGGTCTTGGAGACTTCCTTCCAGTTCTCGGCGCGCGCATAGCCCGAGCCCTTCTTGACATAGCCCTCGGGAGCGACGTCCTTGGAGAGGAGTTTCGCAACGAGCTGGTCGTTCTTCGCGTGGGTGAGGCGGAACTCGAGGTAGGCCGCGCTCTGGAGGGAGGCCTTCGCGGCCTTGCGGACTTCCTCGTCTACGCCGGGAAGCTGAACGAGGAGGCGGTGGTCCTTCATGCCCTGGATTACGGGCTCGTTCGTGCCCATAGCGTCGACGCGACGGCGGATGACCTCAATTATGCGAGCGTCGCAGTCCTTGAGGATGTCGTCGATCTTGGCCTCGACTGCGCCAGTCTTGTTGGTGATGTCGGGATTCTCGGCGATGATGCTCTCGGCAAGCTTGTCGGTATCGACGCCGAGCGTGAACGACGTGCCGCCCTTGAGGTCGAGACCGAAGCGAAGCTTCTCCTGCACAGGCGTCGTAACGTAGAACGAAACGACTGCAATGAGCAGCAAAACGAGCCATTTCCAGATGTTGTTGCGAACAGCAGATTCCTTGGACATAGTCTATCTAATCCCTTTTTTGAGAAATTGAGGGGAAATTATACCAAAATTAGCGTGAGAAGTCCAGCGGCCAGACAGTATGGCCCGAAAAGCCAAAACCATCGCCCCTTCAGGGCCTTGAGCAGCACGACGAGCGAGAAATACCCGACAACCGCCGCAAGAACCGCGCCATATATGGTTAGACCCCACGAAATCTCGCCGGATTGAGTCTCCGCTCCCGCGCGAACCGACTTGAGGATTTCAAGCAGGACGCCACCCAATATGAGCGGAGCCGACATAAGGAACGAGAACTCGGCTGACTTCTCGGCGTCTACCCGCCCGCCGCGCGCGCTCGCGAGCGTCATCCCCGAGCGGCTCACGCCGGGAAGGAGCGCAAGCGCCTGGGCGCAACCCATGAGAAGCGCACGAGCCCAGCAGACGTCGCGGTTCCCGCGCGGGAGGTAGCGCGTCCCGATCAAGATTGCGCCGGTGAACATGAGAAGAGCCCCGACCATCTTGGCATTCTCGAAGAGCCCTTCTATGAAGTCCTTGAAGAAAAAGTAGACGACAACTGCCGGAAGCGCGCTTAGGGCAATCTTTAGGACATACTGCCACTCGAACTTTGAAACTATGCGCCAGATCGTGCGCCAGTAGAAAGCACAGATGCTGACGAGCGTTCCGAAGTGGAGCATTAGGTCGAGCCGCATTCCGGGGACGTCCAGCCCCAGCATGTGCTGTCCGATCACCAGATGTCCCGAACTCGAGATCGGGAGGAATTCCGCTACGCCCTGGAGGATCGAAAGGACGGTTACGTCGAAGAATTCCCTCATTTCGCGCCCTTGAGGTGCTTCTGCACGGCGGGCGTGACGAACGGCGTCGTGTCGCCGCCGTAGGCAGCGATCTCGCGGACTGTCGAGGCCGTGACGTAGGCGAGGTTCTCGCTCGGCATCATGAAGAGCGTCTCGATCTCGGGAGCCATGCGGCGGTTGGTGAGCGCCATCTGGAACTCGTACTCGAAGTCGCTGTAGACCCTGACGCCGCGGATGACGACCTTCGCCTTCTCGCGGCGGCAGAAGTCGACGAGAAGCCCGTCGAGCATCTTGACCTCGACGTTGCGAAGCCGCGCCTTCTTGACGTCCTCACGGATCATCGCGAGGCGGTCCTCGGCCGAAAAGCGCGCGCCCTGCTTCGCGCTCGTCGCCGCAACCGCGACGACGAGGCGGTCGTAGAGCTTCGACGCGCGCTTGATGAGGTCGAAGTGCCCGAGAGTCATCGGGTCGAACGTCCCGGGATATACTGCCGTTTTCTCTGCCATGGCGTATATTATACCATATCCCGCGCGCAGCACGCCCGCAGACTGGCGACGCGCCTTAGCGCGCCAGCCAGCCGCCGTCGCAGGCGTAGGTGTAGCCGGTCATGTAGTCGGACGCGGGCGCCGCGAGGAAGACGCAGATGCCCTTGAGGTCGTCCGGCGTGCCCCAGCGGCCTGCGGGAATGCGGTCGAGGATCGCCTTGTTGCGCTTCTTGTCGGCGCGGATCGGCGCGGTGTTCGCGGTCGCGATGTAGCCCGGGGCGATCGCGTTCACGCAGATCCCGTCCTTCGAGAGCTCGTTCGCCATGAGCATCGTGAGCGACTTGACGCCGCCCTTCGATGCCGCGTAGCCCGGAACAAGAATGCCGCCCTGGAACGAAAGCATCGAGGCGATGTTGATGATCTTGCCGCCCTTGCCCTGCTTCTGCATCTGCCTGACGACAGCTTGCGAAAGGAAGAACGGCGTCGAGAGGTTGATCGAGATTACGTCGTTCCAGTTCTTCGCGCTATGCTCGGCGAACGGTTCGCGGCGGATAATGCCGGCGTTGTTGACGAGAATGTCGATCTTCTTGAACGCCTTGACGACCTTCGCGACGATCTTCGGCGACTCCTTCTCGCCCTTCGAGAGGTCGGCCTTGATGCCGATGGCCCTGCGTCCGAGCTTCTGGATGGCGGCGATTGTCTCGTCCATCGGGATTACGTCGACGATTGCGACGTCCGCGCCCGCCTCCGCGAGTCCTATTGCGTACGCCTGGCCGATTCCGCGGCCCGCGCCCGTCACGATTGCGACCTTTCCGTCAAGCTTGAATTGATCGAGTATCATCTTTGTTCTCCTTTTCCCTATCGTTGTATTGTGTTTTCGTTTAGAAAATTCCTCTACGCGACGCCAATGGCGCCATTACTTCATTTCCGTAACAGGGACCTTGTCCATGTCACCGTAGTTGAGGTTCTCGCCGCCCATGCCCCAGATGAACATGTAGTTCGAGGTACCCGCGGCGGAATGGACGCTCCACTCGGGCGCGGTGATCGCCTGTTCGTTGTGCAGCCACACGAGACGCTGCTCCTGCGGGCGGCCCATCTGGTGGCAGATCGCCTGGCCTTCGGGGACGTTGAAGTAGAAATACGCCTCCATGCGGCGGTTGTGCGTGTGCTGCGGCATCGTGTTCCAGACGCTTCCGGGCTTGAGCTCCGTGAGGCCCATCTGGAGCTGGTTCACGCCGCCGCCGGGAACCTTCGTCAGCACCGGGTTCACGATGAGCTGGTTGATGACGCGGTCGTTTGACTCCTCCATCTTGCCGGCCTTGATGTAGTTGCCGATCGTGTAGCCCGGCTTCTTGCAGTTCTGGTCGCTCGTGATGCGCTGCGTGACGAACTCCTTGTAGGCG
>CADCGZ010000036.1 GCA_902801025.1 uncultured bacterium | reverse complement strand
CCGGGGGCGAGAAGCGCCTTCTTCATCGCGTCCGCGTCGAACGCACCCTTCCTGAAGGTGTTGAAGTGGGCGACCCTGCAGCCAACCGCTTCCTTGAAGATCAGCTCGTAGTTGTCCCAGAAGAGGTCGGGGCAGACGAGCGTGTCGCGAGGCCCCGCGAACAGCTCCGCGCAAATGCGTATGCCGTGGGTGAGCGCGTTCGTCACGACGGGATTGGAGAACGTCTTGCCATTGAGCGAGGGGTTCTTGGCGAACTCCATCGCCCGCCACTTTTCGCGCAGCTTCGGGAGGCCGAAGCTCCCAGCATAGAGGAACGCACGCTTGTCGAGCTTGACCGCATTCCTGAAGCAGTCCATCACGAGCGGAGAGCTGTCCTCCTCGAACGCCATTCCGACGGTCGCGTTGATTTCACAGGACTTTGCCTCCGCGCCCTGCCCGAGAATTCCGCCGTAGGGGAAATACATGCGCCGGCCGGCGGGAGAGAGGAAATCGGCCGCCGTGCCGAGCGTCTTGTTCAACTGAAGCGCCAGCTTGTTCATATTGGAGACATATTATACCAAAAAGGAGCGGACGCGGAAACCGCAGTTTCCACGTCCGGATGCCCTTGCGCAAAAAGAACGCGCGTTACTGCGCTGGAGCGGAGCCGTCGTCGCCGTAGCCCTTCGACTTGAGATAGTCGACGACCTTGCCGACGGTGGTGAGACTCTCGGCGTCCTCTTCGGGAATCGCCGCACCGAACTCCTCCTCAAACGCCATGATGAGCTCAACCGAATCGAGCGAGTCGGCGCCGAGGTCGTCGATGAAAGACGCCTCCGGCGTAACCTGTTCGGCATTGACGCCGAGCTGCTCAACAATGATGTCCTTTACGCGATCTTCAAGCTTTCCTGCCATGGTTTTTCAACTCCTTTGTTGTTGATGTGGCTATTATACTATATTTCTGCCCCACCGCGCAAGGGGGGTAGAGCAGATTGTTTAAAATGTCAGTTCCAGAGCTTTTCTATCGCGTAGTACGCCCTCGCCTCGCGCGAGAACACGTGCACCACGACGTCGATGAAGTCGGCGACGATCCAGCCGCATTCGGGATCCCCCGCCATGCGGTTGCGCTTCACGCCCGCCTCGCGCATCGCCTGCTGCGCGTTCGCGACGAGCGCCTTCAGGTGTGGCGCGGCGGAACCGGTGCCGACGACGAAGAAGTCCGTGAGCGAGCTTTTGCCGCGGACGTCGTAGATCCTGACGTCCTCGGCCTTCGACTCCTCGAGCGCCTTCGCGATTACCTTTGCTTCCTCTTCTGCTTCCATGCCGCACATTATACCATATTTCCGACACGGACAAGGGGCGAAATGGTATAATGTCGCATATGTCAAAGACCTATGACCTCATTGTTCCGCTTGGATTTGCCTGCAGCTGCTCCCAGACGCTGCGGCAGGCCGGGCTACAGCTCGCCTCATTCCCATGGGACTGGGTGGGAACTCCGCCGCCGATCTTCCGCTGCCGCACGATCTGCAGCGAATTCAAGGACTGGATGAATCTCGAGGACCTGAAGTGGGCGGGCAGGAACGACACATACGGGCACGAAGAGGTGCGCAACGTCCGCTCCGGGATCTTCTTCATGCACGACTTCGTGCAGGGAACGCCGCTCGAAGACCAGTATCCCGCCGTCATGGAGAAATACACCCGCCGCGCGGCGCGCCTCGACAGGCTGCTGAAGTCGTCGAAGAGCGTACTGCTCGTGACCATAGACACGCCCGTCTCGCCCGCCCCCGTGTCGCCCGAGGAGGGCCGCAAGTCGATCGAGATCATGTCGGAAAAGTATCCGAACGCCAAATTCGACTTTCTAATCGTCAACCTCGAGACAGGCAGAAGCCTCGAAAACCGCATAGACGAGACCCCCCTGCCAGGAGTGCGCAGGATCGCCTTCGACTTCAAGTGCTACGCGCCCGACGCCCCGGTCTTCGGGATCGAGGTCAAGATGATCGCAGACTTCCTGAAAGGCGAATACGCCGTGCGCGACTACCGCAGCAGGGAGGAGATCGCGGCGCACAGGGCCAAGAGGAAGGGAAAGCACGCGAAGAAGCTGCAGCGCAAGATGGACGCAATCGGCGCCAAGACGAAGACGCAGTACTATCTGCTGCGTCTCCGCAACGCGCTCCGCTCGATTTTCCCGAAGCGAAGCGACCTCATCGTCGTGCATGTCGACGGCGGGATATGCTCGCAGATCAACTTCATCGCATACGGCCTCGCGGTGGCAAACCTGCTCGGCGACAAGGCCAGGATAAAATTCGACATATCGTGGTTCAAGGAGGACGGCAAGGACTGCAACGGCAGATTTGCGCGGAACTGGGATTTCCCGAAAGCGTTCCCCGAACTGCCGATAGAGGTCGCGACCGACGCCGAGATTGCCGCTGTGAAAAAGCGCCGATTCATAGACCTGACGGAGATATCGTCGCTTGAAGAGATATCAGCCCCGGCATATCTTGGGGGCTTCCCGAGAGGATGCTACAACTTGCCGGGAATGCGCAAGCTGCTGTCGGAAAAGTTCCGCCCCGCCCTCGACGAGCAGACCGCCGCAGTCGCCGAGGAGATCGCCAAGGGCCCCGCCTGCGCCGTTCACGTAAGGCGAGGGGACTTGACCATATCGTCAGTCGCATACGGAGTCCCCTGCTCGACCGAATACTTCGCAAAGACGGTCAAGATCGTCCGTGCGCTCGAGCCAAAGGCAAAGTTCTACTTCTTCTCCGATGAGCCAGACTACGTCCGTAACGAGTTGCTGCCCGCCCTTCCGCCAGACCTCGACAGCAGGATCGTAGATTTCAACGGCAGCGACAAGGGATACCTGGATCTCGCTCTTATTGCCAAGTGCGGCTACGTCATTGCGTCAATCGGCTCGCTTGGCGTATACGGCGCGTTTCTCGGCAACGGCCTCCTTATTACTCCGAAATACAATCTTGGGTGCATTCAGGCCATTGACAACGTCATCTATATCAACGAGGACCGCTCCCTCATAGGCCTCCGCCAGCGCCAAGAGGAGCGAAGAAAAGTGTTCCCAGGCGTCGTGAGAATCAGATGGGGCAAGAAGCGCTCCCTGCTGCTCTTCAACCGCATCCGCATCGACTACCGCTGAACGAAATGCGCGGCGCACGACTTCGCGGACTTCACGCGAAGAGCGCAAGCAGCACCAGCGCAACAGCGATGGCTGCCGCCCATATCACACGCTTCAGCCGGCGGCGCGAACGCGCGAGCTCCCTTTCGAGCCGATCACGCTCGGCAATCACCCCAAGCGCCTTGCAGGCATAGTCAGGGTACGCCTTGAGCGTCTCGACCGCGCGGTCAACGTGTCCAGCGCGCAGTTCCGCGGCAATCGTATTCGCGGCAAGGTCGACGGCGCACGGGTTGTCGTAGCCAAAGCGGTTTTTAACGGCCTTGTAGAATGCAAGGTGCCGGAATCCGTTGCGCAGGTAGAATGCGTCTGGCGCGTCAGCCGAATTCCACCACACGCCGCCGGGATGCCGCCTGTAGACGCCCATCGCCTCGGGGACGAAGCCAATCGGCCCCTTCTCCGCGTGAAGGAGATTCGTGAACCAGTCTCGTGGCGCGATGTCGGTTGGAACGTCGCCCTCACGCCCATTGAGCTTCCAGCGGAAGACTACGGAATTCGTCTGAATGAAGTTGTGGCGGAGGAGTTCCCCGAACGTGTATCCACCAGGGCAGTCTTTATCAGATGGATATATGCTGTCCTTGCGCGAGCCGTCCTCGAAGTGAACCACGACGGGATGGAAGCAGATGGAGCTTTCAGGGTGCGCGTCAAGCCAGTCGACCTGCTTTTGCAGCTTGTGCATGTCCGTCCAATAGTCGTCGCCTTCGCAGACCGCGACGTATTCGCCGCGGATAAGCGGCCAGAGAAATTCTGACGAGACCATGACGCCCTTCGAGAGCTGGTTCTCCTTCTGAAGCACGGCACGGACAGTCCCCGGATAGCTCTCGGCATATTCGCGTATGATATCCGCCGTGCCGTCTGTCGAGGCGTCGTCGTGGACAAGTATCTCGACGGGGAAGTTCGTCTTCTGCATCAGAAAGCCGTCGATGGCCGCGCGTATGTAGGGCGCCGCGTTGTAGGCGAGACATACGATGGACAGGCGCGGCGGGGTCAGCTTGACCTCAAGGTTGTATCTCAGCGGATCGGTCGGGCTCTCGGTAATCTCGAAACCAAACCATCTATACATCGCAAGCGGGCCTGCGTTTGTCTTCACGACCGTCCCGCGCGCGACTTTCATTCCGGCTTCTGCGCTCATCGCCCTTGCGCAGTTCAACAGCCGCAGACCCCAACCCTGGCCTTTAAGCGACGGGTCAACGGCGAGGGACGACCAGTACGCGACCTTGCCCTCCTGGTCATTCGCGTAGAACGCCATGAAGCCCATCAGCCTTCCGCCCTCGTCGATCGCGAGGATCGTCCCGTGCTTGAAAAGCTTCTCGATATACGGCCTAAACTCCTCGCCTCGTTTTGCGAAATGCGGCATCTGGCACAGCATGCGCTCGTATTCTTCAAAGCCATACCGCGCAAGGTCGTCAACTATGATGATCTTAGCCATCGATGGCCTCCAGTCCGTCTATCGCCAGCGGCAGGCTGCCGGTGTGCACGAAAAGGACTCGCTCGTCGAGATATTCTCCTGCCGTAATCAGCCGATGAAGTCCCCACAGGGCCTTTCCCGAGTATATTGGGTCAAAGAGGATGGCGTGTCTTGACAGCATATCGCCCAGAAACCGCATCTGTTCTCCTGTCGTCCTGCCGTATCCGCCTAAAAGCGAATCGTCGCGGATGTCGACAGGCAGGCTCGTGAATCGTGCCATCGCCTTAAGGCATGTGCCTACATCACGGGCTATTGTAAAGCCAGTTACCGGCACATCGCGAGACATGGAGCGAAAACCGTTGAGAAGACCGGCGTAGGTGCTGCCTGTGCCAACCGCCACGACGACCCTGTCGAAGAAGATCCCAGACTCGCGTTCCCATTTGCATATACCCGTCGCCACTTCCTCGTATGCCGCCGACAGCACCTTCTCGTTCCCCTCGCCAAGGGAGTTTCCAAACACATAGTACGGACGGCCGCCGGCGGAGGATATCTCGGACATTACCCTCTCCACGACAGAAGAGACCCCGGGGCCTTTCTCGCACGGAACCACCTTTGCCCCGCAAAGACGGACTATGCGGCTGTTGGCCGTCTCCAAGTTCGCGTCTCCCTCTTCCGATGGCGCAATTATGGTACACTTCATCCCGGCACGCGCGCTGAGCATGGCGAGAACTCTGCACATGTTCGAACGGCAGTTCCCGTACCCGACCATTGAATCTGCGCCCTTCGACTTCGCGTCCTCTATGAGCTTCAGCGCAATGCGCGCCTTGTTGCCGCCGCACGCAAGCGGCAGCAGGTCCTCGCGCAGGACATAGACCTCGTCCGACGCCCAGTCCGCAAGCTTATGTATTGCGAGAGTCTCCATAGACGCGAAGTCCGATTTCCTTTCCGATCTTGACGCCGACGCGGTAATCCTCGCACCAAGACCCGTCGTCGACACCGTTGGCCCAGTCGACGCACGCCTTGACGACGTTTGCGCCAGAGAGATGGGTGAACGGATACCCGCCGCCAAATCGTGGATTGAGCTCCACAAGGCAAGGCACGCCGTCGTCTCCGACGATCCAGTCGGAGTCCATGCACCCGAGGTGCCGACTCCACCTGCCGACCTTTTCGGCGGCCGCGGCTATGGACGGCACGTCGGCGCTCTCTGCCGCGTCCGTTTCGCCGGCACGCATGCCCAGCTTGTGCTTCACGAACGCACGGCGGAATTGGCCATCCAGTCCGTTGACAATGTCGCAGCCATACTCCTCGCCGGAAATGAACTGCTGCACTACGACCTGCGGCTGCGAGACATCGATTTCGGGACAGTTGGCGGCGAATCGCCGGGCCAGGACATCGGACAGGTTGAAGGCCCACTCGAGTTCCTTTTCAGAATAGACCTTGAAAAGACCAAGCGAGCCCTGCCCCCAACGCGGCTTGACGATCATCGGGCAGCGGAGCTCACTCATCTTCGCGGCTGCGTCCGACAGCGAAAGAGTAGTCCATGGAACCGCAACGCCGATTTCCTCCATCGCACTGGCAGTCGAATACTTGTCGAGACATGTCGACAGCAGACGGGCATCCCCCATGACGGGCGTAGTGCCGACAGCCAGGAACCTTTCCCTGTTCCTGGCTATTACCGGCGCGTCCCAGTCGTGAAGCGAAAACAGAAGAGCTATCCGCCAACGCCTGCACAGCTCGACAAGCGAGTCGACATACCCAGGATCTGCGCTTTTCGGGACGATCTCGAAGTCGTCGGCTGCCAGAAGACCCGTCGTGTCGCGCACGCAGTTCGCGGCATATACCTTCCCGCCAGTTCCCCGCAGCGCCTCCTTGAAATACTCTACAAGGTATGCCCGGCGTCCGACCGCAGTGAGGAGTATGTTGGTTTCGCGCATGCTCATAGCATCTCCATGACATTCTCCGCTATCGCACGCGCGTCATCGGTCGACAGCCCAAAATACGTGGGCAGCGTAAGGACGCGGCGAGCGGCATCTTCGGCGACGGGACACGTGCCTTTTGCGTATGCGTATGGCTCAAAGTCGGTGAGAAGCGGATAGAAGTAGCGCCGCGCGAATACATTGCACTTCTCCCTGAGCCCGATGCAGACGCGCTCACGCGTCTCGAAATCCTTGAAAAGAACCGGACAGTAGGCGTAGTTTGGCGTATAGCCAGCGGCGCCCGACGACGGAAAGGACATGGGATAGAGGAACTTCATGTCCGGTCGTCCAGCAAATGCCTCGCGGTACGCGGCGTGAATTTCGGCTCTCGACGCAAGAATCTCGGGCATCGCCTTGAGGCACTCAAGCCCCATAAGCGCCTGAAGCTCGTTCATCTTGGCGTTCGTACCGACGTCAACACAGGAAAGCTCGCCCTTGATCGCGAAGTTCCTGAGTTCCGCGAGATGCTCCCGAAGCGACTCGTCGCGGAACACCAAGAGCCCTCCCTCGCAGCTGTGGAAGAGCTTTGTCGGGTGGAAAGAGTACATCGACATGTCGCCGTACGCCTGCAATCCTGCGCCAAAGGCGTGCGCGGCGTCATAGACAATCTTGACGCCGTACTTCTCGCCGAGCCGGGCGAAGCCCTCGACATCGCATGGGTGCCCATAGACATGGACCGGCACTATGGCCTTCGTGCGCGGCGTGATCGCCTTCTCCGCCGCCTCAGGGGAAAGACACAGCGTCTCCGGATCGACATCCGCAAAAACAGGCGTAGCGCCGATTCGCTTGAGCGCATGGCTCGTAGCGACAAAGGTGAAAGGCGTCGTGACGACCTCCGCGCCCGAAAGCCCGAGCGCATAGAAGCCGAGTTCCAGCGCAAGCGTTCCGTTGACGAAAAGCGAAATGTTCGATTCTGGCGTCCCGAGGAAATCCGCAAGCCGCCCCTCGAAACGCTTCAGCATCGGGCCGTTGTTCGTAAGCCACCGGTTGCGCCATATCTCCTCGCAGCCGGCCTTGAACGTTTCAAGGTCGGGAAGATACGGCCTGGTGACCAGAATCGGCTCGTCAAATCTTCTCATGGACGTTATTATACTAAAACCATCAGCCGGACGCCAGTCCCACTGGGCGCTTGCGCACCTTGCCGTTGAACAGGACGCGAACAATCGGCAACCTAAGTCCTATCAGGGTTACAAGGAGGGAAATCAGCAACACCTGCGGGAATTTCGGCGTCTTGAACACGTGCAGGACGTCGCCGACGATCGTGTGGATGAAGTACACGCCGGCCGTAGCTTCGGAAAGAAGGCGTATCTTGGCCAACCTCGGATCACCAGACGTGAACGCTGTCGCCGCGAGCACCATTCCCGAAGCGCCCGCAAGAAGCAACGGACCGGCGTACCCGAAACCGTCTTTCGCCCCTGAGATTCCGCAAAGCAACAGGACGACTGGAACACACGCCGCCATCAGTCCGACGGCTAGCGTGCCGCAACCGCGCGTAGCTGCAGCGGCAATGGCACATCCCGCAACGGCGGACGGTAGAAGCTCGGCAAGACGTCCAAGCGGGAATGCCGCCTCAAACGGCAAACGGCTGAACAACCTGTAGTTCAGCCCAGACGCCTGCAAGGCAAAACAAGCCAAGACAATGCCGCCGGCAGCCCACCAGAACGCACGCCCGGGAAGGTATCGTCCGAGCACGAACAGAAATACCGTCATCGCCGCCACGTCCCAAAGGTAGTACAGCGGCATGCAGGTCGAGTGACCGAGAAGCATCTGCCACAGCAGCGGAGAAATACCCGACTTGGTGCCTTGGGCAATAGCCACGACATAGGATACCACTCCCCATGCGAAAAACGGGACCGCCAAACGGAACAGACAGCGGCGCAAACGTGCGAAATCCCCAGCTGCAATTGTCCGCCATCCAAAAAAGAACGAAATCACGACGAAGCACGGGACGGCGAACTTCACGACCGGAATCCTGAACCTACCATAGTGTGCCCACACAACCGCCATCGCGCCCAGAATGCGCAGCACCTCCACATACGGATAGAACGGTGCCTCATTCACATTCTCGTTCTCACTTGCCTTAGACATCTTCTATACCTCCTACCTGTCGAACTTGTATTTCTTGCTCTGCTTCATGACATGCAGCGGGGCGAACTCCTTCCAGATCATCGTCCAGCCGAACCGATCGCCTATCTGTTCGGTGGCGACCTGCCAGTCGGGGTTGTAGCGGGATACCGTGCGCAGGAAGTAATCGGGGTGCTCTGCGGGAAAATGAACGGCATCGGCCTTCTGGCATATCACGAGCAGCTGAAGGTTGCGCCCTCCCATCTCGCGGAGACGCTCGAGGAAGCGACGGGCGTGGTAGTCTCCCTTCGGGCAGTCCTCCTGGCGCATCTTGACTACGGCCAACGTCGGCTCGTCGTCGCGAAGCTGTCGGTAGAACTTCTCCCTTAGATGCGCGGCACGCGAGCGGAGTTCGGATTTCAGGGCCTCGAAGTCCGGCGGCGTACCGTCGGCCGACGGAGCATAGCGAGCATGCATCCTAACGCCAGTGGCGACGTCCTGGAAGATGCCCTGGCTACCGGGCGCAAAAGCCAGCTCGCCCGTAAACAACTCGTCGAAGTGGCGCAGGCCGTTGATCATCCCGTCGCAATCAAGACCACCCGCCCACGCAAAAAAGGTTGAGTCAAGAAACCCGTTGGTCTTCAAGAATCGATACGCCACCTCGCAATTCCAGCCAAGCAGCAGAAAATGCCCGTATTTGCGGCGCTTCAGGAAAAGCCCTGCGACGAACAGGCAAGGCGCCTGGACAATGCGCCTGAGCGCGAGCTTGGCGCGCACAAAGATGTTCCGCTCGCTGGCAAGCGGCACCTGGCGCGGATCAAGTTCTCCGTTCTGGCGCACAATGGCCCATATGGTGCGACGAAGGCGGAATTTCCATATCGGAGTCTCGCTTTTATGGAACGGCAGTTCAGTCCAGTTCCCCTTGCCAGTCTTGAATCTAATCAGCCGGATGCTTCCGAAAAGCCGCGTGTTGCTCTTGCGAAAGCATTCCGCGCCGGACACGATGGTGTTCCATTCCTGGACCTCCCTGGACTTGCGTACCTCGTCAGCCTTTTCGTCCATGTCATCTCCTCCCGTTTTCGAAACCCATGTACCTGGCGTATTTTCCCGCCGCGCGGAACTTAAGGCGAAGCCCGAGAAGCCGCACTCGTGCAAATCCGTCGCGTGAGTATTTTCGATACCAGAAGAACCGGCCTATGCGCCGCAGCCAGCCAAGCCGGCCCCAGCGCCGATTCGCCCTCTTCACCGCGAGAACGAGGGGTATCGGCCCTATCAGCTGCTTCGTCGTCGTCCCGTAGACGCGGCTCGCGTCCCTGTACTTGTCCATCAAGTAGCGTCGCTGGACGAAGAAGCGCGGCGCGATGTTGCCGAACGAATAGTGGTGGTTGGCAACGCCGAGTATCTTCGTGGGGATCCCGAAACGCTCGAACGCCGCGATCTCGAAGTCTTCCGCATAGAGGTCGAACGTCAACTTCTCGTCGAACCGAAGGCCGAACTCGCGGACAAGGGTCGAATGAACAATAAGGCAGTTGCAGTCTGACGTCAAGACAGTCGGTTGTCCGCAGAACGGACGGCCATACAGCCCCAGGTCTGTCCCGTCGCGGTTTGAGTTGAGTGCCCACACGATGTCGTCGCCTGGACGCGTCGAACGCGCTCCGCAAGTGCCGTATATGCTTTTTTGGTCCGCCTTTGCAAGAAGCGGCCCGACTGGCTCGAGAAACTCGTAGTCCTCGTGCACGAACACGAACCACGCCTCGCGCGAATAGTCCCACGATTCGAGGAAAGAGTTGTACCGCGCCGTGACAGAAAGGTTTTCCGCAAGGTTGTCGAACGCGACAAACTCGCCGCCTGCATTGTTGGGGTTGCCCTTCACGAGCCGCGCATACATGTCGTGGTCGCGCACAACAGCAACGAAGACGCAACCGGAGCAGTCGTTCCCATCAACCATGCGGCACCTCCGTCCGGACAAGCACGACGCGCTTGCGTCTTCCAATCGGGAGCGATGCGACACGACGCTCACCGTCCATCAACGTGACTGGCGCGGACGCCGAGACCTCCTTGCGGCGCTTGAAGCGGACAAGCTTGTACTTCCCCGCCTTCAGCCACACCTTGCGAAGCCACGGGTCGAGCCAAGACGCTTCGTAGAGATGGCGCGTATAGCCACCGCCCGGGAGAAAGTAAGTCCACGGATAGACGATTCCACCGTCGCCGAAGCGGACGGTGTCCATTCCGTCGGCCGATGGATGAACTTTCCACACCGACTCGAAATGGGCGAGGAAACGGACGGTGTTCGGCGTCTGGTCGAGCTCTCCGTCTGGCTTCACGAAGGGCAGGTCGTCGTAGAGGGCGAGAAGCCCCGTCGCGACTTCGTTACCCGGCTCGCAGCCGATTACCCCGCAGTTGAAGTTCGTGCGGCCGTTCATCCGCTCCCAGCTGATGACGAACTTCTCGCCGAGGAAGTCGTCGAACGGCTTCTCCATCTCCATGTCTGTATCGAGATAGAACCCGCCGTGATGCACGAGGGCGTAGAGCCGCACCCAGTCTGCGACAAAGGCCCACTTGCGGTTGGCCATGGCCTCGCGAACATAGCGGTTGTCGACAGTCGAGACGAAGTCGTTGCCCCATTCGCGTATCTCCCAGCCGGGGCAGAAACGGCGCCAGCTCTCGATGCAGTCGAGGACCTGACGCGGCTTCGGCGCATCGCCTACCCAGACGTAGTGTATCGTCTTCGGGATCATCAATGCCCTTTCTCGAACTTGTACGTCTTGTGCTGGACGAGCTTCTTGAGCGGGACGAACTCGCGCCAGATCTTCATCCAGCCCAGTCGGTCGCCAGAGAGCTCCGTAGCCGCGCGCCAGTCAGGATTGTACTCGGCGACAGTGCGCAGCTCGTAGTCGGGGTGCTCTTTTGGGAAGAACGCGGCGTCCGCCTTCTGGCAGACGACGAGCAGGCGGAAGTTCCGCCCGCCCATCCCCTTCAGCTTGTCGACGATGGCGCGCGCAAACTCATCGCCAACGATTCGCTCCGACGGGCTGACCTTGACTACCGCGAGCGTCGGCTCGTCGTCGCGAAGCTGAAGAAGGAACTTCTCCCTCAGGTGCGCCACGCGCGAGCGCAGCTCGGCCTTCGCCGCCTCGGCATCGTCGGTTCCCGTCGGAGAGGCAGGGTCTACCTTAAGACGCGAATGCATCATAACGCCCGTATCGACGTCTATGAAGATGTCAGTGGCACCGGCGAACGCAAGACTGCCCGTGCCGATGTCGCCAAGTCGCCCAAGGGCGTCCACCATTATGTCCGGCCCCCAGCAGCCAGCCCACGCGAAGAGCGACGAGTCAAGAAAGCCGTTGGCCCTCAGAAAGCGATACGCGATTTCGCAGTTGTAGCCAAGCAGGAGGAAATGGGAGAACTTGCGCTTCCTGACAGTCAGCCCCCAAAAGAAGAGCGCAACGGGATGAAACACCCTCTGGAGCGCCCATCGCACGTGCTCCAGCGTATTCGACTGGCTTTTGCCAGGCATCTGCGAAACGTCCAGGGCGCCCTTCTGCCTAACCAGCATCCAAACCGTGCCGCCGAAGCGCATCGTCTTGAGCAAAGTCTCGCTCTGATGAAGCGGAGCGTCCTTCGCGGCACCCTTACGCACCTTGAAGCGAAGCAGTCGGACATTTCCCAAAAGGCGGAGATTCCCCTTGCGATGCCAGCCGCCAAAAACGGACTTGCCTAGCAGTTTCTCCATGTCCTCGCCACCTACGCCGGAAGGCCCCTTGCGCGTGCGGAGCCCTGCAAACACCGCCGCAAGATTGCGTGGATCGTGCCCGAAGAGCCCTCCTCCCGGCATCGTATCCTTTACATGGAAGTCAGTTTCCACACGGGCGATGCCAGGCGCGACACGGCTCCAAGTCCGCATAGGGACGCCCTGCCTGGAAACGACAAGCGCCATCTCAAACCTGACACCGGGATAGCGGACAGAAAGCTCCGCAAGAGAACCCTTAAGCTCGTCGTCCGACGGAACAGCGCCGCCCGGCGGAACGACATGCACGGCCAGGACGTCCTGCGAAGCGCCGACAACCGAAGCCGAGACGCCATGGCGGATTCCGTAGGCGTTGAGCGCATTGGCCGCCATCTCCACGGCGCCCATCGGAAGCGCAAGGTCGTAGACGCAGCTCAGCCCGGCATCCCTTGGAGATGGTGTAGTCATGAGCACATTCCCTTCAGCTTCGGATAGTCGGTCTTACCGTTCGCGTTGAGCGGAATCGAATCCAAGACGTGCACCTTCACCACCGTTGCGTTGAAGTGAAGCTTCGCGACAAGGAACTTCTCGACGTCCGCGGCGGAAACGCCGCAGACGAAGACGTGCAAGTCGTTGTCGGCGCCTGTCGCCGCACATCCAGCGCCCGCGAAGCCGTCCTTCACGAGATTCTCGACCTCCTCAAGCGAGACGCGGTTGCCGAATATCTTGAGGAAGCGCGACGCGCGTCCGGTGAGCGTGACATAGCCGTCGGCGTCGATCTTCGCCATGTCGCCCGTCCGCCTGACCCCTTTCCATTCGTCGCCCTTCATGAGGTCCTCCGCGCACACGGCGTACCCCATAGCGACAATCGGACCCTCGTAGACGAGTTCGCCGTCCTCGACGCGGAACCCTCCGCCGTTCTCGGACTTCCCTATCGAGCCGATCAGGTCAAGATGCACATCCGTCCGAATCGTCGTCATCACCCCCGTCGTCTCGGTCTGCCCATATCCCTCGAAGAAGGCAATTCCGCGTCCCTTCGCAAATTCCGCATACTTGCGCCGCAAGGCCGGCGCAAGAGCGCCGCCAGAGACGAGCAATGCGCGAAGCGACGGGAAATCCCCATCGAAGAAGCGGAACCTGTCAAGCGCCTCGTACATGTAGGGAACGCCGGCGACATGCGTCGCACGCGCGTCGCGCATGACATCCGCAAGCTCGGGGTCCATCACCGTCTTGCGCGTCATGACGAGCGTACCGCCCGCCTCGAGGACTGAACACACGACGGAAAGCCCCCACGCATAGCATATCGGAAGTATCATCGTCATCCGCGTCGAAGAGTCGAGCTCGAAAAGCACTTCGCTCATCTTGTTGTCAGCCGCAAGAGCGGCACGGCCTATGCGGACGAGTTTTGGACTGCCGGTCGACCCGCTCGTAGTAAGCAAGAGAGCGAGCTCCGAGTCGGTCGGCTTCCCCTCGTAAGTGGAGCGGAGCCGCTCGAAAAGCTCGGGTGCCATCGTGTCAGGGAGCATGAGCGGCACGACGCCACGGTTGACACATCCGACGAAAAGCGCGACCGTGCTCAAGTCCTGCTTGTTGCGCACAATCTTGACGGTATGCGGCTCAAGCCCCTCCACCGCTCGGGACGCAAGCGAGGCAAGTTCGCGATAAGACACTTCACGCCCGTCGTCTATCACGGCGATTCCGTCGCGATCAAGGTTAAATACCGGCTTCACGCCATTCCCCTGACCCCTAACCCCTGACTCCTGGCCCCTGACTCCTGACTCCTGACCCCTAACCCCTGACTCCTGGCCCCTGACTCCTGACTCCTGACTCCTGACCCCTATTAACTTCATCGCATCAGAATACGACCTCAGTCGGTAGATCTCCTCAGGCGAGAGCGCGCGGCCAAATTCACGTTCAATCGCAGAGGCAAGCGCCATCTGCCCTGCAGAATCCCACGCAGGATGCCCCTTGTAAGTCATAGTGCGAGCTTCTTCCGGCGTCACGGAGAACACGCTGCAGAAGACATCGTCAAGCCGTTCGTCACTGAGTCCTGACCCCTGACCCCTGAGTCCTGACTCCTGCCCCCTGACTCCTGGCGCCTCAACCGGCTTCTCCCCCGCCGCCACTTTAAGCTTGTTGTAGTGGTCTATGTCGCGCCAGCCGATTACTTTCGCCGGGTTGCCCGCGACAATAGCGCAAGGCGGCACTACGCCCATTACGACGCTACCCGCCTGGACAATCGCGCCTTCGCCTATGCGGGCTCCTGGAAGCACTATGCACTTTATCCCGATCCACGCGTAGTCGCCGATGCTCGTCTCGGGATATGTAAAGCCCCAACCAAACGGCAAGACGTCTGAATTATCGTAGTCGTGGACCTGCGTGTAGACTACCGTGTCCTCGGCCAGGACGGCGCGACGCCCGATCGATACTGGGCCATCGCCGAATATCTTGACCCGCTTGCCGAATCCCGCGCCGTCGCCTATAGTCGTATTGCCGGTGACGTTGACGCCAGGCCCGAGGACAAGAAGATTTCTTCCGCACGACTTTGCGCGGCGGCGGATTGCAATGGAGTAGAGCTGCGAGGCAAGCTTCGCCTTGAAGCCCTTGCGCCAGTTGCTGGGCTTCCAGAAGAAGAACTGCACGATGACCTTTACGAAGAGCTTAACCATGAGAACCTTTCCAGTCTGCGGTCTATGGACTGACGTTTGCGCGAACCATCGCGCGTAAACAGCCGCTGAAGCTTCATGCCGTTCGCAAGCAAACGCAGTCGCAAGCGAACGAGCGGAGAAAACGGGAACACAAAGCGCAAGCGCCCGATGCGCGAACGGAGGCGTTCACGCAGAAAGGGAAAAAGAAAATCGACAAAAGCAGCGTCGTCCCACCACGCGCCCGTGGGGCCTATCGCGGCGGCAAAGACGAGAAAGTGGTAGGTCGGACGGCGCAGAAGCCAGGGGTCTACCTTCTTTGTCGCCATGTCGACGGCAAACTGAAAGTCGATGAGCTTCAGGTGTCCGTCGGTCGCGACAAGGAAATTCGACGGAAGGATGTCGCGATGGACGACATTGGCAGCGTGGAGCGCGTCGACGATCGCCACGAGGTCGTCGCCAAACCCGTCTGCCGGGACGTCCTCAAGCGACTTTCCTCCCTCGATTTTCTCTGTTACGACAAACGCCATGCGCCCAGGATGGCAGGCGAAGGCCGCGGGGAAGTGCGCCGGATCCTTGTCGTGAAGGCGCGAGGCGAGCGCGTATTCGTTCTCTATCGACTCCGGCGCGCGCGACGAGCACTTTACGATGCACGGCTTCCCGTTGAATAGCCCTTCGTAGAAAATGTCGTTGACGAGCTTGTTCTCGAGAAAGGCGCGGCAGGCAGTGAGACCCATCTTTGCGCCCTCCTCCGCGACAAGCGCGTCCCACGCGGCGCGCTCCCGCCACGGCAGGGGATTGTACTTTGCAGCCACGTGCTGCCACAGGTAGCGCCTGACGCGGCGCCTAAGCTTCATCCGCCTAAATGCCGGGCACAAAAGGTCGATTGGAAGAAACGCGCGCGACGCCGGCTCGAAGTCGACGATCCTCAGGCGGAAATCCCCTTCGAACGGCTTCCCCTCCCACTGGACGAGGACGTTCTGCGGGTCGTAGAACCTTACGGCCGCAACCTCGAAATCATGCGCGAGATTGCGAAAGGCGGCGTAAAGGCGAGGCCGAAGCGCGGCTGGTGCGCCGCGATACGTCCGAGAGAAGCGCTCTGGCGCAGATCCATCGCCATTTAGGACGAGACTCTCGACGAGATGCCAGCCGTGAACAGGATCTTCCTTGAGCTCCATTTTCTCGGGGAACACGGCAAAAACCTCTGGGGGAAGCTTGGTTTCAAGCGACCGGATGTAGTCGTATTCCTGGGCGCATGTGTTGCGCCTGCGGTCGAACTTGCAGCGCTCTATCTCCTTGCGCACAGTCTCGCCCACTTCGCCATCATCCCGATAGCGCTTTACGCACAGCGGCGAATCAGGCAGCCGAAGGCAGACGCGGCGGGAGCCCTTGCCGATCTCGGTCATTCGAGCCCCCATTTCTTTTCAAGCCGACGACGCGCCGCGCTGCGGCCAGCGCGCGTAAGGTGGGGCCAAGTAAGACAGCGGATAAGAAGGCGGAGCCGCTCGGTGCGCCTATGCATCGCCTCCGCAAGCGGGCTTTTGATGCGGCTAAAATCATCGTCCGAGGAAACGGAGAGCAGCCGGACGTCCTTGCCGGGAAATGCCGCCCTAAGACGAGATTCGGCGGCTGCACGACCATCCTCGGAAAGCGGGCGCATAAGGTCGCACCAGACGAAAAGCGTCTTTTTCGACTTCCCTACATTGTCATACAGCCGAGCAATGCGGCGGTCGTATTTCGCCTTCACCTGCGAATACGACTCGTCAAAGGGAAGCGTCTCGCGGAAGTCATGAAAGAACCTCAACCCCGTCGCCGTGTCTTCGTAGTGGTCGTTGCCCTTCCCGGGGGCGCCAGGCTCCTTCTCGAGTTTCTTCATGTTGCCTTTTTCGAGAAAACCGGCGAAGCGGGTCTCGACAAGCTTTAGGCGCGTCTCGAGCGGAGCCGCTGTAAGCCAATCGAGAGGCGACGAGCACGACCTTAAGCCGCACTTCCTGAGCATCGTCGCGCAATGGCAGTCATAGCCGAGACTGACGACAAAATCATAGGTCGTTTCCTCAGTTTTCATGTCCATCGTTGGATATTATACCAAATAGTTACGCCTACGTAATGCTCGAAAAGCATGGGGGGCGGCCCATGCGAACATAAGCACATAGCCAAAGAGCTCCACACTTTCCTCGATGAAATGGCCAAAACCGACGGCATCTGCGACGCCAAGCGCCTGCCATACGGCTGCTCGTCCAAGCGACTGAGAGACAAAAAGCAGTAGCGCCACACCACAGGCAAAGAGCGGGAAACGCCGCGAGCGCCGCATGGTCCTCAAACCAGGATAGACAGTCTTGGCGTAGCGCACTGTCACCGCCACGAAAGTGACAGTTACGCCTGTAAGCGCCCACGGCCAGATGCACGCACCAAACGCTCGGTCAAGTATAAAGTCTGCCTCACGGATGGCCATGTCCAAGAAAAACGCCGCGAACAGCGCATGTGCGCCGCGCCCCGACTTTATGCGAATTGCGCAAATCGTCATGAGCGCACCGCACGCAACAGCGAGAGCAAGTCCCGCACATTCCACAAGACCGTTCTCCGCGCACTCCGTACCAAACACGAAGATGTCCGCCCAGACAGCGGCACCGGACATGACCGCTGCGACGAGCGGTATGAGGACGTCAAACGCAAGGCCGAGCCACACGCGGCGGCGGGCGGCGCGAACACGCGCATCGTCGTCATATTGCATGGGCCGAAACGGTATCGGATCTACGCTCGGAGAATCCAGTGCCGCAAGTTGGTGCTCTGTCTCTTCTGGAGTCACCGACGAATGGACCACGTTGGAGCGTCCAGTGAGAACACGAAACGACTGCTTGAGCGCATATACGTTCGCGTCTACCACAAGCTCGTGCCCGTATGTGTCGCGCTCGCGCTTCCACACTGGCGACGGATCCTCGACAACTATGACCCGAAACGGCCCAGTCCCGCACTTTCTTGCCTTGTTGCGCCAGATGTGCCAGCTTCGCCAACCGTAGAACGCGGCAAGGTTTGCGGCGAAATGCCGCTTCGGCCACGTCACTTCGAATGACCGCAGAACCTTGAAGCGTGCTGAAATCTCGGCGGATATCCTGTCCTCAAACGCACGCGACGCCTCCCACAGCACAAAGATAAATCTATTTCCCATACTCACGCTCGCGCGCTTCGAGTTGCGCGAGTTCCTCTGCGTTCGGCGTCTTGCGGAAGTACCGGTAGTTGAGCACCCAGCACGACGGATGGCGGCGTATGACGCGCTCAAGGTCGCGCATGCACCTCTGCGTGAAGCCCCAGATGTCGCGCGCCTCCTCGGGGCTGTAGGAGCAAATCACCTCGCAGCGCCAGCGGCCGTCCTTGAGGGGACGGCTCCACGCGACGACGACGGGCGCCTTCCCCTTCGCCGCGAAGAATGCAGGCGCGGCCGAGACGGGAACAGGCCGCCCGAAGAAACGAACCCATATTCCGCCTTCCCTCGGCTTCACCACCTGGTCGACGAGAAGTCCAAGGGACTTTCCGTCCTTGAGCCCCTGCATCAGCGGGCGAAACGCACCGTCGGCATGGACGATTTCCTGGCCGATAGACTCCCTCGCCTTCATGAGAAGACGCGTCATGCCGCTTGTGCCGATGTCCTTTGCGACCGACATCATGCGGTGCCCCTCGAGGAACGCGAGCTGCGAAAGTATCTCCCAGCAGCCAAGATGCGCCGACACGGTGACGGCGGGGCGATTCGCCGCGAGAAACGCCTTCCCTTCCTCGCTCATCTCGCCGGCGGCCGCCGCGCGCGCCTTTGCGTTGCGACACGTCCAGAACGCATATCCAACGGACCGCGCCATGCTGCGGTAGGAGCGGCGCACGATCTTTTCCGCTCCCGGGACGTCACGCCCGTATACGACGCGCAGGTTGGAGAGCGCAAGCGCACGCCCGCGCCTGTCGAAGAAATGCATGACGCCGGCCGCAAAGTCGCATACGGCGAGCATTGCGCGGCGAGGCAGGTTCGAGAGGACAAGGTAGCCGAGAAAGACACCAGTCCACTCGAATGGACGGCGCAAGGCCCTCAAAAACCTCTTCTCCCTACGATGCAATCTCATTCGGCTCCAGTAGAAAGGAAGAGTATGAAGCAAACCGCTATGACGACAAGCGCAAGCGCGACAATGGCGAGAAGCGCAAGCGCAAGCCACCAGCCGTGCGGGACGGGCAGCGCATGGCGGCCCTTCTGCCGCGATTTCGGCGGCGGCGAGACGGGAAGCCGTATCTTCCCAGACGACGTGCGCGGAAACGGCGCGCTGCGCACGACAACGCGCTTGATGCGCTTGTACAGGGGAAGCGTACGGTTTACCGCGGCAACTGCGCCGCGGACCTCGACTTCCGGGATGTCGGCGAATATCTCGGCCGTGATCGTGCGGCTCTCCGACTCGCCAGTCACTACGGCTTCAATGATCCCAGGGCATGACAGCAGAAGTCCCTCAAGCTCCTCGGGCGCGATCTTCTTGCCAGACGAGAGGACGATAGTGCGCTTTGCCCTGCCAGTGATCCAGACGTAGCCGTCGGAGTCTATGCGGCCGATGTCGCCTGTCCTGAACCAGCCGTCCGGCGATAGGACCTTTGCCGTCTCCTCGGGCGCGCGATAGTAGCGCAGCATCACGTTCGGCCCGCGCACCATCAATTCGCCGTTCTCCGAGACTTTCGTCTCGACACACGCGAGAGACGAGACCTTTCCCGCGCTTCCGCGGCGAGACGTCTCGCCATACGGCGCAAGCGAAAAAAGCGCCGACGTCTCGGTGAGGCCATACCCGGTAAGCACGCGGATGCCGAGAGCGGCAAGCCGGTCGTCCGTGCGCGGCGAAATCGGCGCGCCGCCGACAAGCACCCACTTAAGTCCCCGGACGCCATGCTGTTCGCACTTTGCCGCGAGGATGTCGGCAAGCGCGGGGACAAGAAACGCAAAATCCACGCGGAAGCGGTTCACGGCGTCGTATATGCGCCTGAAGTCAGGGCAGACGCCAAGCGCGACGCCATTGACGAGCATCAGGTACGTCGCCGCAATTCCGAAGATGTGGTGGAGCGGCAGGAGCATGAGCGAACGGTCGGTCATGCCCATCTGGAACACCTTGCTGCCGGACTCCGCAAACGACTCTATCGCCTCGAGAGTAAGCTCCGCCCCGCGCGGGACCGCCGTCGTTCCGCTCGTAAAGACCATCGTCGCGACAGTCGGGGATCCGTCCTCCTCGGTCCGCTGCGGGCCGGAGCCGTCCCAAAGGGCAAACGCCTCGTCGGTATGCCCGCCCTCCATGAAGCTGTCGGCGGCAAGCGAGCTGAACCCGACGCGCAGGATGTTCGGCATGCGGCGCGCGACCTCAAGCGCCTTCTCTCCGTGGAGCGACGAATGGGCAAGCGTCTTCGCGTCGACAAAAGCGAGCCGCTCGCATATCTCGTCCGACGAAAGGTTCACGTCAATCGGAACGGCACACGAGCCCGAGAGCAGGCACGCCGCGTGTGCGACGATCCACTGGTAGGAGTTCTCGCCGAGAATCCCGATCTTCGCGCGGGGGCAGTACTTCCCAATCGCCCACACGACGGCCGCGATGTCGTCGGTGAACTGCTTCCACGAAATCGGCACCGACCTGTCGCCGGACGAGACGAGAAACGCAGGGGCGTTAGGCCGCTCGACGCGAAACTTCCTGAACGTCTCGAAAATCACGAGTAGACCTCCTTCGCCCATTCGTAGGGCTCGGAATGGGATTCACCCGCCGCCGTCTCCACGAGGTAGCGGACGACGCGACGCGCATCAAAGAGTCGGCGGTACTTCCGCATCCCAGCCGCCGCAATCACGCGTCTCGTCTCGTCGTGGGTGTTGTACCAGGATATCCTCTCCGCAAGATCGCCAGGCGCGTGGAAATACACGGTCTCGTCCTTCGTGAAGAAGTCCTGCATGGAATTGCCGTCGTACTGGAAGGTCAGGATGCCGTTCGCCATGAGGTGCGTAATACGATCGGACGCATACCACTTCCAGCCCTCGAAACGGTTGATGGAAAGCCCCATCTTCGACGCGGCCAGCGCCTCCTCGTAGGCGCGGCCTACGACAAGCGGGCGGCCCATCCCGAAGAAGCCGAGCCGCACCTTCGGGTCGATCTTTGGAAGAAGCCCTTCGAGAAGCGCCTTGCGCTGGTCAGCGTCGGCTGGGCGCCCCGCGAAGAAAAGGTCGTACTCGAACTCCGTCTTGAGGGAGTTGTCCTCGACCTCGAAAGACGGATCGCTTGGATTGGGATAGAAGCCGACGACGTTCTTCCCGGTCGTCCACTCCTTGAGCTTGTCGCCGGCCGTCGTCACGAAGATCGCGTCGCACGAGTCCATGCGCCGGCGAATCTGCGCACAGCAGTGCTCGGTCTCGACAGGGTCGCAGTTGATGTGGACGATCCTGACGCCTGGCGCGGCCTCGCGCATGGCAAAAAGCGTCTCGTTCGTGATGTAGTCGCAGTGCGCGACGAAGACGAAGTCGGGCCGCCAGTTGCGCACCGTCTTGAGAAGCCGGTCGTTCATCATCTTCGCGCCGATGCTGCGCATAAATCCAAGCGGCGCAAGAAAGCGCGCGATGTCGCGCTCTGAAAAGGTGAGAACCTGCCAGCCGTTGCGGATCGCCCCAGCCGCCAAACGCATGTCGATACCGCTCCGCCCGTTCCCCCAGTGGCGGATCAGGAAGTTCCCGACGAAGAGAATACGCGGCGATTTCTTCATTTCGCCTCCCCGTGAAGTTCGCGATAGATTGCAAGCGTCTTTTCGCACATCTTCGCCGT
>CADCGZ010000035.1 GCA_902801025.1 uncultured bacterium | reverse complement strand
GACGTAGGGCTCGAGGTCCTTGACGGGAGCGACTTCGATCTGGCTGCCGGGGAGGAACGCCTCCACGTCGTCGATCTGGACGAGGAGACCGCCCCTGACGGCGCTCTTGATCGTGCCCGTCACGACGCATCCCTCGACATAACGCTCGAGTATCTTCTCCCAGCGGATCTTCTCGTCCGCGGCGCGCTTGGAGAGGACGACCATGCCGGTCTTGTCGTTCTCGAGCTCGCGGAGCATAACCGTGACCTTGTCGCCGGGCTTGATTTCGGCACCCTCTCCGAACTCGGAGATGTCGATCGTGCCAGCGCTCTTGTAACCGATGTCGACGATGACGTCGTCGCCCTTGACTGCGCTTATGGTGCCTTCTACGAGGCTACCGTTCTTGAACTTCGACTCCTGCCCTGCCTGGGCGAGAAGCTCCGCCATTATGGCGGACTTTTCTCCCTTGGGAGTCGGCTTTCTGATTGCCATTTGTGCTTTGCTTTAGTTTGTTGATGTTCGCGGTTTTCAGCCGCGTCCGCCCCGTCTTTGGGCGCGGAGTTATATAGTATACCAAAAACCCATGGGCGGATGCAATCGGGCTTTTGGGCCGTTTTTAGCGCTTGCCGCCTGCGAGGGTCTCGGCGCAGTTGAGGTAGTAGGCGCGGATGCGCTCGTAGGCGTTGATGATGTCGAGCTCTCCGAGAACGCGCACGGACGAGCCGGGGTCCTCGGGTCCGACGCGGCCGAGCTGGATGCGGCGGCACTCGCGGATGAAGGCGTGGAGCTCGGACGAGCGCTTCTGCAGGGATTCGAGGTCGAATGGAACGCGCGGCGAGCGGATGAGCGGCGTTATGTCGGCCGCGAACGACGCCACCTTGTCGTGGACGTCGAGAAGAAGAGCGACGGACTGCTCGGACATCTTCTGGCCCTGCTTCCTGAGCCGTTTCACAACCTTGAGGACCGTCGCGCACTCGTCGGAGACCGACTCGAGCTCGTCCGTGAGCCTCAGGAGCCGCTGCGCCCTCTCCGCGACGTCGCGCGCGAGGCGTTTCGACATGATGCTCCCGAGGAACTCGGTGACCTCTTTCTGGACGTTGTCGAGAATGTCCTCGCGGTGGACGATGTGCCGCTCTGGGCCGTCGTCGTCTTCGGTCGCGCCGGAGATGACCTTGCGCGAACAGTCGAGGAGCTCGAGGTTCGAGCGCTTCATGAAATCCACCTCGAGAAGCGCCTGGTCGCACGCGATGACGGGCGAAAGCCGCGCGCCGAAGTGAAGCGCCGAGAGGTGGGGCTTCTCGTCCGCTGGCTGCGGGACGATGCGCTCGACGAGACGGCAGAACGGCTTCACGAACGGGAAGAAGATTATTCCGCGGCAGATGGCGAAGATCGTGTCGGTGACGGCGATCGGCGCCATCATGTGGGTGAACGCCTTCACCTCGTGGCCCGAAACGATGACCGTCTCGGCGACGCCCCACTTCGGGAACAGGGCCTGCCCCAGCTTCACGAAGAGCGGGAAGAACCAGATAAGCGCAATGGAGCCGAGCAGGTTTGAGAGCGTATGGGCGAGGGCCGTGCGCTTTGCGTCGGCAGTGCCGCCGATCGCGGCTATCCAGCCCGTCGCCGTCGTGCCGACGTTCGCGCCGAAGAGGACGGCTATCGCGACTTCGTAGGAGATGAGGCCCTGCGTCGCCAACGCCATCGCGATCGCGATCGTCGCGGCGGAAGACTGTATGACGGCAGTGAGGAGCATCGCGCAGAGGGCGATGAGGAAGACGCCCGACATGTGCTCGGCGCTCATGCGCGTGAAGATCGCGGACACCTCGGGGTTCTCGCGGATCGGCGAGACGCCCTTCGACATTATGTATAGCCCGAGGAAGACGAGGCCGAGGCCTATCACCGTGAGCCCCAGGTTGTGGACGCGCTCGCCGCGCAGGAAGAAGTACAGGACTCCGCCCAAGGCGAGGCCGATGAAGCCGAGAAGCTGAGGATCGGGCGCGTAGGCGATGATCCACACGGTCGCCGTCGTGCCGATGTTCGCGCCGATGAGAACCGCGAACGCCTGCGGGAGGGTCATGAGGGCGGTCGACACGAAGCCGACGAGCATCACGGTGATTATCGACGACGACTGGACGATCATCGTCGAGATGATGCCAGAGCCCACGCCGACGATGCGGTGGCTCGTCGCCTTCGCCATGAAGCTGCGCAATCCCCCGCCGGCCGTCGCCTGAAGACCCTCGGACAGATGCTTCATCCCGAGCAGGAAGAGCCCGAGACCGCCGAGGAGAGGTGGGAGGATTGTCCAGAGCAGGCTCAAGTACCCCCCTCGTCCTCCCTGCCCGGCTTATGTTCCTTCCCGTCGCCGATGCCGAAGACCTTCTCGATCTTCCAGGGATAGAACATCCCGTACATTCCGATCACGGCGATGACGTACATCAAGCCGACGAGCAAATGGACCGGCGCGAAACCGCTCTCGGGCACCATCAGCCGCGTGAACCTGAAGACTGTCGCGGGCAGCAGCATGAAGATGCCCATGATGGCGCGAGTAATGAGGTGGGGGCGCATCCAGAGGAAGGTGAGGACCGTAAGGACGGCAGCGAGAATCCAGACGAAAAGGCCGCCGGTGCGCTCCTTCATTAGAATCATGTCAAACACGTCGATTCCGATCGTGTCGCATTCAAACGCAGTCCAAAACCAAGCGACGGCGGTTAAAACCGCCGCCAAAACAAAAAGTTGGAGGTGGGTAGCGGAGTTGAACCGCTGTAAGCGGATTTGCAGTCCGCTACCTAACCGCTCGGCCAACCCACCTATGGTTTGAACCAAACTGCGGGTAGTATATCAGTTTTCGGCTCTACCTGTCAATAGAGCACCTTGACGATGGCCTTGCGGACGCGAGTGCCGGGGACGTCGGTGTGGCACGGGGCGTGGGCGACAAAGGGCTCGAAGACGATGCACTCGCCGGGCTTTACTGGCTGCATCGGGCATTTGGCGTCGAAAAGCGCACCGTCGCCCTTCTCGTCGAACGGTCCGTTTGCAATCTCCTCGGGGAGATCTGGAACGCCGAAGAGCTCAGTGCCCGTGATCGGCGCCTGGACGTCGATGTACCGCTTGTGGAACTCAGGGCGCTGCACTTCGCCGATGGGCTTCAAGTCGTTCTCGCAGATTATCGCGTAGCAGCGGTCGCCGTCGATTTCTTGCCTTCCGAGCGGCAGATCCTTGAGATCGGGCCGACGCAAAAATTCGAACGCCTTTGCGTACTTCTCCCCGAGCGCCGCGACTGCGGCATCGTCGTCTATCCTGATGAGCTTGGCGTTGTTCATGTCTTATCCTCCTTTTTATGTTACGAAGCGAATATGCGCTTCACTTCCTTTTTGAAGTCCTTGTCGTCCGTACGCACTTCGACACGCCGCAGGTCTCCCCGGAAGCGCGCCATCTTGAGAAAGTCGCAGATAAACTTGTCGGCACGATGCGCACCTACGCCGCCCGTGTAGGAGACACGTACCCTTCCGTCGACGGACGACGACGCTCGCGGCCCGTCGAGGACGATCCACACGAAATCCGACGGATGCTCCGCAACGTGCGCCTTCGCCTGCGCGACGAGCTCGGCGCGGTCCTTCGCAACCTTGTTTGCGCCGAGGATCATGTTCCAGCCGTCGACGATGACGAGCCGTCCGTCTGGCGGGAGCGCGGCGAGGTCGTTCGCAGCGAGAATCGCGAGGTCGAAATGCGCAAAGAGCATTTCGTTCTCGGTCTTGAGACGAAGGTTTTCGGCGGCGGCCTTCGTGAGCGCCGTCTGGAGTTCCCTGACGCGCACGAGCCGCGCCGCCTCGATCATGTCCTGTGCATTCATGCGAGCACCCCTGATGCGTAGCGGTCGTGTCCGGCGAAATCCTTCTCTATCTTGACGTCTGCAAAACCGTAGTCGGCCATGAGCTTCGCGAGCGCCGCGCCCTGGCTCTCGCCAATCTCGAAGAACACCGCCCCGCCCGGCTTAAGTATGTTGAGCGCGTCGCCGAGATAGCGGTCGTAGAAGTCGAGCCCCGTAACGCCGCCGTCGAGCGCAAGGCGCGGCTCGTAGTCGCGGACGCGCGGATCGAGCGTGTCGCAGACGGCGCTTTCGATATACGGCGGGTTGGAAACTATCACGTCAACACACTCCGGTTCGTCGAAGTCGTCAAGCCCGTCGGCAACGGCGAACTTCACCCTGTCCGAAAGGCCGCACTTCGCGGCGTTCTCCTGCGCGAGAGCAATCGCGTCCTCCGAGACGTCCGTCCCGAGGAACGCCGCATCGCCCTTGAACTCCTGCGCGAGCGAGAGGACTATTGCGCCAGTGCCAGTGCCGACGTCGACAACGACTGGCACACCGCTGTTCGTTCGGCTTTCAAGATACTTCAAGACGCGAGTGACAAGCTCTTCCGTCTCGGGACGGGGGATGAGCGCACGACGGTCGCACTTGAGCGTGAGGTGGCGAAAATCCCACTCGCCTATGACGTACTGGACCGGCTCGCCGCTCGCAAGGCGTTTGATGCCGCGCCGCATCGCCTCAAGACATTTCTCGGGGACCTCGCTCTCGAAATGCGCGGCAAGTGTGCCGCGCCCCGTCTTGAGGAGTCGCGCGGCGAGAAGCTCGGCCGCCACCTGCGGGTCAGGGACGGCCTTCGCCTGAAGATAGGCGCCCGCCTTGGCAATCGTGTCACGCCAAGTCATAAAGTTCCCACATCAAAGGCTACTTACCTTTTTCTGCTTGAAAAACCAATTGAGCACTTCCGCGTCGCCATAGGTCCTGCTCCAGACGTTGTGCCCCGCATCGGGATATTCGCGGTAATGCGCATTCGAACCAACAGCCCAGAGCGCCGCCGCCATATTGCGCGAACGGCACACAGGGACCGCGCCGTCAGCGCTACCGTGGAAAATCCAAATCGGAACTTTCGAAATCTTCTGCGCCTGCGCGACGTCGCCGCCGCCGCATATCGGCATCGCGGCGGCGAACACCTCGGGTCGACGGCTCAGAAGATCCCAAGTGCCGTAGCCGCCCATCGAAATCCCGGTGACATAGACGCGAGACGCGTCAATCTCCGGATCGGCAAGCTGCTTGTCGACAAGCTCCATGAGAAGCGCCATCGTCTCAGACGGCTCCGCTGGCATCGCATGGCTCTTCGCGCTCCAGTCGACCTCGACCCAGCGCTTGCCGTTCGGGACCTGCCCGGCGACAAGCCGAAAACCCTTCTCGTGCGCGTCCATCCACCGCACCAGCTCGCCGACCCCGTGAACAAGCTGCGCAACGTTGTTGGTACCGCGCTCACCGGCGCCGTGCAGGAAGAGGACGAGAGGGACGCGACTTCCATCCTCCGGCATCTTCTCGGCCAAGCGGTAGCGGAACACATTCCCTCCAGCGCCAACGAACTCCTTGGCCTGGGTGCGCTCCTTGATGTCACCCAAGCGGTCGGGTTTCGCTTCCACCGTGAGTGCGCAACATGCAGCCGCTACGACGATGACAATGGCAAGCTTCTTGTTCATGGCAAGTTTCCTTGTTATGAGTCGCTATTGCTATGATGCTTTTCTTTTGTAGTGGACAGTATACCATAAAATCGGCAAAAGAGTCAGGTCATTGCTTCTGGCGGGAATCCTTCAGCGGTAGTCCGCCGCAGCAATTGCGTCAGGCCCTTTTGCCGCGCGGCGAAAGGCGCCCATCGACATCGCAAAGCGCTTCTTGAAGAGGTTCTTGAGGTAGTTGGGGTTGGAGTATCCGCAGGCTGCGGCGATCGAGTCCATCTTCTCGCGCGTCTCCCTTAGGCGCCGCTTCACCTCGTCGAGACGCCGCTCGGTTATCGCCTGCAGGATGCTTCGCTTCTGCAGCTCGCGGAACCTGAGGTCGGCGAGACGGCGCGAACACTTGAGGTGCCGCACGACGTCTTCGACGCCTATCCCCTCGAGCGCATGGCGGTCGATGTAGGCGACGGCCTTCTGGACGAGGCGACCCGCGCTCGAAAGCTCACAGGTCGACTCGCGGCGGACTACTTCCTTTATGTCCGCGAGGAGGACGCAGGAGTTCGGACCCTCGCCGTGCATCATCGAGTCAAGCGTCTCCGCCGCAAGGTAGCCCTCCCCCTCGAAGTCAGGCATCACCGACGAAAGCCGAGGGTGCGTGTTTTCGCAGATAAGCGTGTCGTTGTCAACGCCGAGCACCGCGATGTCCTGCGGAACCCTGACCCTCTTCGAGGACAGCAGCTTAAGGAGGTCGTTCGCACGGTCGTCGTAGGCCGCAAAGACGGCGGCGGGGCGCTTTAGCTTCAGCGCCTCTGACGGATCGAAAAGCTCATCGCACCAGATGCCGTTGTCCTTGAGCGCCTTCCTGTACGACTTGAATCTCGCAAGATCCCAGTCAAGCATCCCTTCGGAATGGAGAAACGCATACGACCGGGCGACGCCCTGCCCCATGAAGTACTGCGCCGCCGCGCAGCCGATCTTCTCGCCGGAGTTGCGTATCGTAACTAAGTTCCGCTCGCGCCGTTCGAGAGGAGCGGAACGGATGTCCATCACTATCGTGGGCGTAGAGACGTCCGCAAGCGAAACTACCGATTCCTCAGTCTCGGGAATGGAGACGATAAAGCCGTCCGTTCCACCCGATACGGCCTTCTCGACGAGCTCTCGCGTAAGTTCCGCCCGCGTGCGAACAAGCGTGACATCCCAGGGCGAATCGTCTGGATAACGCTCGCTAAGGTAGCGGAAAATGCCGGCAAGCTTGTTCTGCCCCGCGACGCCGGCCATTTTCAGCGCGATGAACACCTTTTTCTTCATGGCGAACATCATACCATATTCTTTGCCTAAAATGTGTGGTTTTTTTGCTTGTTTAAGTATAGCAAAGAAAACGGCAAATTGGTACAATAGCCGCATCATGAACATCAACAAGATCAATCCGTCCACTCTCAAGATCACGGACATGCGCTTTGCCGACATCGACGGCGCGCCAAAACGCTGCACGCTGATGAAGCTCTACACGAACCAGGGACTCGTCGGCTACGGCGAAGTGCGCGACGCAAGTTCGCGTACATACGCGGCGATGCTCAAGAGCCGCATCCTTGGCGAGAACCCGTGCAACGTCGAGAAAATTTTCCGCCGCATCAAGCAGTTCGGCGGCGACTCGCGTCAGGCGGGCGGCGTGTGCGCGGTAGAGCTTGCGTGCTGGGATCTCTGCGGCAAGGCATGGGGACTCCCCGTGTGGCAGCTCCTCGGCGGCAAGTGGCGCGACGAGATCCGCTGCTATTGCGACACCGACTCGGAGGGCGGAGGGCGCGATATGGGCGCCGCGCTCAAAGAGCGCATGAAGATGGGCTTCACCTTCCTCAAGATGGACCTCGGAATCGAGCTTCTCACGAACGTCAAGAATGCGCTTATCGCGCCGCTCGGCTACCTCGAGTACATGAGGAAGATGAAGCACGTCGTCCAGACGCCGCATGGTTCGATCGACCCGCGGTCAATGCGCGGCGAGGCGTTTGAGCTTTTCACTACGGCGCATGGCCATACGGGAATCCATATCACAGAGACGGGGCTCGACTACTTGGAGAAGTATATGGCGGACGTTCGCGACGTCATCGGCTGGGAAGTGCCGATCGCAATCGACCACCTTGGGCACATCCCCTACGAGGACTGCGTGCAGCTTCTTAGGCGTCTCGAGAAATACCACCTTTCGTGGGCGGAGGACGTCCTGCCGTGGCGCAACACTGAACAATGGAAACAGCTTCACGCTGCGACGACGACTCCGCTCGGCACGGGCGAGGACATCTACCTAAAGGAGGATTTCAAGCCCCTTCTCGAGTCGCACGCGCTCGCGGTAGTCCATCCCGACCTCCTCACCTGCGGCGGCATCTTGGAGACGAAGAAGGTAGGCGACATGGCGGAGGACTACGGCGTGCAGATGAACATCCACATGGCCGAGTCTCCGATTGCCTGCCTCGCGGCGGTGCACACCGCGGCCGCGACCAGGAACTTCATGGCGCTTGAACTCCACTCTGTCGACGTGCCGTGGTGGGGCGACATCGTGAAGCCCGCGCTTTCCTACAAGGGCGGATTCATCAAGGTCCCGACGAAGCCGGGGCTTGGCTTCGACGAGCTCAACGAGAAGCTCATCAAGAAACAGGCTTGCAAGGACTTCCCGCCTCCGTGGAATTCCACGAAGGAATGGGACAAGGAATGGTCAAACGACCGCCGCTGGAGCTAAACTAAAAGCAACAAAACATGAAAGGCCACAAAATGAAGACGACATTTGTGACAACTGCTGCGCTTGCACTCGCACTAACTGCCCATGCGGAATTCAAAATCGACCGCTCGGTGATGAGCGACAAATACTGGGCGATCTGGAACGACGAAGTCCAGGCGAAGATCGACGCCGACATCGAGAAGTACCGCAAGGCGGACGCGACAGTCGAAGTCGCGGCTCCTGACGGCGCGGAGGTGAAGGTCGAGCAGGTCGGCCACGCGTTCTACTTCGGCGCGCACATCTTCAACTTCAACCAGCTCGGAAAGAAGGAGTGGAACGACCGCTACAAGGAGCTCTACGGCACGCTCTTCAACTCCGCGACCGTCGCGTTCTATTGGCGCACGCTCGAGCAGTATCCGTACGCCCCGCGTTTCGAGGAGCGCTACGAGGACACCGAGGAGTACTGGAACCGCGAGTACGAGCGCGACCCGAAGGCTGTCGCGTACAAGCCGCATTGGCGTCGCCCCGCGCCCGATCCGGTGATCAGCTTCCTCAAGACGCGCCGTGTGCGCATCCACGGCCATCCGCTCGTCTGGGGCAACAACGCCTGGCACACGCCCACTTGGCTCTGGGACGACTTCTGCCCTGAGAACGAAAAACGCGCACTTGAAGCCGCGACCGGCGTCCAGCTGCCGGTGCGCGACATCAAGCAGCCAATCTGCACCAAGGACATGAGGAACGACCCCAAGGAACGCTGGTGGAACGGCGCGTGGAAGGAAATCTACGCCAAGCTCTCCGAGGAGGAGATCGCCGCGCTCGTGCCGACGTTCGTGAAGGCGCAACGCGACTTCTACGAGAAACGCGTCCGCGAAATAGGCGAGCGCTACGGTTCGCGCATCGACTCGTGGGACGTGGTTAACGAGAGCGCGAGCGACTGGGCGCTCGGCAAGGGCGCAAAGAACGATCTCCCCGTCACGAAGAGCCATTACGGGCTCATGCCGGCGAACTATGCCTACAATGCGCTCGTCTTGGCGCGCAAGTACATGAAGCCCGACGCATGGCTCAACGTCAACGAGTACAACATGGACGCCTTCCCGGGGCAGATCGCCGACCTCGAGAGGAACGGCGCGTCGTTCGACGTCGTCGGCTCGCAGATGCACCTGTTCAATCCGGCGGAGTCCAGGAAGCTCGCCGCGGGCGAGTTCACGGCCGAAACGCGGCAGAAGGTCTCGCCCGAAGGCATCGCCACTACGATGGCAAAGGTCGCGAAGGCGTCGGGGGGACGTCCGATACACCTTTCCGAAATCACCATCACCGCGCCGGACAACTCGCCAAAGGGACAGATGGTGCAGGCGATCATCATGCGGAACTGCTACCGCGCGTGGTTCGCCGTAGAGAAGATGAACGGCATCACGTGGTGGAACGTCGTCGACAACTGCGGCGCGCCGGGCGAGCCGTCGATCTCCGGCATCTTCACGCGCGACATGCAGCCCAAGGCCGCCTACTTCGCGATGGACGACCTCATCAACCGCGAATGGAAGACCAAGACGACCGCAAAGGCATCTGGCGGCAAGGTCTCGTTTCGCGGCTTCAAGGGGCGCTACCGCCTTTCGTGGAAGGACGCCGAGGGCAAGGGGCGCAGCAAGTTCGTCGAGGTGGAATGAAGAACATCCTGGACGCCTGCAAGCACGGAAAGGAAACGACATGTTAAAGGAGAAGTTTGACCTAACGGGGAAAATCGCCCTCGTCACCGGGTCGACACGCGGTATCGGCAAGGCTATAGGCGACGCGCTCGAGGAATACGGCGCGAAGGTGATTCGCCACAATACGAAGGTATGCGACCTCTCAGACCCGGCTGCAATCGAGGCGTTCTTCGCAAAGCTTGAGGCAGAGGGTTCGTTGCCGGACATCCTCGTAGCGAACGCGTCCGTACAGGAGAAGATTCCGTGGACCGAATTCCCGATGGACGAGGCTCGCAGGGAAGTGCAGGTGAATTTCCTCGCGACATTGCGGATGTTCCAGCTCTGCCACCCGAAAATGAAGGCGCAGAAATGGGGACGCCTCATCGTCGTAGGTTCCGTAAACGAGCGCCGTCCTCATCCCGACATGTGCGTGTACGCCGCGACAAAGTCGGCGCAGGAAAACCTCGTCAGGGGAATCGCGCGGCAGGTCGCGGCCGAGGGGATCACGGTGAACAATCTCTGCCCAGGAGTCTTCTACACCGACAGGAACAAGGACTGCCTCGCAGATCCCGTCTACGGCCCGAAGGTGACGGCGGCTATTCCAATGCACGACTACGCGATGCCCGAAGACGCGGCTGGAACCGCCCTTCTCCTCGCATCCGACGCAGGGCGCTACATCACAGGCGCGACAATCATGATCGATGGCGGGCTCTCAATCCCGGGTTAACAAAAATGAATTACAAATGGCGAGCACTGGCGCTTCTCTGGGTGGCGTTCTTCCTCCAGCAAGGCACTCGGCAGATCTTCGGCGCGACGCTTACCTCGATACAAGGGTCGCTCGGGGCGAGCGCCGCGGCAATAGGCGCCGTGGCGACGGTGTTCACGTTCGCCTATGGACTCTCCGTTCCGTTTGCTGGCGCGGCGGCCGATCTTTTCAACCGCAAGTGGATGGTCGTGTCGGGCGTGTTCGTCTTTTGCCTCGGAATATTCGCATCCGGATTTGTGTCGTCCCTTGGGCTGATGATCATTTCCTATGGAATCCTCAACGGTTTCGGGCAGTCGTTCTACTACCCTTCCGCGACGTCGATAATCGGCGAGCTTCACAAGGAGACTCGCGCAACGGCACTATCAATATTGCAGATGGGGCTATATGCCGGCATAATCGGGTGCAGCGCGGCGTCCGGGTGGCTTGCGGAGTCCGGCGCCGAAGGCTGGCGTGTGCCGTTCAAGGTGTTCGGCGGTATCGGCATCCTCTGGGCCGTCGTGATGGCGTTTGGACTGCGTGATGGTAGCCGCAAAGAACACAAAGAGCGCAAAGTCGAAAGCAAGCCGTCGCTAAAGGAGGCATTCAAGGTCTTTGTCGGCAATCCCTCTGCGCTTCTTCTGGCGGCTGGGCTCGGAATGATGATCTACGTCGACGTCGGCTTCAAGACCTGGATGCCGAGCCACCTCTCCGAGTCGTTTGGAGTCGCAAAGGGTTCCGCCGCGCTGAACGCCGTCCTATGGCACTACATCGGCGCGTTCGTCGGCGTGACGCTTGGCGGCAGGATTTCCGACAAGCTTGCAAAGACACGGCCATCGGTGCGAATGGAGACGAACATCGCCGGTCTCGCCCTCGCCGTGCCGTTCATCGTCTGGATGGCTTACGCGCCGTCGCTTCTCACGTGCGGCGTCGCGATGGCACTCTTCGGCGTGTTCCGCGGCGTCTACGACTCGAACCTAATGGCGTCGCTCTTCGACCTAATACCGCAGCGCTACCACGCATCGGGCGCTGGGCTGATGCTTTCATGCGCGTTCGTCTTCGGCTCAACGTCGCCGGTCGTGCTTGGGCTCGTGAAGGACGCTTTCTCGTCGACAGCCGCGCTCGCCTCGCTCGCGGCGTTCTACATCGTTGGAGCAGTCGTAATCGCCATTGCGAGACGGAGACAATATTTTCGTTCATGAAAGGAACTCCGATGATTGTCAAAAAGCCTACACTACCGTTTCGGCACTTTATAGCGTTTCGGCAATCCCCAGGATGGTGAAACGTTAGTGGAGCCTTCGGACACAATCGGAGTTAATCAAAATTAAGAAAGGAATGATAAAATGCCATCACTAGCAGATATGCGCACCAAGGCCAAGGAAGCGGGCCTTATGAAACTCGACAAGCTCATCGCGAAACGCCAGAGTGTGCCGACAAACGAATTCCCGATTCCGGTAAAGGAGCTCTGCGAACGTTTCGAGAAGCTCTACACTGGCTGCGTCAACGACGTCATGCGCGAGGCATGCCTTCTCGACCAAAATCTGCCACACGAGATAATGCCGCTCAGAGACGAGATGGTCGTCTGCGGCGAGGCGTTCACCGTGAAGTCCGCGCCCAATTGCATGATCGAGGGCGAGATGACGTTCCGTGCGCAAATGCTCGACGATTTCAAGCCGAACGGTGTCGTCGTGTGGGACACGTCGGACGACGTGGAGGCGTCGCTTTGGGGCGGCGTCATGACGGCAACTGCGATGACGAAGGGAATCCGCGGCGCTGTAATCGCGGGCGGAATCCGCGACACGAAGCAGATCCTCGAGCAGAAGTTCCCGGTGTTCTACAAGTACCGCGTCTCGAACGGCTCGCTTGGCCGCTGCATGATAACGCACTACCAGGTGCCTGTCAGGATCGGCAAGGTGACGGTTCGTCCCGGCGACATCATCATGGGCGACATCGACGGCGTAATCTGCATTCCGCGCGAGATCGCCTACGAAGTCCTGCTCCGCGCAGAGGGCATCGAGCGCAACGAAGTCGACATCTTCTCGTGGGTCCGCCAGGGCGACACCATCAGCGAGATAATCGACAAGGGCGGGTATTTCTGATTACCCGCCCCTGTCGTTCGAATCGATTCAAAACAAATTAGTGAACCAGTTGCCGTCGTGGGTCGACTTGTAGCCGGTCCACGGCTTGCCGCCGGCGAGAACCTGGCGTGTCTTCTCGTCGAACGTGGCGCGCATGCCGGTGCGGAGCGCGGCGTTCGCCATGATGAGAGCGATGGCATGGCTGTATCCCGCCTCGACGGGAGCGTTCGGATCCTTGCGGGCGCGAACGCACTCCATCCAGTTGCGCATGTGCGCCGACGTAAGAGTGTCTCCACCCGTGTTTGCGGAAACCACAACCTGCTCCTGCGGCGCCGGAAGCGGCTCGCTCGCCGGCTTCACATGCTCGACGCCCTCGTTTGTGACGCACCCAGAACCGAGGTCGATGCAGCCGTTCGGGCCGAAATACTTTTCGACCGCCGACTCGCGGTTCGGATTCGACCCGCCGGCGCAATTGGTCTGGTGCGACTGGAACATCACCTGGAAGCCCTTGCCCTTCACGCCAGACTCGCCGTACTCGAGAAGCGTCGTGAACGTGTCATAGCTCTGACGCCCGTCGACCCACTGGTAGAGCCCGCCCGACGAAACCGCCGTCTTCGGATACGGCTGTCCGAGGAACCAGGCGACCGTGTCGATCTGGTGGCACATCCACTGTCCCGTGACGCCCGACGAGAACGGCCAGAAAAGGCGGAACTCGAGGTACTTGCGCGGATCGAACGGATACTCCGCCGGATCGCGGTCGAGAAGCCACATATTCCAGTCGACGTCCTCTTTCTTGAGCGAGGCGATGAGCTTCTCGTCGCGGCGCCAGCGCCTGGGCTGGTTGACGTTCCACGTGAGATGCACGTAGCTGATGTCGCCGAACTTTCCGGAGTTGATGAAATCCTTGGCGGCCATGTACTTCTTGCCAGAGCGGCGCTGGGAGCCGATCTGGAGGATTGCGCCCGGCTTCATCGCGCCCATCGCACGTTTCGCGTTCACGGCGTCGAGAAGCATGTTCGCGGAGTACATGTCCTCGGCGATCGGCTTCTCGCAGTAGGCGTCGCAACCCGCCTCGATCGCATGGACGGCATGCTGGGCGTGCTGGAAGTCGGCGGTCGAGATGATCACCGCGTCGAGCCCGAGGCGGTCCTTGGCCTCGTAGAGCGCGATGTCGCTCCCGAACGCCTCGACCTCGTGGCCGAGCTTCGCCTCCATCTCGGGCTTCGCGTGCTCATAGAGGCGCTTTTTCCAGAGGTCGGCGACGGCGACCATGTCAAAGTTCAGCTCCTTGTTGTGGTGCAGGAAGCACGGCAGGAGCGAGCCGCGAAAGCGGTCGGAGTAGCCGACGCAGGCGACGCGTATCTTGTCGTTTGCACCGGCGGCGTAGAGCGAGGGGCCGTATCCGGCGGCGATTATGCCAGCGAGGCCGGCGGCACCCTTGCAGAATTCACGTCGATCTATCTTTTCCATCAGACTAGTCCTTTCATTGTTTCAATTGCGGTTTTTGCGTTTTTTGCAAAATCCTTCGAGTCTCCCCAGCCACACTCGCAGCTGACGCCGCCAGTGTAGCCAATGGTCTTAAGCGCGTCAAAATATGGCGCAAGCCGGCGCGTCTCGCGCGGGTCGTGCCCGGGAAACTGGCGTGTGCCGTAGTCGGCGATGTGGCAATGCGCCAGGAACGGCCCCGCCTCAATGATTGCCGTCGCCGGGTCACCGCCCATCATCATGTGGAAGATGTCGGCAAGCTGCCTGAGGCGCGGCGAATCGACGTCGCGGCAGATCGCGAGCCCCTGGAAGACGTAGTTGATTATGTTTGACTCGTTGGGCCTGAGCGGCTCGATCACGACCGCAGTCGTCTTCAGGTCCGCCACTCGTTTTACGAGCGCATGGCAGAACTCGGCGTATTGCCGCGTACCCTTCTCGAGATCGGGACGGTCCTTCCCCGTGAAGTCTCCTGGCACGTTCCTGGCGCCACCCGAGCCGAAGACAACCGTCTTCACGCCTATCTCGTCGGCACGGCGCAGCACCTTCTCGGCATAGTCGAGCGCAGGAGCGTGGTCGGCGTTCGGCCCCGTCAGCCGGAACTTGCCGGGGATGAAGCCGTTGCAGCTCCTCAAGGGGAGCGGACGCTTCGCGATTTCCTCCTTCTGCGTCTGCCACCAGGTGTCGTCCTTATTGGGATCAAACGCCGCGCCCGCGCTCCATTCCCAGAAATCGTAGCCGAGATCGCGCATGATCTTGACATCCTCGATGGACGAGCGGCACGCGCCGAAGAGGATGCCCTTCCCGCCGCCCTTCTGCCTGCCACCGGACACGCCTGCGCAGCCGGCAAGTCCGGCCGCAACAAGAGATCCAATCAGAAAATCCCGTCTTCCTGTCACTTCATTTCTCCTTTAGTTTCGTGTTTGCAAAATGTTCTGTCCGCAAAGTCGAGCGCCCATTTCCAGTTGAACTGGCCGGATCCCGTCTCGCTCGCCATCCAAGGCGTCGCGGCGCATTTGCCGCGAACGACAAGGCGGACGGGGCCGAGAAGCCCGGACGGCTGGAGCTTGTCGGAAACCGAAGGGCCGGAATGGATCGTCGGCAGGAGCGGCCAGCGGCTCTGGCCTTCCGGCTTGCGGCGAGGAACGCTCCAGTAGTGCACCGTAGAGCGCGTGACCCGATTTTCCGCCGGGAGGAAGCAGTCGCCGACGAGTCGGTTGTACCAGTTGTTCGTGTAGCGGATCTCGATCTCGTTTTCGCCCTCGCGCAGCGCGGAAGTAACGTCTGCCTCCCACGGCGCACACCACACGACGCCGCAGTCGACGCCATTGACGAAGACATGCGCAAGACCAGTGGGCACCTCACCGAGCGACAAAATATATTCCCCGTTCCCACCCCGCATTGAGCCGCCTTCGGCGCTCGCTTCGCTCGGGGGATACGTTCCCCATTCCCCGTTCCCCGATATCGTCGTGCGGTAGGTGGCGGTGCCGGCGAAGTAACGGAGCTCCGTGCTCGCCGCCTTGCCGTCTTCGCCAAAGCTCGTCCAGTCGCGCAGCGTCTCCATCGTGACAGGCGCAGGCGGCGCGGCGGATATGCCGCGGTGGTACGCGAACGACACGTTCCAGGCATTGGTGACGGGATATGCGTTTTTGACAGGATTAACAGGATTTGCATGATTATCGCATTTTCCCAATCCTGTCAATCCTGTAAATCCTGTCTGAAGATCTCTCGGCGCAAACACGACAAACGCGCTGCCGCCGACCGGAAGGTCGAGCGAGACTCTGGTCTTGCCGTCTGCGCAGGCGGCGGGCTGGGGACAGCCCGCCCTACCAACTGTCACCGGATTCCAGACTTCAACTGTCCGACCTTTGCTCGATGCATTTAAAACGACTTCGCCTTTCCCCTCTCCGACGACGAAGAACCAGTCTGCGTCTCCTTCGCGGCGGTGGATCGTCGTGAACTGCGCGTTGTCGTCTTTGCGGTAGCGACCCCACCCGTGGTAGTTTGTCGCGACATTTACGAATTCGCCGTCGTCGACGTATTCGCCGCGCTGCAGCATCGCCTGGCAGCGCCAGAGGTAGTTGATGAACGCGACCGCGTCATCGTGCCATGTCACGTTGCGGTTGATGTGCGTGCCGGCGAAGTACTCAGCACCCGGAACGCCAAACTTCTCGGGCGAGCACGAATACGTATGCCAGACGAGACGGTTCGCGCCGTCGGCGAACGCAATGTCGGCGAGCGGCTTAAGCGTCGAGGGTTCGACGGACCAATGGCGGAGCATGTGGGTGAACGCCTCCAAGGAGACGATGCGCCGGCCTTCGCGCCGAGCGGAAAGGACTGCCGCGCGCTGGAAGAAGCGTCCGCCTCTGTTCGCCCTACGCGCATCGGGTCCCTCAAGGCACCCGTCGAGAACCCAGAACTCGCCCTGGGGGAAGTCGTTGTGCGCAAGGAGATCAAGCTGGTCGCAGTCAAGCTTCGCCGCCTTTGCGCCGAACGCCCACGGCCCGCCCGACTCGGAAAAGACCTTGAGCCCATGACTATGGGACCAGTCCTTCATCGTCGCGTAGAAGTTGTCTTTTATCGCACTCCAGCTGCCGCCGGTCTTGACGCTTCCCTCGTAGCTGACGGAGTAGATGTGCGTGAAGGTCTTGCCGACGAGATCTGGAACGCGCTTCAGAAGCGGCCCGACGGCGCGATCGAGGTGCGCGACCACTTCATCGCGGTTCATGACGTCCACCTCGTATTCCTTGCCGTCGATGAAACCATTCAGGGTGCCGCCGCTTGCGGACGCGTTCATCGAGAACTCAAGCCCGAGGCGGGCGCATTCGCGGATCGAGAACTCCACGAGGTCGTACCATCCTTCGGTGCCCCAGCCAAGCTCCGCCTTGGGATTGACGACATGCTCGTCGTTCTCCCAGTAGCCGCGCGAGTCGATCATGAGGATTCCGCCAAAACCGAGGCGCTTCATCGATTCGAGGTCGGCGGTGATCGTCTGGCGGTCAGTATGTCCGTTGACCCACCACCAATAGCACCACGGGCGAGCCGATTCAGGCGGCGTTGCGAATGCCGACCAAAGCGACAGGACCGCAGATGCGAAAACAGTCATTTCCCCTCCGTCACCACGACCGTCTCAATTGCGACACTACTTCACAGATTTTCATGATAAGAATTTTACCATATATCTGCTACGACACGCAATGCTTCATTTTGCTGGAGTTTACCCATTTTTAGCTTCTACTCCTATGAAATCACCTCTGTATCCGCAAGGCGTCTGAACGACTTTTCACACGAAAGCGTAATTTGTCCCTGTTCCCTATAGCCAGAAGCAAGCATCCGATCGACAAATCCAGGATTCACCTTATGGATGTTCGGCGTGTTGATCGACGCGGCGAAATTCTGCGAAAACGAAATCCCTTCTCCAGACGAGAAATCCTTCAACGCCGACAGTGCCTCTTCCTTGGTCTTGCCGTAATGATGCTGAATCGCATAGTACGCCTCGGACGCTACAACATCACTCACATAAAAGGAATCCCCGTTGGCAATTCCCTCTTGGTAACGAGCAAGTGCATGGACGGCAAGCTCCTGCGGCTGCCCAGTAAGAAGCCGCAGCACCACGGATGTATCCAGTCCAAATGTCATGGCTTATTCTCCGTACCGGCGGGCGATGCTTTCACGAATGGACGCCATGTCGTGTGGCAGATTCGGATCGACCTTGACACTTCCAAACCATGATGGGGTCTTTGGTCTCCTGCTCCTTGCCTGCCGTGTGGCCTCAGTGCGAGGCTCGTCTCCAAGCCACTGCGAGTAAAGAACCAGCGTAATGGCGCGGACGGTACTGCCCTCCTGGGCCGTCCGAGTCTTGATGCGCCGATACATCGTGTCCGGGATGTCTAAAGTTGTTCTCATGGCCTATAGTATATCACATCACACTCTCACACTTCAATATGGATTTATTGATTTATGTATGATTCAGAGTGTCCGTTCTTGTAGGGCGGTCTATGAGAAGTTTACGGGTGGTGGTGATTTTAACGCAGAGACGCAGAGGAGGATGATTTTGTTTTCTTCTTCTGCCATCATTCACTCCTTATCAGTTGTGGACTTGGTTCGTTCGACACAGTACGTCTCCGTAGACGCAAGCAGTTTTTCCAATTCGCTCTTCGTTATCATAGCGATCCTTGTCGCATGATTATACCATATTCACACCTTCACCGCATCCGGTTACGGCCACAGCTCGCGGCGCTTGAGTGGCATCGCCAAAATCTTTCCCTTTTCTCTCTTGTCGCACAACCGAACTACTGTATCACAGCTACTGTATCAATAAGCTCAGACCCTTTTGCTTCCTTCCCTTTCTCCAGCTCTGGGAGGCGAATTAGCTCGCCGTCTTTTTGATAAAGCCGTACCCAGTCAATCCAATACTCGATTGGCAGCCTGTCGTTCGCCGTGATGCGCTTTTCCGGCGGACACCATCCGTGGCCAGGCGTGAATATCTCGTTGTTGATGTTGATGTTGTGGAAGTCGTGGTGCCCGGCCATGCCAAGCGCGGCATTCGGACAGTAGTCGTGAGCCTCGTCAATCGGGAAAGTCGCGTACTTTTCGCCGTCCACGTAGAACGACATCTCCTTCGGAGTCCACTCGAAGCCATACACGTGGAACTCGTCGTTCAGCTTGGAGCAGTCCTTGAAGAAATACGCGCGCTTGAGGCTGCCTTCTCCGCCCGGCAGCATGAAATGGCCCTTTTGGCCGGCCCACTTGTGCAGGTTCGCGACGACGGCGTTTGTGGACGAGAACACCTCGAAAATGTCCACCTCGGATCCCCACGCGGCCTTCCTCAGTCCTGGCTGAACAGTCATCCAGAAGCTCGGCCACGCGCCATGCCTGAACGGCACACGCGCCCGCATCTCCAGATACCCGTACCTGAACGCCATTTTGTCCCGCGTCGAAACGCCCCGCGGCAGCATCTGCGGCTTGGCGGGGTCCCCGGACGGCACAACGAGCAGATGCAGGCATCCGTCCTCAACCCGCGCGGTACGCGAATCGTTCGTGTACACGCAGTCGTCAGAGTTCATCGTCGCATGGAATTTCCACTTCGTCGCGTCGAGCGACGAGCCGCCGAACTCGTCGCTCCACACGAGCTTGCGTCCATCCTGCGGCGCGGCAACAGCGGCCACCGCCAGACCCAGCACCGCCAAGTACGCGATGACTTTCTTCTTCGTCCCCATCGGTTCTCTCCTTCGCATGTTCTCACCGGATGATGATCCTCAAGCCGGAGCCTGGGGCGTGGACTTTCAGCGTAGGGGCCACTGAGACGCGGCTCCTGTCGAGCGTCCAGCCCTTTTCGACGGTGACCGTGCCATGACCGGTCAGGCTGCCGGAAAAGCCGCGCATGTCGCCGACGGTGAGCGACGCGAGCGATGAGACCTCCACCGTCCCCGCGCCCGACAGCGCGGCGAACCGCTCTGCGGACGCCACCCTCAGCGTTGCGCCGGAAGCGACCGCCACGGGCGGCTCGCGGAGTAGCGTCGATGCAGGCGCGGACGCGCCTCCGGCAACTCCCTTGCTCGCCTCCAACTGCTCGGCGATCAGCCGAATCTGGCCCGACGACAGCGCAGAGTCGTAGATCTGCACGTCGTCGATCAGCCCGTAGAAGTTCTGCGTGCCGCCGTAGTTCGATCCGATGGAGAATTCCTGGGCGGTGACATTGACGACAGAATCTCTCTGCTCGACATACTCGCCATCCACGTACAATTTCACACAACTCTTACCCGCCTCATCTATCTTCGGCGAGCAAACGAAGGCCATGGTTATCCAACGCGAACGCTCCGTCCCCATGTCCGTACGGTAGAAACCGCCAGGAGCATAGTTTTGGCCGCCTATGGTCAACCTGATGGAAGCGGGTGTATCTTTCTCGGTACTGATCTTGACCAGCTTTCCCACGTTCCAGCCTGCCGTATCGCCCCACATTACAATGCCAGGGTAATAAGTCCCATTCTGCGTCTTGTCCGGCCGATAGCGGACAATGAACGTGACAGCATTCGATGACGACGGAATGGCGGACGGAAACTCGTCGAGCTTGAAGAAGCCGCTCGCGGACGAGAACCGGGCCGCCTTGCCGCAGATCGCCTCGCCCTCCACCAGCGTCACTTCGCCGGACGACTTCGTGAGCGTCAGGCCGTTCGCCGAGCTGTCCGCGCCGGGATTAGCCTCATCGTCGAACGTCCAGTGCGCCGCCGGCTCCGGCAGAAGCGATTCCGCCGCCACGGCCGCCGCCGGCCTGCGGGCGTATTCCGCCGCCGTTTCGGCCGCGGACCACGCATAGTCCAGCACCATAAACTCGTCCATGTCGCCCGCGTAGTACTGGTCCGCGCGGGAACCGACGGAGCAATGCCCGAGCTGGATCGAACTGCCCGCCCCCACGTTCAGCGTGATGTTGCCCTTGGACGCCTTCTCCACGCCGTCGAAGTAGAGCTTCTTCGTGCTGCCGTCGTAGGTGGCCACGACATGGTGCCAGCCGCCGTCGCACAGGGAGTCCAGTCCGGTCGCGACCGCATCGTCGCCAGCTCCCCAGTTCGTGAAGACGATGCTCGACGTCGAATCGAACCGCAGCATTGAGAGCTGCCGAGTGCTATTCGCCCCCCAGCAGCAGATCGGCACCGTCCCGGCGCAGGCCTCCGCCGTCGGGCGAATCCACACGGATATGGTGTACGGTGCGACGCCGCGCGGGAACGAAGGCGGCGCAAACTCCGTCCTGGAGTGGATATAGGTGCCGCCTGGGAATTTTAGCGCAGATCCTGAAGCGCCGTCCGCTACCGTAGAGAGCATGCCGGCACCTTCCTTGAATAGTGGCAGACGCGCAGGACCGGCGTCCAGTCCCAAATCCCGATTCTCGTCGAACGGATACCAGACAACGAGTCCTTTACGGGCCAGCGGGCGGCGAAGCGTGAGCGTCCCCTCCTTCACCGTCACGTTCGTGACAGCCGCCGCCGGGCCGGACAGTTCCAGCGCATAGTCCGCGCCTTCCTTCACGAGCGCCGTGGCAGCCCCGCCGATCTTCCCCTTGAACAGATCGTCGCCGACCGTCCCTTCCGCGCCCACCGTCAGCGTCGTGCCCTCGGCCTGAAGCGTCACGCCGCCCGCGAGCGCGTTGCCGGAAAGCCGCGCCAGATTCGCGTTTTTCTTCGCGAACGCCACTTCGCCCGCGCTTTTCGCCTCCACGGAGCCGGCCGAGATCGTCGTCGCCAGCCCGTCGTCAACCAGCTTCTTGATGCTTTCCGCCGGGAGCTCGTACGAGCCGATGAGGAAGTCGTCCAGCAGGCCCGTGTACGGGTTCGCGCCGTCCGACACCCAGCCGCCGTGGATGCTTCCGACGTAGAAGTTCTTGTTCGGCGGATAGTAGATATCGCTCGTAAACGTATCCACTTGCTTGCCGTCGTAGTAGATGCGGAACTGTGTGAGTCCGTTGTAGGTGACGGCGAAGTGGTGCCACTCGCCGTTGCGCGGCGAGGCGGCGGTCGCAAGAAAGCGGTTGTTGCCCCAGACCGTGAACATGAGGCCCATGGCCTGATCGTCGTGGAGGCGCAGCGCGGCGGATTTTCCGTTCGCGTTCTCGCCCCAGTAGAATATCTTGCCCTTATCGTCGCACTTGGAGTCCGGCTTGAACCAGAACGCCACCGTATAGGGGTTGTTCGTGGGCTGGGGCTGGAGCTCGGCGAAGCCCGCGTTCGCGTCCGGTCCCTTAAGGTACTTGCCGCCGGAAGTCGACAGCACCTTCCCGCGCATGGGATCCGAGACGACCTCCGGCAGGCCGTTCGGCGCCAGCACCCGCTCTCCCGCACCAACCGTGTCTTTCAGCGGATTGCCGGCGTCTTCGAACAGCCAGCGGACGGCGGTGCGCCGCGCGACGACCTGCGCGTCCGCCCGATCGACAGCCAACGTTCCGCCCAGCGGCAGCCCTTCGAGGTACATCCGCCGCTCGTTCTGGAGCGTCAGCTTGCCACCATCCGCAAATACCGGCATCGGCAGGAAGTTTGTGCTCGTGGTGTTGCTAGCGTCGCCAACGTTCAGCATCGTGCCGTTCATGTCTACGCGCCCGATGCTTTGCCAACTGCCCGAAAGCGAGCCGATGAAGATGCCGCCGAGCGTCATCCCTGACTTGTCGTTTTCAAACACGCCCCCGGTGGATTCCGTCGCAGACGTGTCAAATGCGACTCGAATCAACGGCTGTGCGCCCGTTGCCGCGATCCGGTACAGTCCGCCCTTGATGCGGACGTTGCGCAGGGCCGCGTTGGGGGCCTTCAGGTTGAAGACCAGTTCCCCTTCCCCGCTCTTGTTGATGTCCTTGCTGCTCTTGTCGGCCGACATGTCCGTCTCCAGCGTCAGACGCGAGTTGCTGCGCAGGTAGAAGGTCATGCCGTCGGTCGCAGGCGTAGACAGCGTACATCCTTTCGCCGAGACGAACGTCACGTCCGTCGTTTCTGCGGAACTGCCGGCGCCATGGACCGCGACGGCTGTTCCGAACACCACGTTGATGTCCTGCGTCACCACCAGGCTGAAGGCTTTGTCCGCGAAAGCGGACTGCGTGAAGTTGTATGTGTAGGCCGTGTCGGGCGTAGGCGCGGCAACGGCGTTGCCGCTCGAATCCGTCCAGTTGCCGGCGGTGGACCACAGATGGTCGCCCGCCGCCCCGGTCCAATGGTAGTCAGCTCCCATTGCAGCTCCACACAGCAGTACGGCAAACCCGGCAGTGGCTATTTTCGCACACGCACACGCAAACCCATTTGGCGTTGCCGCCGGTGCGTCTTCCCCCTCATCAAATCGGACATGCATGTTTCCCGCATAAAGCTTTCCCTGAAGAACTGCATTCGTCATGGCATTGCCTCCCTTCTTTCTTTCTTACGGACTTTGTAAGTGTAACATTTTAAGTAATGGTGCGCAAGCTAAATACACTGCACATCAAACAAAATAAACACGGCACTTAGCACAAATATGGTATAATATGCACTATGGAATATCCAATCTCAAATGTCGTGGTTGCGATACCGACAAATGGAAGCGACGGACGCGAAGAACTGTCCGGGGTCTTCGACTATGCCAATAGCCATACTCACTGGGCCCTGAAGATCATAAACAACCGCTCCGACATATCCAACGGCCTGTTCGAAGACGCAATAAAGAACGCCAATGGTCTTATTCTTGCAATATCCAGCAACGCCAACTGGCTTATCGACACCCTCCTCAACGACAGCAACCAGCTCAAGGTCGTGGTAACCAACGACCGCATCGCCCATGCGTTCGCCAAGTGCCCACGCTGTAGGTCAATGCTCATAGACAGCGTATCCGTAGGGAAGGATGCCGCTCGTTACTTCAACTCGCTTGGCAATTTCGCGTCATACGGCTTCGTGCATGGGCCGATTCGCTGCCCATGGTCGATAGAGCGGGAGAAGGGCTTCCGATCCGTCCTGCCGCGCAAAGCCGCTGTCTTCGCATTCCCGGAAGATTCATCAGAACAGGCGCCGCTTGACGACAGCCAACCTATGATTGCGCATGACAAACTTATGGAGTGGCTCAGCGGCCTTCCAAAGCCGGCCGCCATATTCGGAGCGAACGACCTGTTTGCAAGAGACGTGCTGACGAAGTGCGGAAAGCTCGGGCTCAAGGTTCCGAGTCAGGTTGCGGTAATCGGCTGCGACAACGATCCCCTCATCTGGAGCAATACCAATCCGCAGCTCTCGAGCCTAAGGCTCCCTTTCCGCGATCTGGGCTATCAGGCGGCAAAGACGCTTGATCTGCTCCTTCACAACAAACACCCGCAGCAGCAGACAATCCGCGTGGGCGGAACGCATCTTTTCGAAAGAGCGTCCTCCGCCCACATCCCCCCTGCGACGGCACTCGTCGAAAACGCCCGCGCATACATTGCAGAACGGGCATGCGATGGCATAAAGCCGGCGGACGTTGTCTCGCATGTCGGAGTGTCGCGGAGTCTGCTCGACCTTCGCTTTCGGCAGGTCGCCGGAAAATCAATCCTCGAAGACATACTCGACGTCCGGTTTGCCGAGGTGCGGCGCCAGCTCAAGGAAACGGACCGCACTATTCTTCAGATAGGGCGCGACTGCGGCTTCAACGATCCCGACAACCTGAAGAGACTGTTCCACAAGCGCTTCGGGATGTCGATGCGCGAGTTCCGCAGATCAGGAACATGACAGCCCGACTCGCCAGGTATACATTGTAATGGCCGCACGATGAAAGATTTAGGGTCAGACCCTGAAGACAAAAAAAGCTGGCGACGTCCTACTCTCGCACGTCCGGGAGACGCACTACCCTCGGCGATGGAGCCCTTGACTTCCGTGTTCGGAATG